>CAZQEQ010000046.1:0-25929 GCA_964592385.1 uncultured candidatus Brocadiaceae bacterium | reverse complement strand
TCCCGGTGGGAGGGGGAGGTGATTCCCGCTGGCTCCCGGCGGGAGGGGGAGATGACTCCCGCTGGCTCCCGGTGGGAGCGGAGGAGGCGGCTCGAAGGCGTGGAGCACGCCGTATCCGTCCCCCCAGAAGATCAGCGTCCGGCCGTCCACTTGGCCCATGGACGGCGAACTCCACTGCCCGTGGAAGACCTGCGGGATGGCCAGGTCGTCCCTGGCGACGAGCCTGCCGGTGAGCTTGTCGAGCACGAGGAGGTTGGGACGCAGGCCCTTGGGGCGGACGTAGTCCTTCTTCTGGGCGGGGTCGTGGAGGT
Source organism: uncultured candidatus Brocadiaceae bacterium (assembly GCA_964592385.1). Taxonomy (GTDB): domain Bacteria; phylum Planctomycetota; class Brocadiia; order SM23-32; family SM23-32; genus CAZQEQ01. The sequence continues at coordinate 25,618 of CAZQEQ010000046.1, read as the reverse complement.
TTGGGAGTACGCCCTCGGAGTGGCTCGTGGTGGTCCAGACGTAGTCGCCCTGGACGAGGGTCGTGCAGGCGTGGCCGTCGTGGGCGTGAACGCCGAACTCTCCCACGATGTCGTAGCGCCAGATGACGTCGGCGCGGTATCATTCTGGCCGGGAGGGGGGCGCGGGCGCTGAGAGCCCGGCCCGGTGTCATTCTGGCGGGGAACCGGACGCTCCTGCGTCACGGCGAGACGGGCGCGGCCATCCGGCCTCCCGGTCCCGCCGTGGGCGTGTCAGACCGCCCCGAGATCGAGGCGCATCTGCAGCCCGTGAAGGTACCGCTTGAACTCCGTGACACTCGGCCGGTCGTGCTCCTTGAAGGCAAGGCACTTCAGGACCATCTTGGAGAGTTCGTCCGGGATGTCCGGGTTCACCTGGGTCAGGGGCGGGATGCGAACCTGTGCGTCGGGCACGAAGCCGCGCTGTTCGTGCTCGCCGGGCATGATGGACGGAATGTTCTGTCCGGTCAGGATCCAGTACATCGCCGCGCCGAGGTTGAAGACGTCCGTCTTCTCGCTCAACCGCCCTCCGGCCTGCTCGGGCGCCAGGTAACCGAAGGTGCCCTTGAACGAGGTCAGCTTGTGGCCGACGGGGGCGGCGAACCCGAAGTCAATCAGCTTCACGTCCAGGAACTCGCCGACCAGGATGTTCTGCGGCTTCAGGTCCGCGTGGACGTAGCCGGCCTTGTGGGTGTTCTCCAGGCCCAGGCAGACCTGGCGGAAGATGGTGAGCGTCTGCTCCAGGTCGTAGTCGTGCTTCTCGAATAGCGGCTCCCCTACCAGCCGCTCCATCATGAGGTATGCGGCGAGGACCTTGAAGAGCTTCTTGACCTTCTTGAACTCCTCGACGCGGACGGCGATCTGCACGCCGCTGGTGCGGACCTCCTGGATGGCCTTGAGCACGCCGTACTCGTTCTCCAGGTGGCCTATGACGCGCAGGTCCTCCTGGTCGCGGACGGGGATGAACTTGGCGGCGAAGAGCCGGCCGTCGCTCTTGCGCTTGACCTCGTATATGCGGGTTCGCGCGCCCGTACCCAGGCTCTTGCCGATCTGGTAGCCGGGCAGGACTTCCTGCACGGTCAGGACGTTGCTCTTGCCCATATTCCTCCCCCCGGGGACGCTGAACAGGGCGCTATTTTAGCCCGCGCCGCCGGGTTGCGCAAACCCTACGCCCGCTTCTCTTGCGTCGGCGAGCAGGTACTGTAAACTGTGCCTGCCCCGCAGCAGCTTCCCCGGGGTAGCCCCCGGCGTCCCGCCGGGGGGCGGGGCGGGCCAACGCCGGGCGAGACGCCCGGCGCTACCCCGAGGGAGGAACGGGAGCGCGGGGTCTGCCGCAAGCAGCCCGTGCCATCGAACTGAGTCGTGGGAGGTGGAACATGTCGAGGCTGTCCGAGGAGCGAATCAGCGAACGATACCGGGTTCTGGGCGAGGACCTGGCCGACCGGGGAATCGACGTGGACCAGGTCAAACAGAAGGTCGCGGGGTTCGAGGTGGAGGTGCCCTCGTGGGTCTTCGGCGAGTTCGGCGGGGGACGGTTCGGGGACTACATGCCCCCGGGCCCCGCGCGGGACTTCCGCTCGAAGCTGCGGGACGCGGCGTTCGTGCACGAACTGACCGGCGCGGCGCCGCGCGTGGCCATCCACGTCGGCTGGGACAAGCCTGAGGAGGTGGCGTTCGCCGACGTGGAGGCGGGCATGTTCGCCGAGCCGCGCGAGTTCGCCCGCGGGCTGGGGATCGACTTCGGCGCCGTCAACCCCACGTTCTTCCTGAAGGGCACGCACTACGGCAGTCTCAGCTCCCCCCTGCCCGAAGTGCGGCGGATGCTCATAGACCACTGCATGGTCTCCTGCGAGGTCGCGCACGAGCACTCGCACGGGCTGGTGACCTACTGGCTGCCCGACGGCACCAACTACCCGGGGCAGCGCGACCTGTGGGGGCAGGAGAAGCTGGTCCGCGACGCCTTCGAGGAGGTTTACCGGACGGCCTCGGACGACGTGATCCACCTGATCGAGTACAAGCTCTTCGAGCCCGGCACGTACAGCACGGCGATCCCGGACTGGGGCACCGCCATGGACATGGCGGACGCCCTGGGCGAGAGGGCCGGCGTCCTGGTGGACATGGGACACCACCCATTCGGCGTGAACGTGGCGCAGATCGTCGCCCGGCTCATCGGCACGGGGCGCCGCGGCGGGTTCCACTTCAACACCCGCTACGCCGCCGACGACGACCACTCGCTCGAGCCCAACCTGTCCATGTACGCCATCTTCTGCGAGCTGGTCCAGGGGGGCGTCGTCTGCTCCGGGGACCCGTCGCGCGACTGGGCCTACATGATAGACCAGTGCTCGTCGCTGGAGAACCGCATCCTGGCGGTGCTGCACAGCATCGACTCGCTTCAGGTCTCACTGGCGAAGGCGCTGGTCCTGGACCTGCCGGGTCTTCGGGAGCTTCAGGACGCTCAAGAGATCATGCGCGCCAACCGCGCCTTCCTGGACGCCTTCCTGACGGACGTGCGGCCCATCCTCTGGATGGCCAGGCTGGAGAAGGGGCTCCAGCCGGACCCCGTCGAGGCGTACGTGGCCAGCGGCTACCAGGGCAGAATCGAGCAGGAGCGCGGCTGAGGCCGGCCGGCGCCGGGCGAGCCATTACCAACGGGGGGCCTGTTCATGTCGCTGTCGAGAATAGCAGCGGGCGCCGAGCCGTCGGCGACCCTTTCCTTGAACGCCACGGCCAAGCGCATGATGAGCGAGGGCGTGGACGTGATCTCCTTCGCCGTCGGGGAGCCGGACTTCGACACACCCGACAACATCAAGCAGGCGGCCCACCGGGCCATCCAGTCCGGCTTCACCAAGTACACCCCCGCCGCCGGCATGCCGGAGCTGCGCCACGCCATCGCCGGCAAGCTGAAGGCCGACAACGGGCTAGACTACGCGCCGGAGCAGATATTGGTCTCCAACGGCGCCAAGCAAGCCCTCTACATGATCATGCTCTGCCTGCTGGACGAGGGCGACGAGGTGCTGCTGCCCGCGCCGTACTGGGGGAGCTACGCTGACCAGGCGCTCATGTGCGGGGCGCGCCCCGTGCCGATCGACACCACGGGGACGGGCCTGAGGCTGACCGCCGACATGCTGCGGGACGCCGTGACCGACCGCAGCAAGCTCTTGCTGCTCAACTCGCCCTGTAACCCCAGCGGCGTGGTCCTGACGGCGGACGAGCTGCGCGCGGCCGTCGAGGTGGCCCTGGAGCACGGCCTCTGGATCATGTCGGACGAGATCTACGAGAAGCTCATCTATGACTACGCCGAGCACGTCAGCCCTGCCGGCTTCAGCAAGGAGGCCCACGAGCGGACGATCACGGTCAACGGTCTCTCGAAGACCTACGCCATGACCGGCTGGCGCCTGGGCTATGCAGCCGGTCCGGCGGAGTTGATCCGCGCCGCCGCGAGCCTCCAGAGCAACTCGACCAGCGCGCCCAACAGCATGACGCAGAAGGCCGGCGTCGAGGCCCTGACAGGCTCCCAGGACGCCGTCGAGGAGATGCGAGGAATCTACGACGAGCGGCGCGGGCTGCTGGTCGAGGGCCTTAACGGCATCCCCGGCATCGAGTGCACCGCGCCACAGGGGGCCTTCTACGTCTTCCCGGACTGCTCCGGCCTGATCGGCCGCAGCCGCGACGGCAAGCGCATCGAGAACACCCTCCAGCTCTGCCAGGCGCTGCTGGAGGGCGCGCGGATCGCGCTGGTGCCCGGCTCCGCCTTCGGGGCGGAAGGCTACGTGCGCTTCCACTACGCCACGTCGAGCGAGAACATCGGAAAGGCCCTGGAACGCCTCGCCCGCTTCGTGGAGGGCCTCACGTAACGGCCCGGAAGATGCCCATGCCCGGGTCGGCCACGCTGAACTCCCCCACCGGTTCCAGCACCTCGAAGCCGGCCTCGGCGAGCCACTGCTCCAGGTCGGCCGGCAGTGTGGCCTTCAGGTGATAGATGACCTCCGTGCGCCGCGGCTCCGGCCCGTCCGTCCGGCTGACTACGCAGCGCTGCTCCATCAGCCGCCGCGTCCGGTCCCAGCGATAGTGGAACTCGGCCGTGCCGGACGGGATCGTGCGCGACTCGGTGTAGTCCTCCCGGTAGAAGGACGGCACGTCCAGGCACTTGTCGAACGCCAGGAGCCCGCCGGCTTCCAGGCAGCCGCGCAGCGAGCGGAACGCCTGCCTGAGCCGCCCGTCGTCGAGGATGTAGTCCAGCCCGCTGTGCATGCAGACGGCCAGTTGGAACGTGCGGCCCGGGTGGAGGTCGGTCACGTCCTGGCGCAGGAACTCGACGGCCTGCCCGGCGCGGCTGGCACGCCGCCGGGCCGCCTGGAGCATGGGCTCGGAGACGTCGGCGCCGACGACCCGGTAGCCCTTCTTCGCCCAGGGCACAGCCGAGAGGCCCGTCCCGCAGGCGGCGTCGAGTATCCAGTCGCCCCGCCTCAGCCCCCGCGCGCGCAACTTCTTCTCCAACGCGCCGACCCAGCGCTTGTAAGGCGCCCACGAGACGAGCTGGTCGTAAACGTCGGCTATGCAGTCGAAGTCGTTGACGTCCCACTGCCGTGCCATGCCCGACGCCATGACCGCCTCCCACAGGACGCGATTCAGATTGCGGCCGGGCCGCCCCGCCGCTACACTGAACGCCGGTACAATGCTACGTCCGCCCGGGCCGCCTGTAAAGGCCGGGCCGCCGGCGGATGCCCACGCCTTCCCGGACACGCCCATCGTGACGGCAGAGACAGATAACGTCAGGGCCGAGGTGGTCATCGGCGGGCGCGTGCAGGGCGTGTTCTTCCGCGCCCACGCCCGCCAGATGGCCGGGTCGCTGGGCCTGACGGGATGGGTGCGCAACCGCTATGACGGCAAGGTCGAGGCCGTCTTCGAGGGCCCGCGGGACAGCGTCCGGAGGATGGCTGCCTGGTGCTACCGCGGCCCACGTCTGGCCCGGGTGACGGACGTGGACCTGGACTGGCAGGACGCCACGGGCGAGTTCACCGATTTCTCCGTCCGCTACTGAGCCGGCCCCCGCGGACGCCCCCCTCGTCGAAGCTTCCTTTGTGACACCGGGGTTCGCGTGTAAAATCCGGGCGGGTTACGTGTTCTTGTAATTAGACCGGGTGCGGTCAAGGCGGAGCTGGAGCTTGGGACCATCGCACAGAGAGCTCGAGGAATGGATCATGCGCATCGCCCCCCGGGCCATCGCATACGCAAGGACCCTGACGGGCCGGCCGGACCGCGCGGAGGACGTCGTGCAGGACGTCTTCCTGCGGCTGCTCGACCATCAGGAGTACGACCTGCTGAGGGACGGAGAGAAGCTCTTGTTCACCTCCATCACCAACGCGTGCATCAACGAGGCGACGCGCCGGCGTGAACTGCGCAGCCTCGACGAGGAGCGCGCCGGGGGCGTCGCCCTTGTGGACGAGCTGGCCTCGCCGCAGGGCGTGGGCCCGCTGGACGTGGCGGTCTCGCGGGAGCTCGTGGCGGCAGTCGAGGCCGAGCTCAAGCGCCTGCCCGCCATGCAGCGCGCCGCCGTGGAGCTGAAGGCCATGGGCAGGTCGCTGGCCGAGGTCGCCGGTATGCTCCAGGTCAGCCCGGGCAACGCCGGCGTCCTGATCCACCGCGGCCGCGCGCGCCTGAAGGAGAAACTGGGCCCTCGCCTGCCGGGGGAGCTGCGATGAGAGATGAGAGGAAAACCGACCGTGTGCTCGACGAGGCCGTGCGCCGCTATCTCCAGTCCGAAGCGGAAAAGGTGGACGCGCCGGCCTTCCTGGGCCGCCTGAAGGAGAGCAGGCGACTCAGGGCGGGGCGGATAAGGCGCTTTCCCGTCCGAGTGCTCGCCCTGGCCGCCGCGGCAGCCGTCCTGCTGGCGGCGGGCATCCTGTTCCTGCCCCGGCCGGAGCCGACGGAGCAGACGGAGGAGTCGGTCCTGCTCGCGTTCGAACTGTCCGCGACGGCTCTGCGGGATGAAGCCGCGGCCGCCTGGGGCGCGACGTGCAGCGTCGGCCGGGCGGCGCTGGGAGCGGGCACGACCCCCCTGCTCGACCTGCGGGAGGTCGGTACGGACCTGCCCGAGCCGCCCGACCCGGCGGCCCTGCTGCGCCACGTCACACGGGGCCGCTCGGCCCTGGAGAGAATCCTCGGCGGCAAGAGCCGCCCACAACCCCCAGACAGGGAGGAGAACGAACCATGAGAAGCACACTGACTACCCTGAAGGCCCTGACGGTCCTGGCGATGCTGTCCTGCGTCCTGGTCGCGGGAGCCCACGCCGCCGTCGAGGATTGCCTGCCCGCGGATGCCACAGCGGTCATCAAGGTGACCGACCTGGGCGCGCATTACGGGCAGTTCGCGGCGGGCCCGCTGGCTGCCAAGCTGAGAGACCCGTCATTCCTGCCCGACGTGGCAGCGGGCATCCAGCAGGCGGAGAACTCGGTGAAGGAGTTCGAGCAAGCCCAGGGCGTGGACGCGGAAGACGTCGTGCTGCGCGTTCTGGGGCGCGAGTTCGCCCTCGCCGCTTTCCCTGACGAGACCGCCGTGGTGGTCGCCGAGGGCGATACGGCCCAATCGATCCGCGGCGCGGTCGAGGAGTTCCTGCGCGTCGAGGGGGCGACCGGTGAGTTGACGGGCCTTGACAGCGCCGACTACAAGGGCACGGAGATTCACATCGCCGCGCTCAGGACGAAGACGCGCTACCACGCGCTGTCCGGCCGGGTGCTGGCCGTCAGCGAGAGTCGCTCTGCCGTGCAACGCGTTATCGACGTCATCGCGGGCGACGCGCCGGCCCTCAGTTCATCCGAACAGTACCGAGAGGCCACGAGGGCAGTGCCCGGAAACGCCGTCGGATGCTCGTACGTGGGCGGGGCGCTCCTCGAACATTGCGCGGAGAAGGTGGCGCAGGACGCCGCGTCCGAACCCCGCCCTGCACGCGGGAAAGCCGGCGGCCGGGCATTCAAGGCGGCCCTGGCGGAAACGCTCGGCGCCGCGGAGTTCGCGACGCTCGCCCTGACCGGCGACGACGCGCTCCGGCTCCACCTGAGCGTCAGCTACAAGGACGGTCGCCTGCCGCCGCGTCTCCACGCGCTGCTTCCCGAGCCGGGCGCCGGACTGGACATCCTCGACACCGTCCCGCCGGAAGCGGCCATCGCCGTGGCGCGGAACGTCAACCTCCAGGGGGCTTGGAACGTGTTGGTCGAGACGATGGACTCGGGGGGCGTGCGCGCCGAGGCTGCGCTGGAGGGAATCGTGGCGATGGTCGGCGGGGTAGAGAGCAGAGAGCAATTCTTCGATGAACTCGGCGGCCAGGCGGCGCTGTTCGTGCTGCCCGGCGCCCGGCACGGCACGCCGCCGGCAGTGGCCCTCGTCGCTAGACTGCGCTCGACCGATCACATCCCGGAGGCCATCGAGAGCATCGTCGGCGCCGTCGTGTACTTCGCCCGGGCAAGCGGCAAGCAAGACGTGTCGCTGACAAAGGCGGAGCACTCGGGGACCACGGTCAGCACCGTGCGGGTCGAAAAGCCCGGCCCGTGGAAGAACCTGAGCCCCAGCTTCTTCCTGCTGGACAACCAACTCGTCCTGACAACGTCCGCGGACGCGGCCGAGAGGATAATCGAGGCATCAAGCGCCCGCCGGCCCCGGCCGGAGGCGGACCTGACGGATGGCACGGTCTTCGTGCGGGGCTTCGCGCGCGCCGGGCAACTGCGGTCTATGCTGGCGGAACACCGGGATTTCCTGGTCCAACACGCCGCGGAGAAGAACGGCAAGACCCGTGACACGGCGCGCCACGAACTGGAGGCGCTGGGCAAGCTGCTCTCGCTGGTGGAGGACGTGCGCTGGGCCGGCTCGTTCAGCCAGGGCCGCACGGACCATGTGCTGATCATCCGCGCGGCCGACGCGGCGCAATAGGCGCCCGGCGGCTATTCCTTCGCCTTGCGCTTCGGCGCCGGCTTCGTGTACTCGCACTCGGGATAACGGGTGCAGCCGTAGTAGGCCTCCCCTTCCGAGGAGACCTTCTTGATGAGCTTGCCCGTGCAGCCGTCCCCAGGGCAGTCCTTCGGGTTGGCCGGAAACTGCCACGCCGTGCGGCAGCGCGGGAAGCCGCTGCACGCCAGGAACCGGCCGAACTTGCCCCAGCGCAGCAGCATCGGCCTGCCGCACTTTTCGCAGCGCTCCACGGTCGGCTGCGCGTCGGGCAGCGCGTCCTTGGGCATGGGCGAGGTTCCCCTGCAGTCGGGATACTTGCTGCACCCCAGGAACGCCCCACGCCGGCTCTGCTTGACGGTCATGGGGGCGCCGCACTTCGGGCACGCCGGCAGTGCGTCGGCCGGGAGCTCCGTCTTCTCCAGCGCCTCCTGCACGGACAGCAGGGGGAGCCGGTTGCTGCACCGGCCGCAGGTCATCTCGCTGGCCCCCTCTTCCAGGTGCATCGGCGCGCGGCACTTCGGGCAGGAGAACTGCGTCGTCGTCCGCTCCTTCAGCTTCACGGGCTTGCCGTCGGCGTCCAGGCCCATGATGTTGCGGCATTCTGGAAACGCCGAGCACCCGAGGAAAGGGCGGCCGCGGCGCCCGATGCGTTTCAGCATGGGGGCGCCGCACTTGTCGCACCTGAACTCGGTCTCCTCGGCCCCGCCGCCGGACGACAGGTTGACCGTGTAGTCGCACTCGGGGAAGCCCGAGCAACCCAGGAACTTGTCCCCCTTGCGGCTGAAGCGCACGAGCATCGGGCGCCCGCACTTCTCGCACTTGACACCGGGCGCCTCTTCGCGGCCGGCGGCCTCCATTCTTTCCCTGGCCTGCTCCAGGTCGCGGCTGAAATCGCCGTAGAACTCCTCGAGGATGCCCCGCCACGCGCGCTTGCCCTCCTCCACCTCGTCCAGCTCCTCCTCCATCTTGCTGGTGAAGGAGACGTCCATCTCGCGCGGGAAGTGCTCCACCAGCAGGTCGGCAACCACCATGCCCAGGTCGCTGGGCTGGAGGGCGCGGCGCACGCGGCGCACGTAATGACGCTTCAGCAGCGTGGAGATGGTCGGCGCGTAGGTGCTGGGGCGACCGATGCCCTGCTTCTCCAGCTCGCGCACCAGCGACGCCTCGGTATAGGCGGGCGGGGGCTGGGTGAAGTGCTGGGACGGGTCGAGCTTCTCCAGCCGGAGCTCCTGCCCCACCTCGAGTTCGGGCAGCATCTGGGCCTCCTCCTCCCGGCCGGGCCGGAGGACACGCGTGTTGCCGTCAAAGATCATCTCGCGCCCCTGCGCCTGGAACATCGCCGGGCCGGCCTGGACCTCGGCCGTCCTCACCTTGTAGCGGGCGGGTTTCATCTGGCTGGCGACGAACCGCCGCCAGATCAGGTCGTAGAGCTTGTGCTGCCGCGCGTCCAGGCAACTGCGCAGGTCCTCCGGGCGGCGGCGCACGTCTGTGGGGCGGATCGCCTCGTGCGCGGCCTGGGCGCCTTTCGGGCTGCGGAACCGGTTCGGCTTCTCGGGCAAGTAGTCGGCGCCGCAGGTCTCCTCGATGAATCCGCGACACGCCCCCAGCGCCTGCGAGGCGACGCGCGTCGAGTCGGTGCGCATGTACGTGATGAGCCCGACCGTCTCCGTGCCGATGTCGACGCCCTCGTAGAGCCGCTGCGCGATGCGCATCGTCTGCACGGCGCTGAAGCCCAGCCGGGTGTTGGCCGCGCGCTGCATGGTGCTGGTGATGAACGGCGGCCAGACCCTGGACTGCGTCACGCTGTCGCTGACGGCGCTGACGGCGTACCTCTCCCCCCTGAGCTGCTCGACGAGGCGGAGCGCCGCGTCTTCGGAGCCGATGCGGGCCTCCTCGCCGTCGATCTTCAGCAGCTTCGCCTCGAAGGCCGGCGGCCCCCCCAGCCGGCAGAGCAGGGCCACGATCTCCCAGTACTCCTCCGGCTCGAAGGCCTGCCGCTCCCGCTCGCGCTCCACGATCAGGCGGAGGGCGACGCTCTGCACGCGGCCGGCGCTCAGCCCGCGGACCACGTTCCTGCTGATCAGCGGGGAGAGCTCGTAGCCCACGATGCGGTCCAGGATGCGCCTGGCCTGCTGGGCGTCCACCAGGTTGAGGTCAATCTCCCGCGGGTGCTCGAAGGCCTTACGCACGGCGTCGCGCGTGATCTCGTTGAAGGTCACGCGCCTGGCTTTCTCGTCCGGCAGCTCGAGCACGTGCTTCAGGTGCCACGCGATGGCCTCGCCCTCCCGGTCGGGGTCGGGCGCCAGGAAGACTTCCTGCGCCTTCTCGGCGGCCTTGCGCAACTCGCTGACGATCTTCCGGCTGGCCGGCGGGACGACGTAGGTGGGCTCGAAACCGTTCCCCACGTCCACGCCGAACTTCTTCGCGGGAAGATCGCGCACGTGTCCGCGCGATGCCTTCACGACGTATCCCTTGCCCAGGTACCGCGCAATGGTCCGGGCCTTGGCGTTCGACTCCACAATGACAATCTTATCAGCCATATTCCCATCGCCAGAGATGTCTCGGGTGCAAACGGTACGATTGTAGGCGCAAGCTCTCGCCGTTGTCAACATGCGCGCTTTTGACCCGGCGGCCCGGTGCCACATAGAATACGCAATGCAAAGGCCCTGTGCCGGGGGAGAAACATGCATCGCGCCGAACCGCTGTTCGTGGCCCTGACCGCCGACGTGGACGCGGACGCCAACCGCCCCGCACCGGGCCGGCCGGATGCGGTCAGCCCGTGCGGCGAAGCCGAGTTCGACGCCTGCGCGGAGGGCACGCGCGCGCTGGTCGAGGTCCTTACGGCGCTGTCGCTGCCGGCCGCGTTCTTCTGGGAGGGGCGGGCCCTGGAGTGGTTCAGCGGCCACGCCGCCCCCCTGCTCGCAAGCATCCTGCGCAACCCCCTGGTCGAGAACGGGTGTCACGGCTACGCACACGAGGACTTCGCCGGATGCGGAAGTGGGCTCAGGCTCGACGCCTCAGAGGCCCTGGCGCGCCTGGAACGCGCCGGCGCGGCGTTCCGTTCCGTCTTCGGGCGCGCCCCCGAGGGGTTCCGGGCCCCCTACTGCCGCCTGACCGACGAACTGGTCGCGGCGCTCGCCGAACTGGGTTACCTCTATGATTCGAGTCACACGCGGGAGCCGTCCCCTGACCGGCCCCTGACGCCCTACCGTCTTCCCGGCACGGGCGTGTGGGAACTGGCCCTCTGCCGCGCGCGCGACAGAGACGGGAGGCCCGTTTCCAGCTACCTGTGGCAGCTCTTCGAGGGCAATCGGGACGTGGTGGACTACCTGGACCTGCTCCCGGCGGCGAAGCGCGAATGCGGCGGCGGGCTGCTCCTGTTCGCCCTGCACCCCTGGCACCTGGTGGTGTCGGCGGACGGCGAGCCGCTGAACAGACGCGGCCCTGAGGCGCCGGAGACCCGCCTCCGACAACTGCTCCAGGCGGCGACGGAGACGGACGGAATCCGTTTCACGACGCCCGGGGAGTACCTCGCGCGGGATTCCTTCGGCGAAAGGCGTGTTTGACAGCCAAGGCGCGCCCGCGTATAATGTACTTTGGCGTTGGACACACCAATCCGGAGTGTATTCCTTCATGCCGCTCGATCCCACGGATCTTGCCCGCAGACTGGCCGCGATGGAGACCCGGCTCCGCAAGGAGTTGTACGAGGAGTTGAGAGGGCACGAAGAGGACCTCGAGAGCATCTTCGACCCCTACTCGTATTCCCCCCTCGTCCACGAACTGCGCGACAAGTACCTGAGCCGGCTCTACCTGATCCACGGGATCCTTCAGCAACTGGCGCACTACAGCCAGAGTCGCAGCAAGCACGGAACGCGCGTCGTGAGCGTCGAGGCGCGCAGCCAGCCGGAGCTCGTGCAGCTTGTTAACCGAAAGCTCGAGGACCTGAACGGATCCAAGGTGCAGGACGTCACGTTCATCCCCGCCGCCGAGGACAACTGGTCCGCCCTGATAACCTACCAGATGAACCCGTTCGCCGCCGAGGCGGACGAGAAGGCCCCCTGGATGTGAGCCCCTGACGCGCCCCTGTCGTCCCTTCCGCTCCGCGCGCCTTGCCCGTCCGCCGCAGTTCTGGTAGCCTTGTCCCGCTCTCTTCAGAGACAGTGGACGGGGAACCCGCCATGGCAGAGCAGCGCCGTCGCATCGCCTCCGCCGAGCAGATCCGGGCAGCCGTCGGCGCGCTCGCGGACGCGATCGCCCGGGACCATCCGCCCGGGGAGACGCTGCTGATTGTCGCGGTCCTCAAGGGCGCCGTGATATTCCTGGCCGACCTGATCCGGCGCCTGCCGATGCCGCTCGGGATCGAGTTCGTCAGGGCGCGCAGCTACAGCGGCACGCAGCAGCGGGAGATCGAGATACTCGACGACGTCTGCGAACTGGGCCTGACCGGGCGCCGCGTGCTGCTGCTGGACTGCGTCCTGGACAGCGGGCGCACGCTGGCGGCCCTGCAGAGGGAGGTGGCCCGGTGTCGCCCCGCCAGCCTGAAGACCTGCGTCCTGCTCGGCAAGCAACGCGAGAGGGCGGCGGCGGTCGAAGTGGACTACGTGGGCCTGGAGATACCCGACGCCTTCGTGGTCGGCTACGGACTCGACTGCGACGGCCGGTGGAGGCACCTGCCATACCTGGCGGCGATCGAGCAGCAGACATCCGACGCAACGGGAGGGACGCAATGAGGGCGGCTCCAGCACTGGGCATTGACCTGGGGGGCACCAAGATCCACGCCGGCGTGGTGGTGCCGGACGGCGGCATCCTCGGGGAGGCGAGGCTTCCCACGGAGGCACAGAGGGACACCGAGGCAGTCTTCGGCAACATCGTGGCCGCCGCGCGGCAGGCCCTGGAGGCGGCCGGGGTGGACCCGGCGGACGTCCAGGGCGTCGGGGTCGGCTCCCCCGCCCCGCTCGACGTGGCGGAAGGCGTGCTCCTGACGCCGGCCAACCTGCCCTCGCTGTTCGGCTTCCCCATGGTCGCCCGACTCAAAGAGGAGCTGGCCCGCCCCGTGGTCCTGAACAACGACGCGAACTGCCTCGGCCTGGCGGAGGCGCGCTTCGGCGCGGGGGCGGGCGTCGAGGTCTGCTGCGGCCTTACGCTGGGCACGGGGCTCGGCTGCTTCCTGGTCATCGGCGGAGAGCTGTTCAACGGCCCGAGGGGCGCAGCGGCGGAGATATGGTGCTCCCCCTATAAAGGAGACCACGTCGAGGAAAAGGTCTCCGGGCGCGGCCTGGCCCGCAACTACAGGAAGCTGACCGAGCGCATCGCGACGGCGGAACAGATAGCGTCGCTCGCACGCGAGGGCGACGCCGACGCCCGGCTGGCCTGGCGGGAATACGGCCGCGACCTGGCCGTGCCGATCATCTACCTGTGCAACATACTGGACGCGGACCTGGTCGTGCTCGGCGGCTCGATGGTGAAGGCTTGGGACCTGTTCCACGAGACCATGTTCGAGGAGACGATGAAGTACGTCAATGCCGTCACGCGAGCGGCCGTGCGCATCGTACCCGGCGCGCTCGGCGACGCCGCGGGGATGCTCGGCGCGGCGGCGCTGGTGCTGGAAGGCCCATCCTCGGCCGCCGGAAGGGAGGGCCTGTGAGCGGCGACCCCGGCCGGATGCTGGTGACGGGCGACCTGCACTTCAGGTCCCGGCCGCCGGGCGACGAGTGCACTCTCGAGCTGGCCAGGTTCGTCTGCGACTCGGGCGCGGACGCGTTCGCCATAGCTGGGGACGTGGGCGAGACGGACCCGGCGTCCTACGGAGCCTGCCTGGACCTGTTCGCCGGGTTCGGCGGGGCCAAGCTGGTCGTCCCCGGCAATCACGACCTCTGGACGACCGACGGCGACAGCCTGGAGAAGTACCGCGACGTCCTGCCCCGGATCGCTGCCGAGCACGGCTTCCACGCCCTCGACACCGCCCCGCTCACGCTCGGCGCGACGGCCTTCATCGGCAGCATCGGCTGGTACGACTACAGCTTCCGCAACCCCGACCTGCCGGTCCCACTGGCGCAGTACGAGCGCAAGGAGCTGCCCGGTGTCTGCGTCTGGAACGACGGACGCTTCGTCCACTGGGACCTGACGGACGCGGAGTTCACCGACCGGTGCGTCCGCAGGCTGCTGCGGCACTACCGGGAGGTCGAGGGGCGGGTCGAGACGGTCGTGGCGGTCCTGCACCACGTGGCCTTCCGGGGGCTGCTCTACGGGCCGGCGGACGCGGCGCACGAGTTCTGCCGGGCCTACATGGGCTCGGAGCGGCTGGGCCGGCTGCTGGAGGACTGCCCCAAGGTGCGCTACGTCTTCTGCGGCCACCGGCACGGGCCGAACGACGGCCGGTTCGGACGCATCCACGCCTTCAACATCGGCAGCGAGTACCTGGTCAAGCGGCTCATTGATTTCGACCTCCGGACGGGCGAACATGAGACGCACGTCTTCGGGCCGGCGCGGGAAGAGGGCGCGCAGTCCCAAGGCTGACCTCAGAAGGATTGGGCGGGATCATGGCGAAGATGCAGCTCGGCAGGGACGAATACCGGGACAGGCTGCTCGGCTGCTGGCTGGGCAAGAGCATCGGTGGCACCCTCGGCGCGCCGCGTGAAGGCCAGAGGCACGTGCACGACCTGACGTTCTACGACCCCGTGCCGACGGAGCCGCTGCCGAACGACGACCTGGACTTCCAGCTCGTCTGGCTGAAGATGCTGGAGGAGGAAGGGCTCTCGCCGCCGCTGCCGGTCTTCGCGGATTACTGGGTGCGCTACCTGTCGGCGTATCCGTGGAACGAGTACGGCTTCTGCCGGCGGAACCTGGCGCGCGGGCTTCTGCCCCCGATCTCCGGCTGCTTCGAGAACTACTACGTGGACGAGATGGGCTCGCCCATCCGGAGCGAGATATGGGCCTGCACGGCGCCGGGCGACCCGCAGATGGCGGCAGCCCGCGCCTGGAAGGACTCGGCGCTCGACCACGCCGGCGGTGAGGGGATGCACGGGGAGATGTTCTGGGCGGCCGTCGAGAGCGCCGCCTTCGTCGTGCAGGACCCCGAGACGCTCATCCGCATCGGCCTGGCCATGATACCCGTCCCCTGCGCGATATCGCGGGTCATCCGGGAGGCGCTCTGGTGCCGCCGGCAGGGCCTCCGGTGGGCCGACGCCCGGCAGCGCATCGCCGACATCTTCGGCCACCGCCAGCCGTGCAACGCCGTCCCGAACCACGGCTTCACGATCCTGGGCTGGCTCTACGGCGAGGACTTCGGCGACAGGCTGTGCAAGGCCGTCAACTGCGGCTACGACACCGACTGCACGGGCGCCACGCTCGGCGCGTTGCTGGGCATAATCGAGGGCAGGTCGGGCATACCGGACAGGTGGCTCGAACCGGTCGGCGAGGCCGTCGTCCTGCACAAGTTCACCGGCCCGTGCGACCCGCCCGCCGACGCGGGCGAGCTGACCGAACGCTCCGCCGCCATCGGCGAGCGCGCCTGCGCCGAATTGTCCGACACGGTCACCATCGGGGACCGCACAGCCCTGCCCGAAGACGTGCTCTCGCTGCTTTTCAGGAACGACAAGGCGCGGGCCGCGCTCGCGCAAGACGTGCACGCAGGCGTCGCCGTGGACGGCGACGTGGAAGTAACGCTCCACTACGGCGGCGACCCGGTGATGCGGCCGGGCGTCGCGCGCCTGTTCGAGGTCTCCGTGCACAGGGGCGGCGACCCGGTCGAGGCGACCGTGGAGATTTTGCCGCCCGAGGGGTGGACGGCGAAGAGGGTGGGCGACGCGGGGCGGGCGGCATTCGAGGTGCTGGCCCCCGAGCCCGGGGCCTTCAACGACCTGGAGGTCGTCGTCACCGAGGAGGCCGAGACGCGACGGGCCGCGTTCCGAGTGCTCGGGCCGCAGGAGGCGAAGGGATTCGCTGCGGCACAGAACCTGCCCTACTGCTCCGTCTGCCACGGCCTGGAGGGCTACTGTCTCTGCACACGCAGGCAGCCCGTTGAAGAATGTAGCTCAGCCGCCCCCGGCTGAGAACGCCACAGGCGAGGGCGCCTGTGCTACACCGACACGGCCCCTCGCGCAGGCACTCTCCGGGGAATCCTCCTTCTTCAACGGACTGCCGGGGGCGCGGCTCAGGATTGGGTGGCGTTGGTGAGCGATAGAAAGCCTACTCGGAGAAGGATTCGCATGGACGATAGAGAGCGATTCGTAGCGTGCATGTTGGGCGAGCCGGTGGACCGGCCCCCTTATTGGCTGTGCTGGGGGCCGTGGAGCACGACGTGGGCCCGCTGGGAAAGGGAGGGCAAGCCGGCCGACGTGACCGACCACCGCTCCATCTTCGACCCGGACGAGCCCCCGGCATGCGTCCCCGTCAACTGCGGCCCGTGCCCGCCCTTCGAGAGAACCGTCCTCGAAGAGGATGACGACTACGTCGTCTTCATTGACCGCTGGGGCATCAAGCGGCGCGACTACAAGGGCGGCATGTCCATGTCCGAGTTCCTCGAGTTCCCCGTCAAGACGCGCGCGGACTGGGAGACGTTCAAGGAGGAACGGCTCGATCCAGACGACCCGGAACGCTTCGCCGCCGACTGGCGGGAGCGGTGCGCGCAGTGGACGGCCGCCGGCCGACCCATCCAACTCGGCTACTACCCGGACGTCACGCTCTACGGCGGCGTGAGGTGGCTGCTCGGCGACGAGGAGTGCCTGCTGGCCTTCTACACCGCGCCCGACCTGATCCACGAGATCATGGATCACCTGACGTCGCTCTACCTGACGGTGTTCGAGAAGGTGGTCCGGGAGGTCCGGATAGACGTCATCCACATCTGGGAGGACATGTGCGGGCGGCAGGGCCCGCTGATCTCGCCGACCCACTGGCGGGAGTTCATGGGACCGGGCTACCGGCGCATCACGCGCTTCGCCGCTGAGCACGACATCCGGCTCATCTCGGTGGACACGGACGGCAACCCGGATCTGATCACGCCGCCCATGATGGAGGCCGGGGTCAACTACCTCTACCCGATGGAGGTGGCCGCCGGGTGCGACGTCAACGAATTCCGCGCCCGCTACCCGACGCTCGCCATGATGGGCGGGATCGACAAGCGCGCCCTGGCCGCAGGGCCCGCGGCGATAGAAGCCGAGATGGAGAGGATCAGACCGGCCGTCGAGAAGGGCCGCTACATCCCCGAACTCGACCACCTGGTGCCGGACGACGTGTCCTGGGACGATTACTGCTACTATGCCGAGGCGCTGAAGAGGCTCGTCGGCAAGGACTGAACCGGCCTGAGCCGGGGGGAGGGCCGCCGATGGAATGGATACACGACCTCGTCCTCAGGGACGACACGCCCGAGACCTGGACGCGGCGAAGGGAACAGATGAAGGCGCGCATCGCCTCGATCCTCGGCCCGTTCCCCGAGCAGACCGTCCCGCTGGCGACTGAGGTCATCGAGGAGCAGCGTTGCGAGGGTTACACGCAGCGCAAGATCGAGTTCTCCACGGAGGCGTGGGACCGGGCTCGGGCGTATCTGCTGATCCCGGACGCCGGCGCGCGGCCGCTGCCGGCGGTGCTGTGCTTCCACGGCACGACCGGCGCAGGCAAGTCGCTGGTCATGGGCATGACCGACAGGGCCAACCGCGCCTATGCGCCGGAGCTCGCAAGAGAAGGCTACGTGACGCTGGCGCCCGATGACATCGGCATGGGCGAGCACCTCCTGCCGGGGGCGGGTCAGAAGGACACAAGGCCGTTCTACGAGCGGTTCCCCGATCGGACGATCGAGGGGAAGCGGCTCTGGGACCACATGCGCGCTCTGGACCTGCTGAGCGGCCTTCCGGAGGTGGACGCCGGCCGCATCGGCGCCTTCGGCCACTCGATGGGCGGCAGGAGCACGCACTACCTGGCGGCCTTCGACGAGCGAGTGGCCTGCGCGGTCATAAGCTGCGGCCTGACGCCGTTCACCGGCAACTTCCGCCTGTTCCGCACCCATCCCGCGCACGATCCGCTTCCCACCGTGCGGCAGTACATCCTCGAGCACGGCCGCCTGCCGTTCGAGAAGCACGAACTGACCGGCCTCATCGCCCCCCGGCCCCTGATGCTCGTCAGCCCGGCCAACGACGGGCCCAACCCGCGCACGGACCTGGTGTCCGTCATGGCGCACAGGGTCTTCGAGGTCTACCGGCTGCTCGGCAAGGACCGCAACTTCGCCAGGCTGGTCCACGGCGACGGACACGACACAACGCCTTACGTCCGCCGCATCATCTATGGCTGGTTCGACCTGCACCTGAAGGACCAACCGGGACCGGACCAATGACGCGCTCGGGAATCTCCGGCGACCGGACTGACGCTCGTGTTGCGCACGGGCCACAGGGCGGTACAATGACGCCGACAGGCGATGCCCTTGCCGGGGGGAGGCGACAGGTGGCTGCAACTTCCCTGACGCCCGAAGAGTTCGAGCTGCACCTGAAAGACCTGCGCGAACGGCTTTGCGCCCACCTGGAGCGCGGCGAGGGCGAGTTCAAGCGGCTCTGCAAGGAGGCCGAAGAGCTGCTGGCGCTGCGGGGCGAATTCCCGGACGTCTCGGCGCGTTACGAGGACGTGGAGGGCCTGGTAGCGGAGATGCTGGCCCGCCGGAAACAGAGGGACTTCATGGCCTCCAGCGCGCCCGCCGATACGCCGGGCTGCCTGCTGGGATGGCTCGCGCGCTACCGGAAGAAGTGATCACTGCGTCTCGCGGGCCGGACGGCTGATGACTATCTGGAGCATGATGGGCATCGCAAGCTTGTCCACTTCCTTCGGCGCGGCCTCCTCGGCCTCCGCTTTCTCATCGGTGCGGGCGTCTTCCGCCGGCACAGCGCGCGGCTGATCGAGCACGCCCAGGGCCCGTCCCGGCTCTCGCGCGCGCATGAGTCCGCGCAATTCCTCGAGGGCCTCGTTGCGGCGGTTCTCATAGTCTATCAGGACGGCTTGGAAGTAGTCGTCTTTGGCATGAAGAGTGTTCGACAGCGCCTGGCTCTGGGGCGCGGCGAGGCCGGCCAGCTCCCGCAGAAGCCCGTCGTAGCCGTCCTGCGGCGCCTCCAGGTAAACGTTCATGCCGTCGCCCTCCACGACCTCGAAGGAGGCCGGCAAGCCGTACCGGTTGGCCGTCACGACGGTGCGCAGCAGCAGGCCGGTCGGGTCCTCGCCGATAAGGGTGAGCACCTGCTGCGGCGGCCGCCGGAGCAGGGGCGGCTCCGCCGCGACCTGCTGGAACACCAGGTTCGCCTGCTTGCGCCCCGGCGCTTCCAGCTCCCCCGTCGCACCTTCCGTCCCGCGCCAGGCGAACGCGGCCGTCTCCTCGCTGGCTGCCGCGTGCGCTGGCGGCACGGCTGCCCGCCCACCTCCGCCTGCGCTCAGGCGCGTCCGCTCCCCCAGGGCGGCTTCCGCGCGGCGCGCCTCATCCAGTTCGGTCCCGAGGAGCTCGTCGCGGAGATAGAAGCGGCCGAGGGCCTCCCCCGCCGCCGCGCCCTCCTCGTCAACGGCCGGCGCGGATTCCAGCGCCCGCGTGCCGAAGCCTCCCGCCGGGATCTCCTCCGGTTCGGCCATTGCGAGCGGTTCGGGCTCCTCCGCATGTTTCAGCAGGGCCTCGCGGTTCAGCATCAGGGTCAGCCCAACGACCACGAGGAACATGGCGGCCACCGGCAGGACCCTGGTCCACAGCACGACGAGCTTGCGCCGCCCGGGGACGATCCGCTGCCCGCGCACGCGCTCGAAGACGCGGCCGGCGAATCCCTCCGGCGCGTTGCGGAACGGGAGTTCAGACACGGCGCGGACGGTCCGCTGCCACATGTCGAGCTCCGCCCGGCAGAGGGCGCAGTCCTCCAGGTGCGCTTCGAGGGCGGCCCTTTCGGCCTCCCCCAGTTCCCCGTCCAGGTACTCGGAGAACCGCTCCCGGTGTTTCTGGCATTCGGTGCTCATGACACCCCGTCGTAGTAAGGCTCCAGCACGCGCCTCAGCTCACGGCGCGCCCGGAACAACCTGCTCTTCACCGTTCCCTCCGGCACGTCCAGCGCATCGGCCAGATCGCCGTAGGTGAGCCCCTGTATGTCGCGCAACACTATGATCTCGCGCAACTGATCATCCAGCCTGGCAATCCCCGCCCTGACCATGCGGACGTGCTCGCGCCGCATCGTCGCGTCGGCGGGGTCCTCAACGCCGGACTCAATCTCCGGCGGCCTGCCGTCCTGGCCGTCGGACGGGACGTCAATGCTCAGGACGGAATGCCGGCTCGACCGGCGCCAGAAGCTGCGCACCGTGTTCAGCATGATGCCGTAGAGCCACGTCGTGAACTTGGCCCTCCCCTGGAAACGGGTCAGATTCTCGTAGGCCCGCACGAAGACCTCCTGAGCGACGTCCTCGGCGTCCTCTTCTCTTCTGACAAGGTGGAACACGGCGTTGTACATGTAATCCTGGTGGCGCTCGACAAGCTGTCCGAATGCCTCGACGTCACCCTCGCGGGCCCGGTGGACCAGCGCGGCGTCACTCGGGACGGCCTCGACCATGCCTGTCCTCACCCTATTAGACGGTCAGCGACGGGTTTTGTTCCGTCATCCCCGCTCTGTCCGGGTAATATAGCGCAAACAATCGCCCGTTCCAAGGCATTCTGTGGCACTCTACGGCCTTGCGCGGCCTGCGCCCCGGGCTTAGACTGGGGGCTCCTCGTTCAGGGATGACGAAAGGGGCGACCGGTGGGACGCCGGATTGCTGTCGTGTCGTGCGTGCTGGGAGCCTGGGCGTGCCCGGGCTGCGCCGCAGCCGACACGGACATTCTCGGCCCCATCGGCCCGATGGAATACCCGAGCGGCGGACCGTCCCTCCCGCGCCTGCTCGCCGTTGCGCTTGCGCTGGGATTCGTCGCCGTGGCCGCCTACTTCCTGAGGCGCAGGTGGCGCCGCCGCGCCGCACGTGGGCGGACCCCACACGATGCCCCGTCGCTCGCGTCCCTGGACTCGCTCGAGGCAGGCGACTTCTACGCTCGTCTGCTCGGCGCCGTCCGGGGGGCACTCCTGCACCGCGAGGGCGCACGGGTCCGCGCTCTGACGCCCCGTGAACTGGCCGGCCTGTCCCTGACCGACGGCGAAGGGGAGGACGCCGCGGGCCGCGCGGAATCCTGGCGGGCGCTGTGCCGACGCGCCGAAAAGGCTCTCTATGCGTCCGTCCCCGTGGACGCCGAACGGCGGCGGGCCGACCTGCTGTTCGTCAACGACCTGCTGGCGCGCATCCCGGCGCAGACGCCGGGCGGCGGAAGGGACGCCAATGGCCTTTGAGCACCAGTGGGCGCTGGCCTTCCTGCCGCTGGCGGCATTGCCCCTTCTGCTGGCCGGCCGGCTCCGGCAGAAGGCGCCCTTGCTCGCCGTCCCCCCGGAGCTTCTCGACGGGCCGGCCTCGTTGCGGGTCCGGCTCCTCTGGCTGCCCGGCGCTCTGGCGGTCCTCGCCATCGGCGCGTCCGTAATCGCCGCCGCCGGGCCGTACGGGGAGGCGCAGCGGCGGCCGGACCGCCGCTACGCGCGGGACATCGTCCTCGTCATCGACGCCTCCGAGAGCATGAGGGGGATGGACTACGCGCTGGACGGCGCGCCGGCCTCGCGCATGGACGCCGCCGTCCGGTTCAGCGCGGAGTTCATCCGCCGGCGGGAGGGCGACCGGATCGGGATCGTCGCTTTCGGAAGCCGTGCCCTCACCCAATGTCCCCTGACGTTCGACCGCAACGTGGCGCAGGCGCTGCTGGGCTACGTGAGCCCCGAGATGGCGGGCAAGAGGACGGCGCTCGGCGAGGGCATCGCGCTCGGCGTGGCGCGTCTCCGGGCCGATCTCGCAGCCGGGGACGGCCGGGGGGGCGCGCTGGTCCTGCTGAGCGACGGCGAAAACACGGCCGGCGACGTCAGCCCGGACGAGGCCGCCGAGGCAGCGTTCGACCGCGGCCTGAGGATCTACGCGGTGGGGGTTGGGACGGACGGCCCCGTGCCGATGCCCGCCCGAATGCCCTCCGGCCGCACGCGCATCGAGATGAAAGACTACCGGCTGGACGAGGCGACGCTCCGGCGCGTGGCCGAGCAGACGGGCGGGCGGTACTTCCGGGCGGGCGACGCCGATGCGTTGGAGCGGGTCTTCGCCGAGATTGACGCGCTGGAGAAGAAGCCCGCCGAGGCGATGCGCGCCGTGCCTGCCCGGCGCCGGGGCGACCTGGCAGCGCTCGCGGCCGTCGCGGCGCTCGGGGCGCTGGTCGTCCTGTCGGCCACCTTCCTCCGCACGGCGCCGCGCCTCAGGTGACGGCCCGCGCGCGTCACTCGCGGCCCACGTCCCCCGAGGCGAGCAGGAGGACCATGGTGCCGTGCTGGGCGAAGTTGACGCGCACCATGTACCGGCTGCCCATCGGCTGCACCTCCAGGATCGTGCCCTCCCCGTAATGGGGGTGGCTGACGCGGACCCCCGCCGCGAGCCGGTCGCCGTCCCCGTCGAGGATGCGCAGTGAGATGCGCTTCCTTTTCAGGACGTATTCCATCTCCCGGGCGAACCCGGCCGCCGCGGCGGGCTGCGGCGCGGCCTGCCGGTCAACGCCCTCGTCGGGCAGCTCGTCGAGGAAGCGCGACGGCGCCGACATCTGCTCGCGGCCCTGGACGGTGCGCCGGCGGGCGTGCGTGATGAACAGCCTGTCCCGCGCCCTCGTCATGCCCACGTAGAAGAGCCGTCGCTCCTCCTCCAGGGCGCCCTGCTCTGTGCCCTGGATGCACTCGTCGAGCGCCCTGCGATGCGGCAGCAGGTCCTCCTCCACCCCGACGATGAACACCGTGTCGAACTCCAGCCCCTTCGCCGAGTGGAGCGTCATGAACGGCACGGCGCTGGCCTGGGCCTTCCAGCCGTCCACGTCGCTGACCAGGGCGGCCTGCTCCAGGAACCCCATCAGGTCGCCCCCGGGGTGCCGCTCGTCGTACTCGCCCGCGTATCCGAGGAACATGTCCACGGTCTCCTGGGTGTCCGGGCGTTCGAGCGGGGGCGTCCGTTCGACGTAGCGGGTGCGTTCGACCAGTTGCTTGACGAGTTCCCTCATGCCCCCGGCCTCGATAGCGTCCAGTTCCCTGTAGAGCTGCCAGAACCCGGCGACGGCCCCCCGCGCCCGGGTGCCCAGGGACTGCAATTCCTCGGCCCTGCCGGCGGCTTCCAGCAAAGACACCCGCAGCCGCGCCGCTGCCGCCCGGAGCTTCGCCACGGTCACCGCGCCGATGCCGCGTGACGGCGTGTTGATCACCCGGACGCACGCCTCGTCATCCCTGGGATTGACCAGCAACTGGAGGTAGGCGCGCAGGTCCTTGACCACCTTGCGGTCGAAGAAGCCCACGCTGTCCACGACCTGGTGCGGGAGGGTGAGAGCGGCGAAGGCGTCCTCCAGCGGGAGCGACTGCGCCTTCGTTCGGTAGAAGACGGCCATGCTGGACGGCTCGGCGCCGTCCTGGACCAGCTCGTCCACCTTTTCGGCGACCCATCGCCCCTCGTCGTAGGAGGTGGCGAAGCCGCGCACGGTCACCGGCTCGCCGGCCGGGCGTTCGGTCCAGAGCGTCTTGTCATGGCGCAGCTCGTTGAGGGCTATGCACGCCGAGGAGGCCCGCAGGATGTTGGCCGAGGAGCGGTAGTTGCGCTCGAGCTTGACGACGCGCGCGCCGGGGAAGTCCTCCTCGAACTCGAGCAGGTTCTCCAACCGGGCGCCGCGCCAGGTATAGATCATCTGGTCGGGGTCGCCCACGGCCGTGATGTTGCGGTGCTTGCCCTGGAGCGCGCGCACGATCAGGTGCTGTGCCAGGTTGGTGTCCTGATACTCGTCCACCAGCACGTGCAGGTAGGTGTTCTGGTAGTCCTGGAGCACGCCCGGGCACTCGCGGAACACGTCCAGCGCCCTGAGCAGCAGGTCGTCGAAGTCCAGGGCGTTGTTGCGGGCCAGCCTCTCCTGGTAGTCAGCGTAAACGGCGGCCAGTGTCTGTTCCTGGATGCCAAGGGCCTTCCGCGCGCACTCGTCCGGGCCGATGATGCGGTCCTTGTTCAGGGAGATGAAGTCCAGGAGCCCGGCCGGCGAGGCGGTCGTCTCGTCAAGCTGCTTGTCCCTGACTACCCCCCGCACCACCCGCAGCGAATCGGCCCGGTCGTAGATGGTGAACGAGCCGTCGCCGCCCACGCGGGCGACCTCGCGGCGCAGGAAGCGGGCGCAGAAGCTGTGGAAGGTGGTCACGTAAACGTCTTCGCCGACCAGGGCCGTAACCCGGCGGCCCATCTCGTCGGCCGCCTTGTTCGTGAACGTGACCGCAATCATGCGATCCGGCGCGACGCCCTGCGCCAGCAGCCAGGCGATGCGGCGCGTGATGACGCGCGTCTTGCCGCTGCCCGCGCCAGCCACCACGAGCAGGGGGCCCTCGCCGTGGCAAACGGCCTCACGCTGCGGCTCGGTAAGGTCCGAAGTGATTCTTTTCAGACGGGTGGACGTGCGCATGATATCGCCGGGACAAAACGCACCGAGCAGTCACAAAAGGCGTGCAAGCAAGACTTTAGGCCACGTGCCCCCGCACGTGTGCCGCGGGCGCCGGGGCCGCGCCATCATACGCGGACCGCGTCGGTCTGTCAACCGGCCCCCTTGCGCGGGCGCCCCCTCCTGGTGTATCTTGAACCTGACACAAGTCACAGGAAAGGGAACTCCTGTGTTGAGAAGAGCCCTATTAGTCGCCGCCTTCCTCTGGTGCCTGGCCGGGTGCACCATCAGCCGGACTATCATCGACGTGGCGCCGCCCCAGCAGCCGTCCCTGCAGGAATTGGAGCAGCACCTGGACTACGTGGACCCCGACGACGGGCGACCCGACTACATCTACGGACGATGACCAGGGGCGAACGACGAAGTATGAAGGATCGAGGACATAGGAAACGGAGAAGCAGCCGGCCGCATCCGTCAACTGCGAACTGGCGACTATCAACTGATTGCGAGGCACGCCGGAAATGATGCGATCCCTCCACATCCGCATCCTTCTCTGCCTGGCGGCGGTCGCGGCGCTCGGCACCTTGGGCTGTCGCACCAGCCCGGTCACCGGCGAGAGGGAGTTCATCCTGGTGGGCGAGCAAGAAGAGCTCGCCCTCGGCAACCAGACCCATCCGAACGTCGTCTTCATGTATGACGGCGAGTACCACGACGCCGATTTGAACCGCTACCTGGGCACCATCGTCATGCGGCTGCACGCCTGCTCGCACCGGCCGCACCTGCAGATGGAGTTCACCATGCTGAACACCTCGATCATCAACGCCTTCGCCACGCCCGGCCACGTCTATGCCACGCGGGGGTTCCTGGCCCGGCTCGAGAACGAGGCGCAGTTCGCCGCAGTGATGGGACACGAGCTTGCCCACGTCGCCGCCGGCCACACGGCCAAGCAGTTGAGCCGCGAAGCGCTCCTGTCGCTCTCCTTCGGCATCGTGGACTACGCCGCAGGCGACGCCGGATGGGGCAGCGCGGTGCTGACCGCGGGAGAGGTGGGCGTCACCGTCCTGGGGCTCTCCTACAGCCGGGAACAGGAGCGCCAGGCCGACCGCGTCGGCACCTACTACATGGCCGTGGCAGGTTGGG
>CAZQEQ010000045.1:0-26157 GCA_964592385.1 uncultured candidatus Brocadiaceae bacterium | reverse complement strand
GTATTGCCCCGTTATCTGGGGTTCGCCCTTCTCGACAAGGTAGTAGTTCTTGGAGTCGTCGTCGTCCACGTACATCTTCACGTAGTCTTCCGGCACCCTCCCCTCGTCGGCCTCGGCGTAGTAGCCCTCGAAGCGCTCCTTGCCGCTGTCGCGCGGGACGGCGAGCTTGAACTCCAGCTTGCCCATCTTCTCCAGGCGGCGCTTGAGCTGCTCGACCTCGGCCGTCGTCGCCCTGGGCACCTGGATGAGGATGCGACCACCTTCCGACGCCTGGATGCGGTACTCCTTGACGTGCGCCGGGTCTATCCTCTCTTTCAGAATGTCAATGGTGTTCCCGACGGCGTCGGCGAGGCCTTCGCCCTCGGGGAGCTTCAGCTCGTAGAGCAGTTCCGTCCCTCCGGCCAGGTCAAGGCCGAGTTGCACGCGCCCCTTGACCGAAGTCGTCGTCTCGACCGCGCGGGCGCCCTCCTCCGGGCTCTCAACCTGCCGGGTTGCCACGTCGCGCTCCCCGTAGGCCAGGGGCAGCCACTTCTCGGAGACCGTCTGCGTTTCAGCGACGTATTCCTGCCCCACCTCGACCCCGTGCGCCTCGGCCTCCTCGGCAGTGAGGGCCTTCTTCGTGACGACGCGCTCCTTCTTGAGCGTAACGCCGGCAGGCGGATAGCTGGCATACAGCGCCAGCACCAGGGGCAGCAGCACCAGGATCACCCACTTGGTCGTGCGACCAGACATGGCAGAAGCGCCTCACACAACAGGAACATGTTCGCCGGAACCCGAGACGATCGCCGGCGCCCGACGACGGAAGGACAATCAGGACGGTCCAGCGACTCAGCAGACTGCCCGATGATACCATTTGAGGCCGCCCAACTCAAGCGAGTCGCCCGGCGCGTGCCGGCCGTGCAACGCCCCACTTCGCCCTGTATAATCGCCCGTGCACTGAACGAAGGAGATGCGCGGTGACGAAGCTCTGCGTGCCGCTCACCGACAAAGACACCGATTCCATGCTGGCCGCCATGCACGCCCTGCCGCCGGAGGTCGACATGGTCGAGGTCCGGCTGGACGGCATGGAATCGTGCGACCTCGAACGCCTGTGCGCCGGCAGAGACCGCCCCATCATCGCCACCAACCGGCCCGTCCGGGAGGGCGGCGGCGCAACGGAACCGGAGGGCGAACGCCTGGCCACACTCCGCCGCGCCGCCGAGCTGGGGGCCGAGTACGTTGACGTGGAGCTGGACGCCGTGGGCGAGCTGGGCGACCTGCCGGGCGGCGCCGCGCGAATCGTCTCATACCACAACTTCCAGCAAACGCCGGCGGATCTGGGAGGCATCCTCCGCCGCATCCGTGCGGCGGGAGCCGACGTCGCCAAGCTCGCCGTCAAGGCCAATGACATCCGGGACGTCCCGCCCGTGCTGGACCTGCTCCGGCGCCACGCGGCGGACGCCCCCCTGATCGCACTCAGCATGGGCGAGGAAGGGACGGCCGCCCGGATCCTGGCGGCCAAGTTCGGGGCGTTCCTCACCTTCGCCAGCGCGGCGGCAGGACGGGAGTCGGCGCCCGGCCAGATGCCCTGCGACGCCATGCTCGGTATGTACAGGGTGCACCGGATCAACCGGGACACGCTGCTCTACGGCGTCGTCGCCAGGCCGGTCGGGCACAGCATGAGTCCGGCCGTGCACAACGCCGCCCTCGCGGCGCTCGGGCTGAACGCCGTTTACCTGCCCTTCAGCGTGACGGACCCCGAGAGATTCCTGGCGGACTTCGAGCCCTACGACCTGCGCGGCGTCAGCGTAACGATCCCGCACAAGGAGGCCATGCTGCCGTTGATGGACGAGGTGGACGAGCAGGCCCGGCGCGTGGGCGCCGTCAACACGGTCCGCATTGACGAGGGCCATCGCTACGGCTGCAACACGGACGTGCGCGCCGCCGTGGAAGCCGTGGAGGCGGCCGTCCGCCGCAGCCCCCTGGCCCCTCTGAGCGAGTGCAGCGTTCTGCTGGTTGGGGCCGGCGGCGCGGCGCGGGCCATCGCATACGGGCTGCGCGACAGGGCCGGACGGCTCACCATCGCCAACCGCACCGTCGAGAGGGCCGAGAGGCTGGCCGCCGAACTCGGCGTTGAGTCCTGCGGCCTGGACGGGATGGCCGCCCTCGAACCGGACGTGCTCATCAACAGCACGTCGGTGGGCATGTGGCCGAAGGTCGAGCAGAGCCCGGTCCCCGCCGGTATGCTCCGCCCCGGGATGGTGGTCTTCGATTCCGTCTACAATCCCGTCCGCACGAGGCTCCTGGCGGAGGCGGAAGCGGCCGGCGCGGTCACGGCCTCCGGGGTGGAATGGTTCGTCAACCAGGCCGCCGCGCAGTTCGAACTCTGGACCGGCATGGACGCGCCGCGGGAGGTGATGGAGGAGGCGCTCAGGGCCCAACTGGGCCGCCCCTGAGCGCCTATCTACCCAGAACGAGCCGGGCCGCGTTCGTCGCCGGCAACCCCGCCTGCGCTATGCTCTCCGACGCACTGTGGATGTCGTACTCGACGCGGCGCATGTAAACCTTCTGCTCGTCGCTGTCATAGAGCACGTAGCAGGCGCGAGGGTCCAGGTCCCGCGGCTGGCCCACACTGCCCACGTTGACGATCATCCTCTGTTCGGGCAGGATCCGGTGCTCCGGTTTCAGGAAGAAGCCGATCGGGTCGCTGTCCACGAACATCGCCGGCACGTGCGAGTGCCCGCAGAAGCAGATTCGGGTCGTCAGGTGATCGAAAGCCAGCTGGACGTCATAGAGGGTCTGCATGTAGTCGAAGTACTCGGGCGAGAACGGGGTGCTGTGCGTCAGGGTGATCTCGTCGAGCGTCAGGAGAAGTTCCTTCTGGGTCAGGAACTCGACGTCCCCGTCGTTGAGCTGCTCCCTGGTCCAGCGGATCGAGTCCCGCGCGTCGGCGTTGAAGTAATCCACGCTCACCTTGCCGATGGCCGCCCAGTCGTGGTTGCCCGCCACGCTCAGGGCGTCGATCTCCGTGACCATCTCGATGCACTCGCGCGGGTATGCGCCATAGCCCACCACGTCGCCGACGCAGAGAACGCGGTCCGCGCCCGCCTCGTCTATGTCGCCCACAACCGCATCGAACGCGTGCAGGTTGCCGTGAATATCACCCAACACTGCATAGATCACGACGGGTCTTCTCCGCTGGCCAGGAACCTCGTTCCATTTTAGCCGACGATATCGTCCCCCACAAGCCAAAGAGTGTCCCGGTCATTTGACAGCCCGGAGTTTTCCCGCACAATATCTCTACACTGTTTTGGTCGCGCTCCGCCATGAAAGATCCGGTCGTATCCATCGTTGTCCCCGTGCAGAAGGGCTGCGCCTCCCTGGGGCAGTGCCTGGAGGCCGTCATGCGCCAGAGCTGCCAGAACAAGGAGGTCGTCATCGTCTGCGACCCCCGTGCGGCGACGAGGGAAGTCCTCCCGCAGGGGTCCGAGGACGTGCGCATTATCCGGGAACGAAGCCCGTCCAGCCTGCCGCACCTGATAAACACGGGCATGCGGGCCTCCCGCGGTCACTTCAAGATCATGCTCATGCCTGAGTGCGTGCCCGTCGGGGACCGGTGGCTGAGCAGCATGACCGAGCCTTTCGAGGACGAAGGCGTGGGCGTCGTCGTGGGCCGATCCTCGCCCTTCCCCGACAGCCGCCCCGGGCTGGCCGTGCGCCTGCTGGAGTGCCTGTCCCCCTGCCGGCAGGCCGCAAACCAGAAGGGCCGGGGCAAGCCACAGCTAATCAGTCACCGCTGCGACGCCTACCGCGCCAGCCTGCTGGCCGACATCGGATACTTCAGCGAGAACTTGCCGAGCCCGGGCGAGGCGGTCGAAACGTCTCTGCGCGTGGCGGACGCCGGCTACTCCATCGTGGTCAGCGACTCCGCCGTGGCCGCCTACCGGACCAGCGGCGAGTACAGCCTGCTGGGCGCCCTGCGCAGGGCGTTCGAGCACGGTCGCTCCGACGGGATGCTGGAGCGCCAGTACGATCTGCGCTGGCTCAACGCCGGCGTCTTCGCCGTCGCGCTGTTCTCCCTGCTGCTGGTGCCGGTGGCCCTGGTGAGCCTGCCGATCGCGATGATACTGGGCCTGGGCCTGTTCGCATGGGGCTGGTTCCTGTCCCTGAGGATTCCCTTCCTTCGCTGGGAATACCCCCTGGCGCTGCTCAACTTCGCCATCTTCGCGGCCCTCGTGCTGCTCACGCGCGACGGCTGGCGGCCACACGCGTTCGGCACCGACATCCACCCCGCCCTGCTGAGGCAGTGGTTCTGGGTGGCGTGCATCGTGGCCACGTATGTGCTGTTGATGGGAAAGAGCGCCGTCGGCGGCGCCCTGCGCGCCTGGCGCCAGCCCCGGGGCCTCCTCTTCGCGGTCCCCATCGGCCTGCTCAGCGTGGCCTGGTGGCTCGTCGCCGGCGCAGGATACCTGCGCGGGGCGTTCCTGGACTCCGTCAGCAAGAAGTGACGGCCCGACATGGCGACGCCGCAACGGGTGACCAGGATCGTATCGACCGACGTCGGCATTGACGACGCCCTGGCGCTGGTCCTGCTCCATTCCCTCCCGGACCCTCCGATTGACTGCATAGTCGCCACGGGGGGCAACGTGTCGCTCCAGGACGTGGGGAGAAACTGCGCGTTCCTGAAGAGAACCTTCGGCTGGGAGACGGAGCTTTTCGCCGGCACGGAGCCGCCGCGCCCGGGCCGTGTCCGGCACGCTGCGGAGGTGCACGGGCCGCACGGGCTGGGGGAGCACGCCAGCCCGGAGGCCGAGCTGCCTCCCCTGCGCCAACTTGAGACGCGCCTGCTGGAAGGCCGTGCCGAACTGGACCTGCTCGTGTTGGGACCGGCCACGGACGCCGCCGCGCTGCTCAGCCACCCCGAGCTTGCCCGGCGCGTGCGGCGCCTGTTCCTGATGGGAGGCGCTTTCGAGGAGCGCAGTGGCCGGCTCGGCAACGTCACGCCGTTTGCAGAGTTCAACGTCTACATGGACCCCAAGGCCGCCTGGGAGGCGGTCCGGCTCGGCCCCCCTGCCGAGTTCGTGCCGCTCGACGCGACCGAGCGCCGCCTCTTCACCGCCGAAGAGCTTTTGCCGCCGCGGCCACGCACAGGGACGGTCCGCCTGGTGGCCGACCTGATCGAATACCTGCGGAAGGCCCACCTGCGCCTTGGCCTGGGCGACGGCGTTTACGTGCACGACGTGATTGCGGCCGCCGTCTGGGCCGGGATCGTCGCCGCCGAGTGGTCCGAAACGGGCGTTCGCGAGGTCATCCCGAGCGGCGAGCGACGCGGCATGATCGTCCGGGACGGCCCTGACGCGCCCCGCGTACGATACGCGCGGCAAGTGGACGAAGAGGGGTTCCTCAGGGCGTGGCGTCAGGCCCTGGCGGCTCTGTAGGACGGTCGTGGTGGCTCTCCCGCCGTCGCTCCGCCGCCAGGACCACTTCCCGCAGCGCCTCCCGGCGGCCGGACGTGAGCCACTTCTTGTCAAACTCGGGGTCCTGCGCTACTTCGGCTATAGCCACCAGCGACTGGAGGTAGAAGTTCCGCTCCTCGGGGGAGGCGGCCAGCACGAAGATCGCGTGGACGGGCGGCTGGCCTTCCTGGAAGGCCACGCCGTCGCGCGCGCGCACCAGGACGATCTGGAACGTCTCCAGCCCCTCCAGGATCAGGTGCGGGATTGCCAGGCCGGGACGGACCACCGTGGAAGACAGGTCTTCCCGCTTCAGCAGCAGTTCGTAAACCTTCTCCGGACCCAGCCCCACGCGCCCGGACAGGTTCTCGGCGATGACGCGAAAGACCTCGTCGCGGGCCGTCGGCCCCTGCACGTCGAGCACCTCGCAGTCCTGGATGAGCCGGTCGAAGCGATCCTCCAGCACGGCCTCCCGTTCCCGGGCGACGCGGGAAAGCTCGGCCTCCAGGTCGTGGTCCGCGAAGTCGGCCCGGGCCAGTCGGGCCGCCAGCCGGATCAGGGCCGACTCTCGCAGCACGTGTACCTTGGCGTAGAAGAAATACCAGAGGACGGCCCCGCCGATGACCGCCGCCGCAATGGCCAGTGGAACCGTTCCCAGCTCAACCAGCAGGAAGGCGTAGCACAGCAGCCCGGCGATCTGAATCCAGGGATAGAACGGGCTCCGCCAGGAGGGCCGGTAGGTGGGGATGCGGCTCTCCCGCATCAGGACCAGGGCCACGATCACGAAGATGAACAGCAGGATCATCATCGCGGAGGCGGCCTTGACGAACCCCTCCAGGTCCAGGACCAGGATCACCGTTATCATGAACACACAGGTCAGCAGGATCGCGTAAACGGGCGTGCCGCTCCTGCGGCTGACGGCGCCCAGCCGGGGCGGCAGGAGGTCGTCCTGGCTCATGGCCATCACGGTGCGTGAGGCGGCCAGGATGCCGGCGTTGCCCGTCGTCAGGAACGCGCACAGTGCGGCCACACCCAGGATCGCCGCGCCCGCCCCGTGCCAGAACCGGCCCGCCGCCTCTGACAGCGGCGCATATGACCACCCGCTCTCCGTGCCCAGCACACCCACGGTAACGAACACGACCAGCACGTAGAGCAGCGAAACGACGCCGGCGGCCGCGAACATCCCCAGCGGCAGTGTCCGCGACGGCCGGCGCGCCTCCTCGCCGAGCGTCGCCACCTTCGTCACGCCGCCGAAGGAGACAAACACCATGCCCGCCCCCATAAGGAGCGCCCCCCAGTTGAGCGGCAGCAAACGCCGATAGTGCCCGAGTTGCACGCTGGGAATGGCCCCGACCACGTAGGCCACCAGCACGGCCAAAAGGACCGCAACGAGCGCGACCTGTAGCCGCCCCGTGTGCTTGACCCCCACCGCGTTGACCAGGCCAAACAGCACGCAGAAGCCGCAGGAGACCGCCTTCACCTGCCAGGACGACACGTCCCAGCCCCAGAGGAACGTTCCCAACGCGCCGATTCCCACCAGCGCGAAGGCGCTCTTGAACGCCAGCGACGCCCAGGCCACCACGCCCCCCACCGTGCCGAAGCCCGGGCCCAGGCTGCGATCGATGAAGAAGTAGTCGCCGCCGGCCTTCGGCATGGCCGTCACAAGCTCGGCCTTGCTCAGCAAGGTGGGCAACAGGAGAACGGCCGCCACCAGGTAGCACAGCACGGCGGCCGGTCCCACCCGCGCGACCAGAAGCGCCGGCAGCACGAACAGCCCGGAGCTGATCATGGCCCCGCTGCCTACCGCGAAGACGTCCACAAACCCCAGATCTCTCTTCAGCGCCACGGTCCGCTCCCCCGACCCCAACTCCAAATCCGCCGATGCATTTTACCCGCCGAACCCGGCTCGCACAACGGGTGGCACGGGCGGACGATGATTGACACGCCGCCCGGCACGCTATATGTTAGCCGCCGAAGCCGTTCCGACGAACGCCCTCTGAGCCATTCTTGCGGAGTCTTCTGGTGCCGATCCTGAACGACGAGATCCGGTTCCGGGTTGCCGGCTGGCTCGGCGCGGCGCTCGTGCGCGCCTTGCACGTCACCTGGCGCGTGCGCGAGGTCGGCTGCACCGAGGTGAGCCGGGGCGCGCGGGACGGCTCCAGGCCGGTCATCGCCGCCTTCTGGCACCGCCACCTGCTCGCCATGATGGGGCATTATGCGGGCTACAGGATCTGCGTGCCCGTCAGCGAGCACCGGGACGGCGAGTACGTCGCCCACGCCATGGCGAGGTTCGGCATAGCGTCGGTCCGCGGCTCTTCCACGCGCGGCGGCATCCGCGTGCTGAAAGGACTGATCCAGAAGGCCGAAGAAGGCTGGAGCCTGGCCATCACGCCCGACGGCCCCAGGGGACCCATCTACAGCGTCCACCCCGGCGTCTTCCTGCTGGCCCGCCGCACCGGGCTGCCGGTCCACCCCGTCGGCGTGGCCGTGCGGGGACCGATCGTCCTGTCAAGCTGGGACAGATTCGTCGTCCCAAAGCCGGGGGCGCGGCTGGTGGTCGCAGTCGGGGAGCCGTTGACGGCGGCAGACTTCGATGAAGCGGCATCCTTCTGCGACGCCTTGAAAGGCGCGCTGTTCGCCGCGACCGGGCAGGCGGAAGGAGCCCTCCCGCCGGTGCGTTGAGCCCTCCGGCTCAGCGTTGCCTGCCCCTCGCCAGCACGGACGCGGCCATCCGCCCGATGATGATAAGGCACATCAGCAGCGCCCCGCCCAGTATGACGACCGGCGCCAGCCGGGACTCTCCCCCACTGTCCGGCAGGACGGCAAGCTGCTTGAGCACCAATCCGCCCGAAGCCACCAGCAGCATCACGGCATAGAGCAGCCGCAGGCCGGCCCCCCGGACGTACCTCGTGGCCGCCACCCCCAGTTGCGCCCCCACGACCGACCCGGCAACCATCCAGAGCGCGGCGATCAGCTCCACGTCCCCCTGGAAGCCGTACGTGAACGTCCCGTACGCACCCGAGATGATCACGCACAGAAGGCTCGTTCCGACTGCGACGAACGTGGGCACGCCGAGCAGGTAGATGAACGCCGGCACCAGCGCGAAGCCCCCGCCGCAGCCGAGCAGCCCGGCCAGGAACCCGATCCCCAGGCCGAGCGCCGCCAGCGCCCACAGCGAGACCCGGATGCCGCAACGGCGGAGCTCGATGATCGGGGGCACCCTGAGAAACCACGGCCCGGACGCCGCCAGCGCCCCCCGCCGGTCCGCGCGCTCATGCCCTCCCCGTCCCCCGTCGGAGGCAGGGGCCTTCCCGCGCCCGGCCACGTAATCCCGCACCATGTAGAGCGCCAGCGCCAGCAGGAGCGTCACGTAGGCCCACCCGACCACCGTGCCGGCCAACCCGAGCGAGACCAGCCGGTTGACGACGCGCTTGCCCGCCTCGACGCCGCCCATCATCAGCAGGCCGACGACGGAGCCGAGCACGGGGTCCACGTTGCCCATCCTGCGGTGCTTGACCGTTGCCACGGCGCTCTGGGCCGTAACGTTGGCCAGGCCCGTGCCGATCGCGAAGTCCATGGGAAAGCCCAGGCTGAAAAGCGCCGGCGTGACCACCCATCCCCCGCCCATCCCGAAGAACCCCGCCAGCACGCCCACCGCGAACCCGACGGCAATCAGCGGCAGCACGTTGAACGGCTGGCCCAGGAACGGCAGGAATACCTCGAACGCCTCCATAGATGCCCCGTCTCAACAGGTCACTCGACTCGATTCACCCCTTCGGTCCGCAATCCCACCAGGGACAGGGCCGCCTCCGTGAGCACGCCCAGCAGAACCCCGACGGCCAGCAGGAACGCGACCATCGCCAACGCGTAAAGGAACCTGTGCTGGCCGTAAAAGGAGAGCAGGAACCCGGAGAAGCCCCCCGCTTCGCCCGCTTCCACGGGCGACGCGCCGGCCCCGCCTGCACCGCCCTGGGCGATGAGCAGCAGGCCACAGAACCACCCGTACAATCCGTTCAGCATGACACCTTCCCCCGCCGACTGGTGTCTGCGAATCAGCCCCGGTCGCCAACAGGCCCGGACGGACACGCGTCCGGGGGGCCTATCTGGAACGCGCGCCCGGCCTTGTCCCGACGCCGCCGGCCGAAGCTCGGCATCCGCGCCAGTTCCTCCAGCCCGAACGTCGGCCCCTCGACGCAGACCCGTCGGCCGTCGCAGTCGCACTGGCCGCACACGCCGATGCCGCACTTCATGTAGCGCTCCAGGCTGGCCTGGCAATCCACGCCTGCCCGGCGGCAGATGTCCACCACGCCGAGCATCATCTCCTCCGGCCCGCAGGTGTAAACCATCCTCACGCGCCCCGCCGCCGTCTCTTCCGCGAGCCATTCCGTCGGGAAGCCGCCCCGCCCCGCCGACCCGTCGTCCGTGAAAATGACCTGCCCGGGGAAGCGTTCCGTGAAGAACAGGACGTCTGACCTTCGGGCCCCCTGCACCACCGTGGCGCGGGGCAGCCGCTCGGCCAGCGGCGCCAGCACGGCCATGCCACAGCCGCCGCCGATCAGCGCCACGCCGGAGCCGTCGCCCTGCTCCTCGACGCCCCAGAAACCCCGTCCGTACGGCCCCCGCAGGCCGATACGCTCACCCGGCGTCATCTCGCAGAGCCGGTTCGAGAACGGGCCGCGCCGCTGCACCGTAACGCCCAGCCGCCCCTCCTCCATGTGCGACACCGCGTAGGGCTTCTCGTCCATCCGCGGTATCCAGACCATGAAGAACCGCCCCGGCACGAAGGCGGCCAGGTCCAGCGCGGGATCGTCCTCGACGCCGTCCAGGGACAGGAACAGCGTCGCCGCCTCCGCGTTCTCTCGCTCCACGCGGACGACGGGCAGAACCACCGGCAGGGCGGGTCTCAGCAGGTCACTCTGGCAGCAGTCCGTCATGGCCTCCTCACGCCCTCCCTAGCAGCCCGTTGAAGAACGGCGGTTCGCAGCGAGGTGCCTGCGCGAGGGGCCGTGTCGGTGTAGCACAGGCGCCCTCGCCTGTGGCGTTCTCAGCCGGGGGCGGCTGAGCTACATTTTTCAACGGGCTGCTAGCCGAGCGCCGCGCCGCGTGCGTCCGCCAGCGACGCGAATCCCAGCCGCGCGCAGAGCCCGCGCAACTCCTCAGCGATCAGCCCGAAAACCTCGATGCCGCGCGAGTACACCGCCGTGCCCACGCCGACGGCCGTCGCCCCGGCCATCACCATCTCCAGCGCGTCCCGCCCGCTCGCCACGCCGCCGATGCCGATGATCGGTGCGTCCTTGCCGGCCTCGCGCAACGCCGTCGCCACGTCGTAAACGCACCGGACCGCCACCGGCCTCAGCGCCGGCCCGGAGACGCCGCCCATCTTGAAGTCCAGCACCGGCTCGGCGGCCTCCACGTTGATTATCATGCCCGGCCCGAGCGTGTTGACCGCCGAGATGCCGTCGGCCCCGCCCTCGAGCGCCGCCAGCGCCAGCTCGCCAATGCCCGGCACGTTCGGCGACAG
The DNA here is from genome assembly GCA_964592385.1 of uncultured candidatus Brocadiaceae bacterium. Classification (GTDB taxonomy): domain Bacteria; phylum Planctomycetota; class Brocadiia; order SM23-32; family SM23-32; genus CAZQEQ01. Next base: position 15,204 of record CAZQEQ010000045.1, on the reverse strand, counting down.
CTTGACGAACAGCGGTCTGTCCGTCACGGCGCGCACGGCGCGGGTGATGCGCTCTGTCGCCTCGGGCGTGCCGTGCCCCGCCAGCGTGCCGTAGCCCGGCGTGTGCGGGCAGGACAGGGGTATCTCCAGCCCCGCGAACCCGCAGGGCATCAACTTCGCCGCCACCTCGGCGAACTCCTCGGCCTCCTGCCCCACGGCGCTGGCAAGCACCGGGATGGGCAGCTCGCCCACGCCCTCGAACTCCCGCGCCGCTTCATCCACGCCCGGGTTCGAGTAGCCGACGGCGTTGAGCATCCCGGCCTCGTACGCGATGACGGTCGGGTTGTGATGCCCCTCGCGCGGCTCGAGGGTCACGCTCTTGATCGTGGCCGCGCCGGCGCCGCACTCGGCCGCGCGCGCGATCATGTCCCGCGAGATGCCGAGCACGCCGGATGCGAGTATCGTCGGGTTGCGCAGCCCGATGCCGCACAGCTCGACCGAGATGTCCGGCGCTGATTGTCGGCCGTCCGCCATAGCCTTGAGCGCCCCCGGGGGACTGACGAAACGGCCCTAACCGCCGAAGGGCCGGACCGGCGATTATAGGCGCGGCCGGCCGGCGATGCAACGGACGCCCCGGCGCCGCTCAGGCCAGCCCGTACAGGCGCGTAGCCCTGCGGCCACTGCAGCAGGGCGGGCTCAGCGCCGCACTCAACACGGAGCAAGGTCATAGCCGCGTAGCGGCGGAACCCTTCTTCGTGGACGCTTCGCCAACGAAACGCGCCTGGTGTAACGGCAATGCCCCGGCTTTATGCCGGGGGGGTTGTTCGCTTCGGTCAAGTACTAAAAGAAGAAGGGTTTGACCGAAGCTCCCCCACCCGCCCGGGCGGCTCGACGTGCTCCCCGGTCACCCGCTCCAGCAGCAGCAGGCCCGTCGCCACCGCCTGCCCCCGGTAGTGATTGTTCGCGATGACGAACATCCGCTCGACCTGCCGCGATATCTCGTCCAGCGCCGCCTGGATCTCGTCCAGCTCCGAGTCCTTGTACATGTAGTCGTAGCGCTCGTCGCGGCCCGCGTTCTTGTCGAACCACGCCTCGTAGTTGCGGCCGTGCAGCCGCAGGTAGCCCACGTCGCCGAACGCGTGCGCGGTCAGCGGGATGTTGCTGCGGAACCGCGGCTGGTCGATGTTGCAGAACCCCACCCCGAGCGACTCGATGAACCGCAGCGGCTCGTCCTGCACCCAGCCTCGGCTGCGCACCTCGAGCACGAGCGGCAGGTCGCCGAACTCGTCGGCCAGTTCTCTGAGGCGATCCTGGCTGCGGGCGCTGAAGCGGAACGACCACGGGAACTGCATCAGCAGCGCCCCCAGCTTCCCCGCGTCGGCCAGCGGCGCGATGCCGCGGCGGAACACCTCCACGTCCTCGGCCGTCCAGTGCTCGTCGCGCTCGTGCGTGAAGCGCTGCCAGAGCTTGGCGGTGTAGAGAAAGTCCTCGCGCCCCTCGACGTCTTTCAGCCAGCGCTGGCAGTAGCCCGGGTTGGGCGGGCGATAGAACGTGTTGTTCAGTTCGATGGTGTTGAAGTAGCGCGACAGGAAGGTCGGCGGCCGGAAGCCCTTCGGCTTCGGGTCGGGATACACGATCCCGTCCCAGTCCTTGTAGGACCACCCCGCCGTGCCGACGTAGACCGCCGCCTTCCCCGCACTGGAATCACTCATCGTCATCGTCCTCGTCGTCCTCGTCCTCGAACGAACTCGTTGCTTGTTCCTTGTTCCTTGTCTCTTGTTGCTTATTACTGGTTGTTTGCTGCTGGTGTCGTTGCCGTTCCCTTTGTTTCAGCCTTTCTCTGTGTTCTTCGTGTCCTTCGTGGTTCGATTCGTTGCCGTTGCCCCTATCCTTACCATCCGTCGTGTTCGTCGCGTCGTCGTGGTGAATCAGTCCCGCGCGAAGGACAAGGGGATGCTCAGGTCGTCGCCCTCCTCCGCATCCAGCGCTTCGGGCGCGTCCGGTTGCTGGTCCGGGCCGACGGAGTAAATGCGCGGCCGGTCGCCGGCCGGCTCGTAGCCGAACGGGGCCTCGGTGAACGGGTCGAGCGGCACCTCATCCAGGTACTCGGGCGCCAGTTCCGTCAGCGTCCCCGGCAGCGCGCCGTGCTCAAGCTCATAGCACCGCAGGGCCAGGAACACGCGGGTTAACTCCAGCTTGGCCAGCGAGTCGAAGAGGCCGTCAACATACCGGCTGAAGGATGGGATCGAGATATAGGTCAGGCTGTCACCCACGAGGTTCCTGGCGAAGTGGAGGTAACCGACTTGCCGGATAAACTGCAGCAAGGACGGGTCGCTCTCGGAGGGCCAGGGCGACCTCGGAGTATAGCGCTTGGTACGCGCAAGGACGTCCGTGAGCCCGGCGCCCAACAGGTTATGGGTCATGTTGGGTTTCAGGGCATGACGTATCGTTCTCAGAAGCCTTTGCTTCGAGCTCTGATCGAGATAGCCGGCGTCTACGCTTAAGGCCCTGTAGCCCTGCTCCACTAGAGTGAACTCCGCCCGCAACGCCCTCACAAGGCCTCCCCGGAGACCGCGCGGCGTGGGCAGCGACTCCAGAGCGGGCTCCAGCATGTCTGCTCCCACAAGCGGCGAAGCCGCCACCCTTCGAAGCTCGGCAAGACTGCTGTGGAGAATCCCCTGACCGAACAACCAGGTCATCAGCGCGTCGCCGTCCTGCAGGACCATTTGGCCCAGACGCACGGCTGCCAAGGCGCTGTTCAGTGCCGCTTGCGGTTCGCCGTCGGCAAGCTGCGCGGCCGACCGGATACACAGCAATTCGGCGACCCGTCGCAGGTAGAATATGCGGGCAGACCGCTCGAAAGAGATCCATTGAGCATGGGACTCGGCCGGCGGAAGGGCAAGACGGGGCCGAGCCACCAATTCATCCGCCCTGGCAATGCAGGCGTCCCAACTTGCCAGGAGTTCGCGGGCTTGGCCAACCCACTGCGGGCCCGGCGCTTGGGGGATGCCCCGACAGCATCCCCCGCTCGGCCCCTGCGAGTCAGCCACGGGAACGGGCGGCGCGTCGTTGTCAATGTACTCGTCGTACCATTCGGGGGGGGCATCGGACGGTTCCGGCGCGGGGGGCGGCATTTCGAGCCTCAATAAGGAATCGAACCGCTCGTCATCGCCTATCTGGTAGTCCTCCGCCATCTCCTTGAGGATAAAGTACCCGTTGTCCTCTTCGGACACCTGCGGCGGCTCGTAGGCCAGTTCGGGGAACTCCTCACGCGGGTCGTCCACCAGGGCTACCAGTATCCCGCCGACGCCTATGACCAGCACGATCCCACCGGCGATGAGTCCCGACGGCACCGTCAGGCGCGGCTTCTGCGCGGCGGGGACCTTGAACTGGCGCCGGCGGAACCAGAGGTAGGCGACTATCGCCAGGTTCACGCAGAACAGCACGGCGAACGTGCCGGCCTCTGAGTACCGCAGCCTTGCGAGGAACCCGATGAGGAACAGAGCGGCTGCCGCGCCCAACACGCCCATCACCGCAAGCCGCACGGCGTTCGAGCGCACCCACAGCCCGGCGGCGATGGCAAACGAGAGCGCGCTCAGGCCCCCGAACACGAGCACTCCGAGCAGCGTGCCGATCAGCGCCGCGCAGAGCCAGAACATTCCCGCCAGTCCGAAGAGCACGCAGAGGACCCAGAGCCCGGGCAGCCGCTTCGGACGCCCAGCGGGCCGCTTAACGGCAGACGGCTCCGCCGCGCCATCCCCCAATGCCCCGTCGGATTCCGGTTCATCCCGTACCATAGCTCCCTCCAGTCAACATACGTTGCACGTGGTGACGCCAATTCCCATCCGGCCGCGCGGGCATGGTAGCCGTTCGGCCCCGGAAAATCAATCTTTATGTATAGCCTAAGGCGCGCTGGCTGGCCCAGGATCACCCCTTCGCCCTTTGGGTAGGCCGGGCGTCTCGCCCGGCGGAAACGCTGTCTTCGCCCCCCGGCGAGACGCCGGGGACTACCCGAGCTAGATATTCGGCGCGGCATATTGCTCAGGGCGCCCTGTCCGCCCCGCCAAACAACCGCAGCAGGCGTCGCGGCGAGAGGAGCAGCCGGGCGCTCCGCGTGCCCTCGATCACGTCGCAGAGCCGGTCCGCCGCCAGGCCGTCTTCCCTGCCGCAGGCCACCAGCCAGTTGACCGCCGCCGGGCAGGCCAGCATCCGCCGGATCCAACCCGCCCGTTTCATCCGGCGCCCGTAGCGCGCCCTGACGCCGCGCGCGTAGGCCCCCAGCGCCGCCGCTGAGAGGTCCCGCGTCCCGAGCGCGCCGAGAAGCGCCTCGGCGGCCATCCTGCCCGTGGCGAGCGCGCCGGAGATGCCCTCCCCGTTGGAGGGGATAGCCGCGCCGGCCGCGTCGCCGACCATGAGGAGCCTTTCCGCCGCGAGGCGGCTTCCCCTGAGGCCCGACCGCAACGCGCCGCAGCCCATGGGCGAGACCTGCCGGGCCGCGCCGAGGAACCGCCGCGCCGCCATCGAGTCCCGGAGGAACCACTCGAAACTGCCCCTCAGGTCCAGCCGGCGCGCGGTGCAGCGGTGCAGCGCCACGCCGACGTTGACCGTGCCGTCCCCCATGGGGAAGATCCACCCGTAACCGGGCGACAGGAAGCGGTCCAGCGAGTGGATAATCTTGTCCGGCGGGCCAGTGGCGCCCTCGAAGTAGGCCCGGGCCGCGAAAGAGGAGGCGGCTGCCGGCGGGCGCAGCACGCCCGCGGCCTTCAGCGCGGCGGCGTTCGACCCCGTGGCCAGCACGGCGGCCCGGGCGGGGAAGGACTCGCCCGGGCCGGTGCCGACGACCAGGGCGTCCGGCCGGCGCGTCAGCCGCACGAACGGCCGCCGGGGAACGAACCGCGCCCCCGCCTCTCGCGCGCGCTCGAGCAGCGCGGCGTCCAACTCGCGGCGCCTCAGCATGACGCCCGGCGCCTCGGCCTCGCTGACCATGGACCGGCCGTTCGGGGCGATGATGAGTCCGCCCGTTACCGGGTGGGCGCGCTCGCAGAGGCCGGCCAGGCCCATCTGGCGCAGGACGGCCAGGGAGCGGGGGCTGAGCGCCTCGCCGCAGACCTTGTCGCGGGGGAAGTCCGCGCGGTCCAGGAGGACGACGTCCACTCCCTGCCTCGCAAGGAAGTAGGCCGCCGAACAGCCGGCCGGCCCGGCACCGATGACCACGACTTCCGCCATCATCCTTCCACCACCGAGACTCCAGGAGTCGGGAGAACGGCGCACTCTAAGACTAACCGAAAAGCAACAGGCGTCAAGACGTACGACGGGATTACCACGACGACATATCACCACGGAGGCACGGAGAACACGGAGAACGACAAGGATGGGGGAAACGGCAGCGGCAACAACAACCGGGAACAAAGAGGGCACGGAGAACGGCAAGGATAGAGCGGACGGCATACGGATTGAACCACGAAGCACACGAAGGACACGAAGGACGGCGGGGATGGGGGAAACGGCAGCGGCAACAACAACCGGGAACAAAGAGGACACGGAGGACGACAGGGGTAGAGGGAACGGCAACGGCGACAACGACAAGAGACGAACAACCGGCATCAATTAACTCTCTCCTCTGCTTGCATCCTATACGTCTGGCGTGCTATTATATATGTGTATAGCTCTCAGTCTCTTTGTTCTCTGCGTTCTCGGCGATCTCTGCGTTAAAGATTTGCCGTTGGCCGGCGGAGGCGGCGATGGATTTCGTGCATCTTCACGTGCACTCCAACTACAGCCTGTTACAGGGCGCGTTCAGCGTCCGGGAACTGGTCGAGGCCGCCGCCGGGCTCGCCATGCCCGCCGTGGCGCTGACCGACACCAACGGCCTCTACGGGGCGATGGCCTTCTACGAGGCGGCGCGGCGGGCGGGCGTCAGGCCCGTCATCGGCGCCGAGCTGGTCCACGGCGGCGAGCAGTGCATCTGCCTGGCGGCGGACCGGAAGGGCTACGCGAACCTCTGCCGCGTCGTCACCGAGCGGAAGCTGGCCGGCACGCCGCACTACGCGGATGTCCTCGGGCGAGGGGACGGCGGCTTCGATCTGGCCCGCAGCATTTCCGCCGGTCCGGAGGGGCTCATCGTGCTCTCGGCCACGCCCCCCCTGCTGCGCCGACTCAAGGGCCGGATGCCGGACGGCCGCCTCTACGCCGAACTCCGGGCGGACGAGCCGGGCTCCTTCGAGACGCGCTGCCCTTCCCTGCGCGGGCCAACCGGGCGGAAACGCACTGCTGCACAGAACGAGCAGGTCGCCGACATGGCCGAGCGGCTCGGCGTCCCGCTCGTGGCGACGGTGAACGTGAACTTCCTGCGGCCGGAGGACCGCCGGACGCACGCCGTGCTGTGCGCCATTCGCGAGAACGTGGCCCTGAAGGGCCTGCTCGAAAGAGAGCGGATGCTGGCAGGGCCACAGAGTTTCTTCCAACCGCCCGAACGGGTGGCGGCCCGACTGCCCGGCGCGGTGCGGCGGGAGGCCATGCGCAACACACTGCGCATCGCGGAGGCGTGCGAGCTGGAGCCGGACACGGACACCCCCCACTTCCCCCGGGCCGACCTGCCCCCGGGCGAGACGGCCGCCGGGGCACTCCGGCAGGCCGCCCTGGCCGGCGCCCGGAGGCGCTACGGCGCGCTGGACCGGACGGTCAGGGAACGGCTGGACAGGGAACTGGACGTCATCGCGAAGCTCGACTTCAGCGACTACTTCCTGGTGGTGCGGGACATCATCGAGTTCGCCGAGCGAGAGGACATCCCACACGTGGGGCGCGGCTCGGCGGCCAACAGCATCGTCTCCTACTGCCTGGGCATCTCGGCGGTGGACCCGATCCGGTTCGGGCTGCCCTTCGAGCGGTTCCTGAACGAGTTCCGCACGGACGTGCCGGACATCGACATCGACTTCTGCTGGCGGCGGCGGGACGACGTGATTGACTACGTCTACCGGCGGCACGGCGCGGACCGGGTGGCGATGGTCTCGACGCACTGCACGCTGCGGGCGAAGTCGGCCTTCCGCGACGTGGCGCGGGTGATGGGCCTGCCGCTGGACGAGATAGACGCCCTCAGCCGCCTGCTGCCCTGCTACGGCGCCTCCAGCATCGAGGAAGCGAAGCGGACGTTCCCCGAGATGGCGGGCTTCCCCCTGGAGCGGGAGCCCTGGCGGACAGTTGTGCGGACGGCGCTCGGGATAGACGGCTACGTGCGGCACACGGGCATTCACCTGGGCGGGCTGGTCATCGGCGACCGGCCGCTGACCTGGTACACCCCCCTGGAGAACAGCGCCAAGGGCATCGTGGTGACGCAGTACGACATGGACGGCATCGAGGCGACGGGGCTGGTGAAGATGGACCTGCTGGGCCAGCGGTCGCTGTCCATCGTGGCCGAGGCCGCCCGGAGCGTGCGCGAGGGGCGCGGCATCCGGGTCGAGCTGGACCGCCTGCCCGACGCCGACCCGCGCACCGCCGCCCTGCTGCGGCACGGGCGCACGATGGGCTGCTTCCAGATCGAGTCGCCCGGCATGAGGCAGCTCCTCCAGATGCTCCGGGCCGAGAGCATCATGGACCTCATCCAGGGCCTCTCGCTGATCCGCCCCGGCCCGTCCAGCAGCGGGATGAAGCACGCCTTCATCCGGCGCCGGCGCGGCGAGGAGCCGGTCCGCTACCCCACTCCCCTGCTGGAGCAGGCCCTGGCCGGGACCTGCGGCGTGATGCTCTACCAGGAGGACATCCTGCGGGTGGCGCAGGTGGTGGCCGGGTTCAGCCTGGCCGAGGGGGACGAGCTGCGCAAGCACATCTCCAAGGACCGCTCCCTGGAGAAGCTGCAGGGGCTGCGGGACAAGTTCGTCCGGGGAGCGGTCGGGCGCGGCGTGCCCCCGCCGGTGGCCGCCGATATCTGGAAGCGCGTCGAGGACTTCGCCGCCTACTCCTACTGCAAGGCCCACGCAACCACCTACGGGCACATCTCATACCAGGCGGCCTACCTGAAGGCGCACTACCCGGCCGAGTTCCTGGCCGCCGTCATCGCCAACAAGGCGGGTTTCTACGACCCGCGCGCCTACCTGGAGGACGCGCGCCGGTTCAACGTGAAGATCCTGCCGCCCTGCGTGAACCGCAGCGGGATCGAGTGCCGGCCGGACAACGGAGGTATCCGGCCCGGCCTGGAGTTCGTCAGGTCGCTCTGCGCGCCGACCGTGAAGCGCCTGCTCCAGGAGCGCACGCGGGGGCCGTTCGGGTCGCTGGAGGACTTCCACGCGCGGGTGCGCCCCGGCCGGGAGGAACTGGAGAACCTCATCCTCTGCGGCGCGTTCGACTCGTTCGGACCCAACCGTCCCACGCTGCTTTTGAAGATGGAAAGGCTGCCGGCGCGGCCCGGCAGGCCGCCGGGCGAAGGGTTGCAAGAGGAGCGCCTCTTCGAGGCCGGCCCGGCGTATGCCGCGCCCGTGCGCGTGCCGCTCCAGCTCCCCTACTCGCTGAGGGAGCGCGTCCTGTGGGAGCTGCGGATACTGGGGTTCAGCCACTCCGGCCACCCGCTGGAGGCGTGGGACGGGCGCCTGTGCCGGCTGGGCGGCGTGCCCAGCTTCGACCTGAAGGACTGGGCGGCCCGCCGGGCCGCTTTCGTCGGCTGGCTGGTCACCATGCGCCGGGCCGTCACCAGGAACCGGGAATACATGAAGTTCATCACGCTGGAGGACCGGCACGGCGTGGTGGAGGTGGTGCTCTTCCCCGAGGTCTACCGGCGCTACGGGGCGGGGATAACCGAGGCCGGCTGCTACCTGGCCGAGGGGCGCGTCGAGGAGCAGCACGGCGCCGTCAACCTGGTGGCCGACCGTGTCGAGCCCATCCCGCTCGACTGACCCGGTGAATCCGGGGCTCTGCTTGCCGGGGGCCGGGTGGGTTGATATACTCGCCGGCGAGATGGTCAAGAAGTGGATATTCCCGCCCGAACGCCCCGACGAGGTCCGCCGCCTGACCTCCGCGCTGAACGTCTCCGCGCTGACGGCGCGCGTGCTGGTCAACCGCGGGATACGCGAGGCGCAGGCCGCGCAGAGCTTCCTCCAGCCCAGCCTGCACGACCTCCAGGACCCCTGCGAGGACCCCGCCGTGCAGGAGGCCGCACGCTTCCTGCTGGACACCGCACGGGCCGGCAGGCGCATCACCGTCTTCGGCGACTACGACGCCGACGGCATCTGCGCCGCCGCGCTCTTGATGCGCGTCCTCACCTTCCTGGACGCACGCGCCGACACTTACATCCCGCACCGAATCGAAGAGGGATACGGCCTGAGCTGCGACGCCCTGCGCGAGCTGAAGAAGGCGGGCACGGAGGTCGTCGTGACGGTGGACTGCGGGGTCTCGGCGAACCGGGAGATCGCCCTCGCGCGCGAGCTCGGCATGGAGGTGCTGGTCACGGACCACCATGAGCCGGGCGACGAACGGCCCCAGGCCCGGCACCTGCTGAACCCGAAGCTGGACGACTGCCGGTTTGGCTACCGGTTCCTGGCCGGCGTCGGCGTGGCGTTCAAGCTGGTCTGGGCGCTGGGGCAGCAGCTTTCCGGCGGCAGCCGGGTCTCGGACGAGTTCAAGGACCTCCTGGTCGAGGCCATGGCGCTGGTGGCCATCGGGACGGTGGCGGACGTCGTCCCGCTGCTGGACGAGAACCGCGTGCTGGTGCGATACGGCCTGAAGAGCATCCGGGCGACCGGGCGGCCTGGCATGGCGGCCCTGCTGGAGGCCGGCCGCGTCCGGGCCGAGGTGTCGGCCACGGACGTCGCCTTCCGGCTGGCCCCCCTGCTGAACGCGGCGGGGCGCATGGGGCACGCGAAGGCCGCGGTCGAGCTGCTGACGACCCACGACGCCGCCCGCGCCGCCACGCTGGCCCGAGAGCTCGTCAGCCAGAACCAGCGGCGCCGGAGCGTGCAGAGGGCAACCTGCCGGGAGGCCGAAGAGCTGGTCGCGCAAGACGAGCACCTCCAGGAGCGCAACTGCATCGTCCTGGTCAACGCGGACTGGCACCAGGGCATCGTCGGGCTGGTCGCCTCGCGCCTGGCGGAGAAGTTCTGGCGGCCGGCGTTCGTGTTCACCACGGACGGCGACGTCGCCCGGGGCAGCGCCAGGAGCATCGGCGGGTTCCCGCTCTACACGGCGGTCGAGAAGTGCGCGGACCTGCTGGAGGAGTACGGCGGCCACGAGGGTGCGGCCGGCCTGGCCGTTTCCCTGGCCAACATGGCCGCTTTCCAGGAACGCATCGACGCGGTGGCGGGCGAGTTGCGCGGCGCGGAGGTCCCGACGCCTGAGCTGGGTCTGGATGGACACGTCGCGCTGCCCGAACTGAACGTCGACCTGCTCAGAGAGATCCAGTTGCTGGCGCCCTTCGGCCGGGAGAATCCCGAGCCGGTGTTCGCCGCCTCCGGCCTGCAACTGGCGGGCAACCCCCAGACCGTGGGCGCCGACGGCCAGCACCTGGCCTTCATGGTGCGACAGGACAGGACGACGCTCAGGGTGATCGCCATGCGCAAGGCCGACTGGCTGGAGCCCCTGCGCGACAGGAAGGGCGAGCCGTTCTCGCTCGCCTTCCAGCCCGGCATTGACACGTATCGCGGCCCGGCCACCGTCGAGCTGCGCGCTACTGACCTCCAGTGGGACGCCGAGCAGCTTCAGGAACGCCTGAGCGCGTGAAGGACCGGCGCGTCAGGATGCCCCCTGGTCTCGCCGGACCGCCTCTTCCACAGCGCTGACGAAGGTGCGCGTCTCGTCCAGCCAGCCGGCCACCTCGTCGGCCTTGAACTCGACGAAGTCGCCGTAGTCGGCCTTCTGCCGATTGCGGAACAGCCGGTCGAAGTGGCGGCCCATCTCGAGGGATAGAATCCCCGTCTTGACCAGTTCACGATGCAGCAAGGCGCGCAGTTGGGAGTGCTTGCTCGTGGACCATCCGTGCGCGGAGAGAAGTGCAGAGACGGCATAGAAACACGCGTAGTAGAGCCGGCTGACGTAGGTATTCAAGTGCCCTTCCTTGAACATGCCTTGAGCTTCTTCGATGGCCTCGTGCGCCCGGGCCAGCCTGTGTTCGATCACGGCCCGCTCTTCCTCGTTCACAACAGGACCCCTTCGCGTTGGACGTTCTCGTGGAGGGGAACGGCCCGGTAGCGCGGCGAGTCCCACTCACGCCTGCTGAAGACAATGAGGGTGAACATCGCGTCGGTGTCGAGTTGAATCGGGTAGACGTTCGCGTGAATCCTGTCCTCCAGCGCCATCGTCGCCGGCCCGTCAACGAGCACTATCAGGTCATAGTCGGAGTACTCGTGCGGGTCGCCCCGGGCCCGGGATCCGAACAGGATGACGTCGGCCTCCGGCGCCACCTCCCTTATGGCCGACTTGCACCTTCTCAGCAGGCTCACTTCCCGTTCGGTGCCCGCCTTCCAGGAATCGATGGGTTGCATGGCCTCACCTCCGGCCGGTGAACGGAAACTCCGACTACTATGTATACAATACGCGGCCCCATCGCCGCAACCTCGCGGGGCAGCGCGGGTCGCCTGCGCCTTACCGCAGCGCCTCAACCTCCCCCCAGATTTCCTCCAGGGCGAAGGCCACGATGGGTGCCGCGTGCGTGCCGCCGTGGCCGCCGGTCAGCTCGCTGACGATTGCGAACGCGATCACCGGGTCCTCGAAGGGGGCGTATCCGGCGAACCATGCGTGGAAAACGCCGCTCCGGCCCGTCTCCGCCGTGCCCGTCTTGCCCGCCGCCCGGAAGGGATCAAGTCCGGCGGCCCTGGCGGTCCCACTTTCCACAGCCAGCCGCATCCCCTCCCGCACGGGTTCAAGCGTGCTCGGGGACACGGGTATCGCCACGAACTGCGGCTCGTGGCGCTCCACTACCTCGCCGGCGGCGTCGCGCGCGTGGTCGAAGAAGTGCGGCCTGTAGAGCCGCCCGCCGTTCGCCACGGCCGCCATCATGCCCGCCACCTGGAGCGGCGTGCAGAGCAGCCCGCCCTGACCGATGGACAGGTTGACGATCTCCAACGTGGCGCGCACGTCCGGCACCTGGCCCGTCCGGCTGTAAGGCAGGTCCACGCCGTTGGGCACGCCGAGCCCGAAGAGCCTGCCCCAGCGCGTCAACGCCTCCCCGCCGGCCTTGAGCCCGGCATGGTAGAAGTAAACGTTGCATGAATGCTCGATGGCGGGCACCAGGGAGAGCGTCCCGTGCCCCCAGCGCGATGCGCAGTCGAACCGGCGCCCCTCGAACGTGTCGTAGCCGTGGCACGTGTGCGTCGTGGAGGGCACTATGGCCCCCTCCTCCAGCGCGGCGATGGCCGTTATCACCTTGTAAACCGACCCCGTCGGCAGGGCCGCCTGGACGGGCCGGAAAAGGAACGGAGCGCGCGGGTCCGCGAGCAACTCCGCGACATGCTCCTCATCCCTGTACGTGGCCAGGTCGTAGCTCGGGTACGTCGCCGCCGCAAGCACGGCGCCGTCGCGCACGTCCAGGATGACCAGCGCGCCGGCGTCGAAGTCCAGCTCCGGCGCCGAGGCCGCCCGCCGCAGCGCCTCGTTGGCGGCGCGCTGGAAATCCTCGCGTATGGTGAGGTAGACGTCGTTCCCGCGGACCGGCGGAACCTCCGTTGACCTCTTCTCAATGTGCAGGATGCTGAACGCCAGCCGCTTCAGCACGTAGCCCCGCGCCCCCCGCAGCAGACCCTCGCAGGCCATCTCCACGCCGTTCGTGCCGAACGAATCGTCCTTCCTGTAGCGGCTCTCGATGGACGCCAGGGGCATGTTCATCGTCCAGGCCCGGTCCGTCTCGCAGACGTCGCGCCATTTCTCGGGCGTCATCCGGCCGAACCCGCCGACCACGTGGGGAGCGAGCTCGCCGTTCGGATATTCGCGTCGCGTCCCCTCCATTACCACGATGCCGGGGAAGCGCTCCGGCTCGGTGCGGACGGCGGCGGCCGCCTCGGGGGGCGCGTCCCGGAGCACCCAGTGATACGCGTATCGCTCGGCGACGCGGATGTCGGCGTATCCCTCGCGCTCCATCTGGCGGGTGCGCACGTGCGCCTCCATGCGCTCGACCCACTCGGTGATCTCCGCCGCGCGGACGGCGAGGTCCTCCTCCGGGACGCCGCAGAGCCGGGAGATGGACTGCTTCCACTCCGGCTCGGCGAGTTGCTCGTACTTGACTCCCAGGTCGAACGACGGGACCTGCCGCGCCAGGGGCGTGCCCCAGCGGGTGTAGATGCCCCCCCGGACGGTCTCGACCAGGTGGCTGCCGCTGGCGCGCGTGTAGTCGTCCGGGTCGAATGCGAGCCGGTCGTCCACGAACAGCCCGAGCTGGATCTGTGCGAGGCGGGCCACCAAGACCGCACCCGCCAGAAGGAACGCGCAAAGAAGGAGCCTGACGCGCTGCCTGAACACCGATCCGCCCGTCCCGCAAGAGTACCCGGATAGGGGTATTGTAGGCGCTCGGACAACCCGGTTTCACGGGCGAATAGCAGCCACCTCCGTGATCAACGCCTCTCCCTGTCGAAGCGGTGGGGTTCCTGGAAGGTGTGCAGGCTGTGGACGCTGCCCTCGAGCCGGGCCGAAAGGGTCCGCTGCTCGAACCTGACCTCGCCGGCCGCCATGGCCGCGTGCATCTCGGAGACGGTGCGGCACCCGACCTCCTGCACGGCGTGCCTCAGCCCCTGCATCAGGTAGGGAAGGTAGTTGACGACGGAGCCCTTGTCCACGACGGTCCCGGTGACTCCCTGCGCGATGCGGATGGGGTCCTCGGACTGCATGTAACGCCGGGCGCTCCTGGACTCCATGGCCTCCTGCGAGCCCATGCCGCGGTAGCGCTTGACGCGGACGCCGCCCTCGTAGAAGTACTCCCCGGGCGCCTCGTCCGTGCCCGCCAGCAGGGAGCCGAGCATGACGGCGGACGCGCCGACGGCAAGCGCCTTGGCGATGTGGCCGATGGAGGTGATCCCGCCGTCGGCGATGACCGGCACGCCACGGGCGGCGGCGGCCCTGGAACAGTGGTAGACGGCGCTCGCCTGGGACCGGCCGACGGCCACGGTCTCCTGCGTGATGCAGATGGAGCCGGAGCCCATCCCCACTCGGAGCGCGTCGGCCCCCGCCTCGATGAGCGCCTCGCACTGGTCCGCCGTTACGACGTTGCCGGCGATCACCTGAAGGTCAGGGTACTTGCCCTTGGCCCACTTCAGCGCCTCCACCTGGAAGACCGAGCAGCCCTGGGACGCGTCGAAGACGACGATGTCGGCGCCGGCCTCGACCAGCGCCGCCAGGCGTTCCCGGTCCTCGTCGTGGGTGCTGACGGCGACGCCGACCAGCAGTTGCTTGCGCGCGTCTTTGCTGGCCAGGGGGAAGTCCTGGTTCTTGCGCAGGTCGGTGCGGCTCATCAGGGACACGAGGTTGCCGTCTCCGTCCACAATGGGGAGCTTGCCCTTCTTGCTCTCTCGCAGGATGCGGTTGCCCTCTTCCAGGCTTATGCCGGCGGGGGCCGTGACGACGTCGGCGGTCATTACCTCGCGCAGGGGCCGGCTGCGGTCGGGCTCGAAGTCGATGTCCCGCGCACCGATCATGCCCACGAGCTTGCCCCCCAGCCTGCCGTTCTCCGTGATGGGGATGCCGCTGAACCCGTGCTTCCGCTTGATCTCATCGACGTCCGATATCAGGTGCTCCGGCGAGAGCACCACGGGCTCCATGATGAACCCGTTCTCGAACCTCTTGGTCTTGCGGACCTCGGCGGCCTGCTCCTCGATCGTGTTGTTGTAGTGGATGATGCCGATGCCGCCCAGCAGGGCCATGTAGGTGGCCATGCGGCCCTCGGTGACGGTGTCCATGGGCGAGCTGACGATGGGCGTCTGCACGGTGATCTCGCGGGTCAGTTTCGAGGCCAGCGAGACCTCCGCCACGGAGCAGTCCACGTAACCGGGCAGCAGCACGTAGTCGTCATAGGTCAGGCCGCTCTCGCCGAACAACGTCTCGGCGTCCACTCCGTTCCCCACGTCCATTTGGCGCCTCCGGAAATGGACCTTCCCCGCAGGTGGAAGCAGGAGATTGTCCGAGAAAACGCGCTTACAGGCACCGAGGCCACGAGCCCGGTTGACCTATTCTATAGACTCGCGTCGGACCTTGCAAGATAGTTGATAGCTGGCTCGTCCCCAGTTTCATAGCGTGTTCTCCGACGCCAGGGGGAGGGGACGA
>CAZQEQ010000044.1:0-27006 GCA_964592385.1 uncultured candidatus Brocadiaceae bacterium | reverse complement strand
CATGAACAACGCCGCCGAGCGACTGCTGCACCTGGGCCAGAGCGAGATCGAGGAGATGGCCAAGGAGATCATCTTCGGCCAGCTCCGCCTGACGGTCGCCTCGCTGACCATCGAGCAGATCAACCAGGACCGCGAGAGCTTCTACGAGGCGATCAGGAAGAACGTCTCGCCGGAGCTCAACAAGATCGGCCTCTACCTGATCAACGTCAACATCACCGACATCACCGACGAGTCGGAGTACATCGTCGCCCTCGGCAAGAAGGCCGCCGCCGAGGCCATCAACCGTGCCAAGGTGGACGTGGCCGAGCACGAGAAGCTGGGCGCCATCGGCCAGGCCGAGGCCAACCGCGAGAGGGCCATCCGCGTCGCCGAGAACGAAGCCCAGGCCACCAAGGGCGAGAAGCACGCCGAGGCCGACCGCCGCATCTACGTCCAGGGCCAGGAGGCCGAAGCCATCACCGGCGAAAACCACGCCAAGGCCGACATAGCCGACGCCAACGCCGAACTGGCAACCAAAGAGGCCGCCGCGCTGCAAAAGGGCGAGGTCGCCAGGCGCGAGGCCCAGGTCCAGATACAGAAGGCCGAATACCTCGCCGAGCAGGAGCGGCTGAACGCCTCCGAGGTCGTGCGCGAGGAGGTGGACAAGCGCAAGGTCGAGATCGCCGCCGAGGCCGAAGCCGAGCGCAACCGCCGCACCGCCCGCGGCGAAGCCGACGCCATCCTCATGCGGTACGAGGCCGAAGCGAGGGGCATCCGGCAGGTGCTCGACAGCAAGGCCGCCGGCTACGCCTCCCTGGTGGAGAGCTGCCAGGGCGACGCCAGGGCATCCGCGACATTGCTGATGATCGAGAAGATCGAGGACATCGTCGCGCGACAGGTCGAGGCCATCAGCAACCTGAAGATAGACCGGATCACCGTCTGGGACTCCGGCGGGGGCGACGGGGCCGGCTCCTCGACCGCCGGGTTCCTGTCCGGCCTGATAAGGAGCATCCCGCCGCTGCACGACCTGGCCGACATGGCCGGCGTGGAGCTGCCCGACTACCTGGGACGCATGGCCGAGACCAGGCCCGCCGCTCCCGTGCCCAAGCCCGTGCAGCCGAAGCCGCCGGCCGAGGAGGAACCCGAAGCGTAGCGCCGTAAACCGGCGGGCCGGTCATCGGCGCCACGCAGGGCGCAGGCTGAAGGACGGTGGCCCGGCGGGGATTGTCATTCCTCGGGTTTGCTGAAGACGTAGAGCAGGTTCGGTTCGCTGCAGATGTAGAGGACGCCCGCGGCGTCCATCGTGATGCCCTCGGGCTTGGGCGGGCCCTCCTCCAGGCCCGACTCGCCGTCGTCCAGCGACATCCGCGAGATTTCCTTCCCCTCGACCGTGCATTCGACGGCGCAATAGGACTCGTGGCTGAGGATGAGCAGGTGGCCCGTGGGGGCGTGGTAGTAAACGTCGGACAGGTCGCGCATCCCCAGCGACTGTTTCTCGATGTCCCAGGGCTGCTCGACCTTCGGCGTCGGCCCCTCCTCGGGGACTTCGACCAGCCGGTATATCCTGCGCGGGCCCTTCTCCTTAACGGCGAAGAAGCGCCGCTTCTTGGGGTTCGGGTCGCAGGCGACGCCCTCGATCCCCTGGTTCCCGCCGGACCGGGGGTCCAGGACGATCTTGCGGCATGAGGCGTAGTCCACGGCCTCCGTGTCCGGCCCGATGCGTACGAGGACGAGCGTCTGCCTGCCCTCCTCCGCGATGACGAACGCGTCGCCGTTGACGTGCGCGATGCCCTCCGTGTCGGAAAATCCCCTCAGCGGGATGAAGCGCCTGGGGACGCCCTCCAGGGAGAGCTCGACGACGACGGTCGGGCTGTTGAGGACTACGAAGAGGGTCTTCGTCACCGGGCTGTAGGCCAGCCCGGAGGCGTTGTCGCCCACGCCCTTTATTCGCACGGGCTCGCGGGCCAGGCGGTAGGACTCCAGACCCACCGGGGCGGGTGGCTCCGGCGGCTGCTGCTCGGCTGCCGGGGACGCTGCGGCCAGCACAAGGGCGATCATCAGGATAAGTCCGGGACGCATCTGTATGCCTCCAGGCGGATGGGTGACAACCGGTGCCTGCTCGGTTAGTATAGCATTTCGCGCGGCCGCCGGGCCAGTCGGCGGCCGGTGACGGACCTTTGAGGCTTTCGGAGGAGAGCGATGGCAGAAGCAAGGAAGCTGGCGGTCGTGGGTTTCGATTCTATCTCGCTGCCGACGCTGCTCCAGTTCGTCGAGCGCGGCGTGATGCCGAACGTGGCGAGGCTCATCAATGGGGGCAGCCTCACGCAGACGTGGCCGTGCTTCCCGATGGAGACGGGCACGAACTGGGCCTGCCTGGCAACTGGGGCGTCGCCCTGGGTGACCGGCTGCAACATGAGCACCCACTTCCCGGGCAGGCCGCTGGACGAGTGGAGCACGGGGTTCCCCGCGTCCGTGTGCCGGGCGGAGCAGCTATGGACGGCGGCCTACCGGGCCGGCAGGCGCTCGGTCGTGTTCGACTGGGCGCAGTCGCACCCGCTCGCGTTCGAGGACGGGATAGTCCACGTCGGCGAGGACGGCCGGCCGGACAACGCCTTCCGGGCGCTCCAGGAGGTCCGCGCCTACACGACGCACCCGCGCCAGCCCGGCCCGCACGTGGCGCAGGTCGAGCCGCGCCCCGCCGAGGAGTGGCCCGGCGCGCCGGAGGGGGCGCTCGAGTTCGAGGTGCCCATCCTACCCGGCGGCGCCAGCCGATACCGGCAGGTCAGATCCCTGGCCGCGCTCGTGCTGAGGGGCCAGGACGGCTATGACCGCGTGCAGCTCCACGCATCGCGGCGCGAGGCGGAGCCGCTGTTGACGTTCCGCCTCGGCGAGATGACCGACTGGGCCTACCATACCTTCAGGGCGGACGGGCAGGACGTGCGCGCCGCCGTGCGGGGCAAGCTGCTCAAGCTCTCCCCCGACGGGGGCACCGTCCATCTCTACCTGAGCGAGATATACCCGCTGGACGACTTCGTGCACCCCTCGGAGCTCGGGCCGGAGTTGGTGGAGGAGTGCGGGCCGTTCATCATCCAGTGCTCCCGCCAGCAGGTGGTGCAGGGCGGCGCGTCCGACATCGCCACCTACTTCGAGGAGCAGGAGTACCTGGCCCGCTGGTGGCGCGACGCCGCCGGCCACGTCCTGGCCAGCCACGACTGGGACCTGTTCATGCTCAAGTGGCACGGCCCGGACTGGACGAACCACCTGACGATGTACATGATCGACCCGCGCCACCCGATGTACGAGGAGGACCGCGCCGCCGAAGGCTGGGCCATGTGGGACCGCCTGATGGGCTGGGGGGACGACATCGTGGCCCGTGTCGTCGAGGCCGCCGGGCCGGACGCGCTCATCGCCCTGGTCAGCGACCACGGCGGCGACACGCAACTGCCCGACCCGGACCCCGCGCCGGCCCTGAACGATATCCTCGCCCGGCACGGCTGGCTGGTGCGGGACGACGGCGGCGCGATTGACTGGGCCTCCAGCGTCGCCTACGGCCGGGGGCACTACGTGTTCCTCAACGTCAAGGGCCGCGACCCGGCCGGGGTCGTCGAGCCGGGGGACGAGTACCTGGGGCTGCGCGACGAGATCGCCGGGGCACTGCTCTCGGCCACCACCGAGGGAGCGCGGCGCATCTTCCAGGCAGTGCTCCCGGTCGAGAAGGCCGGACGGCTCGGCGTCGGCGGCGACCGTGTGGGAGACATCTTCCTCTGGCCCCGGGAGCGGCACCCCCTCGCCGTCGTCAACAAGGAGGAGTTCTGGAAGACGCACACGAGGGAACAGACCGGCACGTGGGACTGGCCGCGGCTGAACGCCGGCTCGCACTCGGACGACTCCTACTTCATCCTGAGCGGGCCGGGCGTCAGCGAGGGCTACAGGCGGGGCCGTCCGACGCTGATCACCAGCGTCGCGCCGACCCTTGCCAGGGCCGCCGGCATTCCCGTGCCGGCCGACGCGGACGGCAGTATACTGTGGGACTTCTTCGGCTGATTGCCCTGGCTTGCGGGCGGACCGCCGGGAGGGAGGCTCATGGGCTGTTGCATCGCTATCGTCGGCATGATGGCGCCGCGGATACTTCTGATCCTGGTATTCGTGCTGACGCACTGGTTCAGCGTAGCTTACCAGACGTGGGTCTGGCCGCTGCTGGGCTTCCTGTTCATGCCCTACACCACGCTGGCCTACATGGCGGCGATGCTCAAGAACAACGGCTCGCTCAGCGGCGGCTGGGTGGCGCTGTTCATCGTGGCGGTGATCCTGGACGCGGGCCATTGGGGCAGCGGCGGGGTCTTGCACAGGCAGCGCCGCAAGTAGGGCTACCTTTGCCATACACGCAACGAGATGAGCTTGACTCTCCCCCAGCATGACCCGGAGGCGGCCGCCCAGGGCCGCCGTTTCCTCAGCGTGCGCAGCATCACCATCGGCTGCGCAATGGCCGTCGTCATCGGACTGGCCGAGCCCTACCTGACGGTCTATCTGGCCTCGTCGTATCTATTCACCGATTACCACGGCGGCGGGGCGTCCTTCCTGATATTCATGCTGTTCCTCCTGTTCAACGTGCTGCTGAAGTCTGTGGACCGGCGGATGGCCCTGACGACGGACGAGTTGCTGTTCGTCGCCGCCATGATGTTCGCGAGCGGCTCCATTGTGACCTCGGGCGGCGTCGTGCACATGATTCCACTGCTCTCGTCGGCTTACTACTACGGCAACGCCGCGAACCGTTGGTCGGAGCTGATCCTGCCGCACCTGAAGGGCTGGATGTCCCCCCTGGATCCGGGCGGCGGCACGGAGGCGATCCGAAAGTTCTGGGAGGGAATCCCCTCCAATGAGCCGATCCCCTGGGGCCCGTGGGTCGAGCCGCTCGTCCTGTGGGGCATCTACCTGATGGCGGCCTTCGCGTGTATGGCGGCCATGATGGCGCTGATGCGCAAGCATTGGGTCGAGCACGAGCACCTCAGTTTCCCCATCGCGCAGGTCCCGGCCGAGCTGTGCGCGGCGGCGGGGGATCCCGGCAACCCGAACTCCATTTTCCGGAGCAAGGCATTCTGGGCCGGCTTGGGCACGCTCTTCCTGCTTCACAGTCTCGTGGGCGTCCGGTACTACCTGACGGGCCAGTCCGGGCGATTGCGCATCGACGAACTCGTGACGTTCTCGGAGGCCTACAAGCTGCGCATCTGGGTGGAGATTGTCGTCGTCGGCCTTGTGTTTCTCATCCCGAACCGCATTGCATTCAGCGTGTGGAGCCTGGCCCTGGTCTCGTGGCTGATGCGCAGCACAATCAAGAGCTACGGGATCGGCATGCAGGAGAACATGCCCTATGGCGGGCCTGCCGAGACCCAGCACATGGTGATGGGTGCGCTCATCGTCTTTGTGTTCAGCAGCGCGTGGTACGCCCGCGCTCACCTCGCGCGGGCCGTGCGGTGTGCGCTGGGAGTGGGCGAGCGCGACTACGACCGCAACGAGCCGACGTCGTATCGCGTCGCCCTGCTGACGATACCCCTCTGTGCGGCCGTCATGCTCGTCTGGCTTCGGTACAGCGGGTTGGGGCTGATATACGGCGTGCTTTTTCTGCTGGCGTTTCTGGCCATCTACTATGCGATGGCCCGCATCGTCGCCCAGGTCGGCTTGCCGTCGACGAGCGGCCCCGCGTATCCGGCCACCTACCTGGCCAGCACTTTTGGTGCGGCCACGCTGGGCAGAGAGCAGATCGCGGCGCTGGCTTATCAGTTCTGGAACGCGGACCTCCGCCAGTGCGCCGCGGCCGGGACGTCGCACGGAATGCGGCTGGCACGCAGGCGGAACGGGCTGTTCTTCGCCATGCTGCTGGCCCTCTTGATCACTTACGTCTGCGCGTCGCTCTGCACGGTCAGGGCCGGCTACCAGCACGGCGGCTCCAGCCTGGCGGCGTGGTTCATCATCAACTCCTCCCGCGCGCCCTGGTGGTGGACCGTGGGGATTGTGACGAGGAACCACGGCCTCAACTGGCTGGGCCTGAGCTGGGCGGGCTCAGGGGCGCTGGCCATGTGGGGCCTGACCGTCGCACACCGCACTTTTCTGTGGTGGCCGCTGCACCCGGTCGCCTTCCTGATCTCGAACACCCATATGGTCATCAACACCTGGTTCTCGATCTTCCTGGCCTGGTCGATAAAGGCCCTCGTCGTGTACTTCGGCGGGCATCGGGCTTTCCGGACGGCGCGGAGGCTGTTTATCGGGATGATCCTCGGCGGCTTTTTGGCCGGTGGCCTTTGGGCTATCATTGACCTGATAACCGGGGCGCAGGGCAACCGCGTGTTCGCCATATGACCTCGTTCGAGGGAAGCCGGGCCGCAAGGGAGCAAGACGTGATTCCACAGCGGGAGACACCGCGCGAGCGCTTCCTCGCCGCCCTGGAGCGGCGGCCGCCCAAGGGGCGCGTGCCGCACTTCGAGCTGGTCTTTTTCCTCACGATGGAAGCGTTCGGCAAGGTCCATCCCAGCCACCGGAGCTACGGCCAGTGGGACCAGATGGAGGAGAAGGAGCGCGCGCTGCACCGCGCCGACATGGCCGACCTCTATGTCGCCACGGCAGAGCGCTTCGAGCACAGCGCGATATTCCTCCACCCCAACCCGGACACGCTCGAGGAGACGGTCCGGCTCATCGAGGCGGTCAGGGAGAAGTCGGGCGACCGGTACTTCCTGATGCTGCACGGCGACGCGACCTACGGCGTCCCGTCCGGGGAGCAGATGGTCGAGTTCTGCGCCCGGCTGGCCGACGAGCCGGAGAAGGTCAAGTCGGACGCCGAGGGCATGGTCGAACGCGCCCTGCAGCGCGCCCGGAGGCTCAAAGAGGCGGGCGGCCCGGACGGATTCGCGCTCTGCTCGGACTATTGCTTCAACACGGGGCCTTTCCTCAGCCCGCGCCAGTTCGCCGAGTTCGTGACGCCGCACCTGGCCCGGCTCATCCGCGGCTACCGCGAGATGGGCTTCTACGCCATCAAGCACACCGACGGCAACATCATGCCCATCCTGGACCAGCTCGTCGAGGCCGGCCCGCACGCCCTTCATTCCCTCGACCCGCAGGGCAGCGTGGACATCGCCGAGGTCAAGCGGCTCTACGGCGACCGCGTCTGCCTGATCGGCAACGTCAACTGCGGCCTGCTCGACACGGGGACCGAAGAGCAAGTGGTCGAGTCGGTCCGCTACGCGCTTAAGCACGGGATGCCCGGCGGGGGCTACATCTTCTCGACCAGCAACTGCATCTACACGGGCATGAGGCTGGAGCGCTACGAGCTGATGCTCGACGTCTGGCGCCGCGAAGGCAACTACTGAGCCGGGCCGCCGGCGTCGAGGCCGGTGATGACCTCGCGGGTGACTATCCCTTCCCCCGTCACACGGACGACCATGAAGCCGAGGGGCGAGCGGTCGCCGTTCCAGCAGCAGGCGCGCAGCGTGATCATGCGGGTCCGGCCGATGCGGCTCTCAGTCGTCGCCTCGTGCAGGTGCCCGAAGAGCGCGGCCGTCGGCTGCGCCACATCCATCAGGGCGTTGAAGTAGCGCGAGTCGTTGCGGGCGAGATACATGCCGTCGTCGGCGCCTTGCGGGTGCGGCGGAATGTGGGCGAAGACGATCTTGTGCCGTTCGCGCGCTGCCAGCTCGGTCTGCAGCCACTCGCACTGCCCGCGCGGCGTGATGTTGGCGGAACACAGATGTCCGACGTGGTCGGCGATGGCGTCGCAGACGCCGATGAACCGTACGCCCTTGTGCACGAAGGAGTAGTAGTCCGACTCCCGCCCGCCCTTTTTGAAGTCGCCCGGGAACAGATCGCGCATCTCCCTCTTGGCGCCGCCGCTGTCGTGGTTGCCGGCGATGACGTGCACCGGGATGCCGACGCCGTCGAGGTGCTTGCGCAGCTCCCAGAGGTGGACGTCACCGAGTATGAGCATGAAGTCGGGTTTCTCGTCCCCTTCGAGCGCCTCCATCGCGTGCACGCAGGTGAGGAACTTCTCCACGTTGCTGCCGAGGTGCTCGACGCCCTGCCTGGGCGCTTCCGAGGCGTGAACGTCCGCGACTGCGCAGAAGGAGAAGGGAGTCACCGGCCCCGCGGCGCCGGCCCGCTCCACCCCCTCCGCTTCGAGGGCGCCGAGCCTCGCCGCGACCGCCCCGGCCGTTGAGACTTCCAGGAAACGCCGTCGATCCATGCTCACGTTGTCCTCCCGAGTCTCCGTGTCTAATCCCCGAGAACCAGTTCAAGGCCCGTCAGCGGGAGGCCGCCCGCCGCGCTGACTGTCCGGCTCCTGGTCGGGCCTCCGGGCTGGCTCCACCGGACCTCGCAGCCGCCCGGCCCGGGCAGAGCGAAGTACACCTCGCGGCCCGCGACGGGGTAAGCGCCGGCGCAGTGCGGGTAGCCGCCCTCCGGCCAGAGGCCCACGGTCACCGGCCCCGCTATCCCGCCCCTCAGCCTGACGCGCAGGCCCGGCATGTCGCAGAGCTCGTTGCAGTAGCAGAGGACGCGCCCGTCGGCGAAGGCGACGGCCAGGTCCAGCGAGCCGTCCGCGTTGAAGTCCGCGACTGTGCACGCCTGCTGCCCGCCGGGCGGCTCCTCGCCCGTCGTGGGATCGAAGAGCCGCAGCTCCGCTTCCTCGCCGAAGCAGCGGAAGCCCCTGTTGAAGTGGTATGAGAAGTCGCCGTCTGCATAGAGCACGCACAGGTCGGGCCGCCCGTCGTGGTTCAGGTCGGTGGCCAGGCAACCGGTCGCGCCCGGCCGGGCCCTGTAGGTGAGGCTCCCGGCGCGCTCGATCACGTCGGCGAAGCGCCCCCGGCCATCGTTCTCCCACAGGGCGTTGCCCTGCGCCCCGGCGAGGAAGACATCCAGAAAGCCGTCCTGGTTGAAATCGCCCAGTGCGGCATGGCACGCGCCGCCGGGGACCCCTGCCCCCAGGGGTGAGGGCGGCCCGAACCCGTCCGGCTCGCCTCTCCAGAGGACACCACCCGTCGCCCGCACCTGGAGCACGTCCCAGAAACCGTTGTTGTCCAAGTCGGCCACGACGCACGGCGCCGCCAGCCCGTCCGGGTCGGCCGGCATCCCGTCCGATGGCAGGGGCACTCTGCGCCACGTGCCGTCGCCGCCGCACGTCAGAATGAACGGCACGTCGCGCGTGCCGACCAGGAGGGCGGGCGTGCCGTCGCCCGGCAGGGAACACGGCGCCAGGCCCGTGCAATCGCCGTCGAGCCGGAGCCCCTCGGCACGGGCTTTCTCGAACGTCCCCGCCGCCGTGAGGAGCTGGACGCTCAACGCGCCGCCGTCCCAGCTCGCCAGGTCGGGGCGCCCGTCGCCGTTGACGTCGAGCCACGCGAACCTGCGGGACCGACTGTCGAGTCTGAGGTCCGCCGTCACGTTGCCGTACCCCTCGCCGTCGGGCGCGGGCCGGAAGAGCCTGTCCCCTTCGTCGGACCCGACGTAAAGCGCGTACCGCCCGCCGCCGAGGTGCGGGGCGGCCATGCCGCAGATGGCACCGGGTACCCGCCCCACCTCGCGTCTCTCCGGCAGCCAGCTCGCGCCGACGGAGGTGGGCACGCGCGCGTCGGAGTCGGCCAGGACGCAGCGCGTCATGCGGAGCAGCATGTCCGTCCCGCCCAGGTAAACGCCGCTCATCTGGTGGTCGAGGGACTGCAATTCCCATCGGCCTGGCGCGGGGGACTCGGCCGCGACCCAACTGCCCGCCGCGTGAAGGAAGCCGCGCGTCCCCTCGTCCGTCGCGGCGGCGAAGAGCAGGACGGGCGCGCCACCGTTGCCGGCCAGCAGGCGACGGACCGCCTCGCGCCGGCCATCGTCGCCCGGGGCCAGGACGAGGACCTGGTCCCCGCCCGCGCTGCCTTTGAGGGCCTCGCAGTCGCGCAGCGTCCATTCGTCGGCGCCCGGGGCGGCGTCCGTGCGGGCGGCCACGATGACCTCGGACTGCCGCACCAGGTCCACGGGCGTGAACCTGGGGTTGATGTAGCCGAGCGCCGCCGCGCAACACGCGCCCGCAAGGACCAGGCGGAACGCGAGCGCCGTCCCGGGCCGGCCTCTGCCGCCCGCCCCCGGCCTCGAGCGCAAGTGTGCCGCGTTCATCCGCGCTGCCCGCCCGTGAGCCCGCTCACCTCGGCCGCCGCGCGGTAGAGCCTGCGCGAGCGCTCCTGCCAGCCGTAGTGATACTGCTCCATGTCATGGATGATGGAGTTGCCCAGGAAGAAATCGGTCTCGTCGAAATGGTCCGCCAGGATCTTCCTGGTACGCGCCGCGACATCGGCGGGCACCCCCCCGCCGTCGAGGGCCTGTTCGAGGAAGATGCGCGCCTCGGTCTCCTGTATGCCCTCGATCAGGGCCTCGAAGCGGGCGCTGGACTCGGCGCCGTCCCTGCCGGGCCAGAGCGTGAAGAGCACGGGGACACCGGTCAGCCACTTCGGGACGGCCATGCCCTCGTAGTGGATGCCGGCCCATTCGTCCGCCCCGACGCGGGTGAAGCCGCCGCGCCCCGTCGCCAGCGCCCTGTCCACCATGACGCGGTAGGCGAAGGGATACGAGGTCGTGTGGAGCGCGAAGGAGGTCCCGCCGACGCGCGGGTTAGCCAGGTGAAGCGTCCTGCTCTTCCAGCCCTGGTCGTCGCGGAAGGAGCCCCATCCGCCGTGATAGCGGATGTCGGCGACGATTCCATAGAAGTTCTCATCCTTGGCGTAGACGCCGTTCGACATCATCTCGTGAGGGCCGGCGACCCAGTGGACGCCGGGCGCGCAGGAGGCCAACTGCGTCTTCAGCGAGGGGTCGGCCTCCTGCTCCAGCGGGTAGCCCCAGCACATGGCCTTCTCCAGGCCGCGCGCCTTCATGTGGCCGCAGAGCGCCGTGGCGAAGAGCGTCCAGGCCCGGCGCTGCTGAGCGGTCAGCGGCGCCGGGCCCCCGCTCTGCCCCTGCTGCGCGACGGGCCCCACAGTGTACAGGAAGTGCTGGCCCGTGGCCTCGTCCAGCACGCTGACCTGGGGCGGGTCGGCGGGGCTGCGCATCCCCTGCATCACGGCGAACTGCACGACGCGCGGCTGCCCCCAGTGCTTGACGGCCAGGTCCAGGTAGCGGTCCAGGATGCCGAAGTCGAACGCCAGGCCCCCGCTGCTCGTGCGGAGCCAGCGGATCATGGAATCGTAGCCGTTGCCGAACTCCGTACGCGCCAGGACCGGCACGTTCAGCCACCGGTTGCCGGCGCGGCCGAGCTGCCGGAAGCTGGCCTCCAGCAAGGCGAAGTGCCGGTCCGACCACAGCGGCACGCCGTACTGCTTCGCCACGCCGTAAGGGTTCTCCTCGCAGCCGACGAAGGTCTGGAAGTCCTTCGGGTCCGGCAGGCGCCAGTCCACGACATCGAGCTCGACCGGCAGGCGGACCGCTTCCATACCTTCGGCGGACACGGCGATCTGTCCGCCGTAGTGCCCCGGCGGCGCTTCGGGCGGGATGCGCAGGGAAAGCCAGACCGGCCGGCAGGTGTTCGCCGCGACCGGGACGGACGTCTCCCCCGTAATCCGGTCGAAGATCGAGACCTGCCGCCCGGAGGCCGAGGCAGCGTATTGAAGCAGTTGTGCCGTGGACGGGAGGGCCGCGTTCAGCCCCCGCTCGTCGCCCAACCTCCTCAGCGTCCACTCGCCCAACGGATAGGGGGCCATGTGGGAAACCTGGATGGCGAAGGCGGAAATGCCGCCGGCGGCCCCGTCCCGTTGCAGATCGCCCGGGGTGACCCGCAGGTCGGCCAGGGCGACGTCCGTCCCGACCAACACCTGCGCTGAGCAGGTCGCGTTCCTCGGTCCGACGAACCTGACGAGCCCCGGCTCTTCCCCGATGGGCAGCCAGTCCGTCGAGCACGTGCGATGGTGCATGTCTTCGACCCAGACCTGCACGCCGGCCGGACGCACCGCGGCGGACGGAATGCCAACGGAGGCCGGGCCGAGCTCGAACGACGTCAGGCGCCCGTGCGGCCACGGTCTCTGCGGCCCGCCCCAGTTCGGTTGGATGGGGTTGGTCAGGACGATCGGGTGGAAGTCGCTCGCGCGGACCTCGACGGCGATCACGTTGGCCCCCTCACGCAGCAGGGACGGGGGGATGCCGACCGGACCGAGCGTGCGCTGGCCGAGCCTGGCCGCGTCCCTGCCATAGGCCTGGGCGGGGTATGCCTCCCCCGGGACGTCGGTGGCAAGGTTCCCGGCCGGCAGGTGTCCGCGGGCGACCTCGCGGCCGTTGACGAACACCCGGGCGCCGCCGCTGTAAACCAGCCGCACCGTCAGGGGCCGGGCGGCCTGCGGGTCCTCCACGACGAAGCGCGCCCGGTAGCACGCGGCGCTGAGCCGCAGGTCCACCGAACCGTCGTACTGCCCCAGGATGGGGTTGGTGATCTGCGCCCGCAGGCCGCCCTGGAAGGGCCCGCGCCCGCGCACCCAGGAGGCGTCGTCGAAGTCCGGCTCCGTCCAGCCCTCGGGCGAGGGCGGCGTCGGGAACGGGTCGAAGGCCCTCGCCCCGCCGGGCGCCAGGCTCACGTGATCCCGCCAGTCCACCGTCGCCGGGTTGACGCCCTTCGCCCTGAGCGCCCTCTCCGTGTCCTGCTTGAGCCGGTTCAGACGACCTTGTCCGAGGACCTTGTCCCCTTCGGCCTTCATGGCGGACGCAGAGAGGCGGCTGGGCGCAAACCGGTAGTAGCGCCGCCAGTAGCAGTTCTCGTCCAGGACTACCGACCGGCTCTGAGCACACGCCACGCCAGTCAGTACAAGGAGAATCATGGCGGCCCGCCATGGCGCGGCCACGACTCGAATGCCAGTCCGTCCGCCCACCGTCATCATGGGTGTTCCCTTTGCCCGGCCTGCTCGGGCACCCGCAGCCCTCTCAGCCGACCCAGATGGGGCTGGAGTAGGCGATGTGATTGTCCGTCTGCGTGGCGCGCACGTACCAGTTGCACGACGCCCCGCACGGCTCCGTCAGCTCGACGCGGAACGCCTCCTCGCCGGGCTTCCAGCGCCTGTGGAAGTCGCCGTCCTTCATCAGGTCCACCGCCTTGAGGGGTGCCTCGCCGGCCACGTCTATCAGTATCTTGACCTCGTCGGCGGCCGGCAGCTCCGAGCCCATCAGCGCGCCGTTCACGGTGAAGACCAGCCGGATGCGCGCGTTCGTCGTGCCGTAGCAGCGCCGCGCGCGGAGCGCCTCCAGCACGGACGCCCGGTCGAGCCGCTCCGCGAAGACCGCCGTCAGGCCGTTGTTGCCCACGACGCCCTTGTGCCCGTCCGAGTTGCACACGAAGCCGTAGCGGTAGCCGTTCTCCAGGAACCACTGCCCGTGCCGGTCGTCGCGCCAGCGCTTTATCTGCGGGATGTGACGCTCGTTGACGCCCGGCCGCTCGTAGGAGCCGTGGCAGGAGTATATCTCCAGCACCGGCTCGATCCCGATCGCATCCGCAGATATCCACTCCCCGTCCGCCAGGCCGCCCGTGTTGTGGAAATGGGGGATGGTCAGAAAGTCGCGGCCCGCCAGACCCTCCCAGAGCCTGTCAATCCGGTCGAACTCCGGCCGGGTTATCTCGGCGTACTCCATCTCCTCGCCGAGCACGACCGCCGTGTCGCCGCGCGGGCCGCGGTACTCGAACCCGACGAACGCCACGAAGTCGCCGGCCCGGTTGTGCTCGCGGGCGGCCTCCAGCGTCCGCTCCCACAGGTCGGCGCCGATCCGGTGGCGCGGCTCGTGCCGGGGCTGGTGGTGGTCCGCCACGTTGTGGAAGTCGATGCAGGCCACCTCGCGCGCGTAGGCGTGCAGGTCGGCCGGCGTCCGCAGCAGCTTTTCCCGCTCGATGCAGTCGTTCGAGTACTGCGAGTGCGTGTGCAGGTCGCCGAAGTAGAGGTTGTAGTCGCCGAAGACGCCGTCCCTGGCCGGCGCCTGCTCGAGCGGCAACTGGCGGCTGCGGACCTGGACGTGCGGGTCGGCGAACTCGAAGACGCCGTGGCTGTTGCGCGTCCACTGGGCGCCGGGCGGCACGCTGACCAGCGCGGTCGGGTCGGGCACATCGGCCACGTTCCAGAAGCGGTCGTGGGGCACGAGGCTTGCGCGGTTCAGCCCGCGCAGCAGCCGCAGCCTCTCCACCTCGCGAGGCAGGACCGTCCAGGTGAGCGGGACCTCGACGTCCGGCACCGGCCGCTCGTAGCCCTCGAAGCTGCGGGCCAGGTCGGGCAGGGCCGCCTCCGGGTCGGAGAAGTAGCGGATGTGCGCCACGTTCGTGAAGTCCCGCGCGGGCACGACCGTGCAGACCTTGGTGCCGACCGCGTGGCCGTTGCGCGTCCAGCCCCACCGGATGACCAGTTCGTCGTCCTCCTCCAGCCGGCCGTCCAGGTCGAGGACGACCATGCGCGCGGCCATGCCCTTGAAGGAGGTCTTGTCGTGCGTCGGAAAGTCCATGATCTCCATGTCCCAGACGCGCTCGGTGTAGTTCACGTCCGGGTCCGAGCAGAACAGGGCGACGTAGCCGCCGGTCTCCTGGTCGGTGCGGCTGGGGCGGTCGTAGCCCAGGTAGGCGGGGCAGTCCACGACGACGCGCGACCTCTCCGCCGTGCCCGCCGGCCCGACCACGAGCCGAAAGACGAACTCGACGCTGTCCCCGGCCAGTACCTCCTTCGGCGTCACTTCCGCGAGCTTGAAAACGTCCGACATTCCTTCCCTCCGTTCAGATGTCACGATGCCTTGTAGAACGGATGCGCTTCCCTCTTCCCGAGCGGGTAGCGCCGGGCGTCTCGCCCGGCGTGCCGGCATCCTCGCCCCCGGCGAGACGCCGGGGGCTACCCGTAGGGAGCCTTGTACCGGGCGGCGTCATCGCGTGCTGCAGAGTTGCTCGATGTCCTCGTCCGTGAGGCCGAGGGACTTCAGCTCGTCCGGCCCCAGTCCCGCTTCGCGCAAGACGCGCAGCGTGACGTCCGACTGCATCACCTCGTCGGGAAAGGTGGCCTGCCGGGCGCCGCGCAGCTCCGGATCAATCAGCCGGAAGGGCAGGTCCCATCCCTCGTCCAGGTCGTCCCCGCTGAGGCGCTCGGCCTCCTGTTCGGACAGGCCGCCGTTGTCTGCAAGGTCCGGCCCGACGCTGTAAACCACAACGCCGTCCTCGGTCCGGGTGTAGCGGAAAGGCGAGTCTGAGAAGGGGTCGTTCGGCACGGCCTCCAGCGCGTCGGGCACAAGGTCGTCGAGCGAATCCGGCCAGCGCCCGTGGGCCATGCGCCACTTCTCGACCTGGAGCGCCGTGTGTGCCACGCAGAGGCGTGCCTTGGTCGTGGGCTCGCCCGAGAAAGCGTGCCCCATGGCCGGAATGATCGTCGAGGAAAGCGGATACGCCAAGCTCGATGCCGAAAGCTCCTCCTCCAGGGTCTCGCCCAACTCTTCACCTCTGATTGCCTTGTCGGCCGCCGAAAGTCTACCGAGTTCCACGTACTGATCCATCACTTCGTGGAAGTAAAGGGCGTCCCTTTCGCGCCAGCCGGGCACCCACCGGTAGGCAGCAGGCTTGGCAGATCCTGGTTCCCCGTAACCGCGGGCCAGATCGTCGGCATGGCCGAAGGCGTACTGTCCCGAAGACCTCTCAGCAACGATGAGCCAGTCCAGCGACAATTCTGCTTGCTCACGTTCGAGTTCCTGGATCAGCGCATCGAGTTCGTCCTCATCGATCGGGCAGAGACCCACGACCCGTTCCACGGCGTCGACCAAAAGCCCGTCCGAGGCCATCCTGACCAACTGTTCGATGAGGAACGGACGCTGCCCTATCGCAGCGGCAAGGCGACGACACGTCACCAGGGATCCGGCTGCCCCGGCGCTGTCGCCTTCGATGGCGTGAAAGATGCCCTCGCGGACGCAGAGCTGGCCGGCTCGGCGCAACGCAATCACACCGGGGATTCCCAGGCTCCAGGGATCGGAGGCTGGCACCAGCGGGTAACACCCGCGAGGGAGCCGCGCCGCCTCGTGCATCAGCCGCAGGGTTTCCGCGTTTGCCTCCAGATCCTCCCGGATCCATTCCTGGAGCGTGACGGAGGGCAGCACGCCGGGCGGAGAGGCGTCCAGCAGCTCGGAGGCCAGGCCGCCGTGCGGCGTCTCCTGGACTTGCCCACGCGCGTCCATGAAGTCGAACGCCGAGTTCTCCTCGTCGGGTAGGTACGTGTGGCGGTTGATCATTTCGTCGAGGGTGATGAGCTGGCCGTCCGCGCTGAGTTGCGCGACCTTCGCCTCCAGCTTCCCCTCCCAGTGCCGGTCGTAGAGGTAGATTCCCAATGCGCCGAGGCCGATCAGCAGCAGGACGCCCAGGGCGGCGGGCCCCCAGCAGCCAGTGCCCCGGCCCTTCTCGGGCAGGCCGATGTCCAGGTCGTCATCCGTTGTGGCTGCGTTCACGGACTTGCCTCACGTCAGGACGAACTCCGGCCGGGCGATGATCTCGCCCTCCTCGACGACCCGCGCGACCTCCAGGAACCGATAGTCGGCGAAGATGGCGAAGTCCTCGCCCTCGTCCGCCTCCGGCTCTTCGAGCAGGTCCCCCCGCGTCACCGGTCGGCCGAGCAGCAGGCCCTCGGCGGCCTCGGGCCGGGCCGCCACGGCGGGCAGCACGTGCCCGATGACCTCGCCCGGTATCAGCACCTCGCGCAGAGGCGCCTCGTCCCCGGCGTCGAGCCGCGCCACGGCCTCGCGCAGCCCCTCCAGCGTCACGAACCCCGGCGCGTCGTCCCGGAAGATGCCCGCTTGGGTCCTGCGCAGTCCGGTCATGTGCGCCCCGTCGAGCCGCTCGCCCAGGTCGTGCACGAGCTTACGGATGTATGTGCCGCCCTGGACCTTCGCTTTGAACTCGACGTCCCGCCCCTCGCGGCCCGTCACGGTCCAGTAGTGGACCTCCCTCTCGCGCACGCGCCTCTTGACGCGGCTGCGCACGGGGGGAAGCTGGCGGATCGTGCCCTCGAACTCCTTCATCTGCGCCAACAGCTCCTCCGGCCCGACCTCGGAGTGGAGCCGCATCGTGCCGCGGTAGGTCTTGTCCTTGGTCAGGAACCACCGGGCCAGCCGGCAGGCGCGGTTCAGGCCGACCGGCAGGACGCCGGTGACGTTCGGGTCGAGCGTGCCGTAGTGGCAGCTCTTGGGGACGCGCAGGATCCTCTTCGCCAGGTCCGCCGTCTTGAAGGACGTCGGCCCGGAGGGCTTGTCAATGTTGAGGATGGCGAACTGGAGGAGCTCCTCCAGCGACTTGCGCCTCTTCGTCTCTTCCAGGTCCGGTTCCATGCTCCGCGCGGGGCCGAAGGGCGGCGGCTCAGTCCGCCAGCCAGACCCCCTGCTCGATAAGGGAACTCTTCACGTCGCGTCCGTCTATCTCGGCCGGGGGAACGCCCCGGTTGACGGCCATCGTGGCTGCCGTCCCGGCGGCCTGGCCGACCGTGCATGCCGGCGGCATGACGCGCATCGAGGCGTGGATGGCGTGGTCCACGCCGATGGGCCGGCCGCCGACCAGCAGGTTATCGCAGTCAACCGGCACCAGGCAGCCGTAGGGGATCTCGTACCACTCGCCCTCCGGCATGTAGGTGTTCTCGCCGCCGCCGCCCGTCGGGCTGTGTACGTCAATGGGGTAGCGGCACCGGCAGATGCCGTCCGGGAACTTCGACGCCTTCTCGAAGTCCTCGCGCGTGATGCGGGCATGCCCGCGCACGTGGCGCGACTCCCGCACGCCGATGTTGACCGCGATGGCGTGCAGGCGGGCGTTCTCGAAGCCCGGCACGTCCCGGCGCAGGAAGTCCAGGTACTCCCTCACCTGGCGCCGGCCCTCGACCTCCGCGTCCGACAGGGAGAGCGTGTCCGTCCCGTCGTGCCTGACGACGCGCGTGGTGTTGAAGTGGATGCGGTCGTCCTCCAGCGTGCGGAAGAACAGGACGTTCTCTCGCGGGCAGTCGAGCCGACCCTCCTCGCGTGCCCTGTCGTAGGCGGCGTTGATGGCCGAACGTTCCGGCATCCGCCCGATGTCCACGCCCGCCAGGTCGAAGCAGGTGGTCATGGCCTGGGCCAGGCCGTCCTCGGGCCGGCCGTAATCGAAGGCGCACCCGGCGCGTGCCGCCAGGTCGCCGTCGCCGGTGCAGTCCACGTAGACCTTGCCGCGGTGGGCCGTCAGGCCGCTCTTGCCGAGCATAAGGGCGCAGCCGATGCGGCGCCCGTCCATCAGCGGGCGGTCGAGCCGGACGTGGTAGAGGAGCTCGACGCCCGCGTCCAGGCAGAGTCGCTCCGCCGCGAGTTTAGCCGTCTCGTGGCAGAAGGTCCGCCCCTTGTCCCCGAGCCCGCCCATCTCGTTCATGAGGCGGCACCAGTCCTGGAAGACGCCCGAGTCGAGCGGCCTGCCGTCGAGGTGGTTGGGCATGAAGGGATTGACCAGTCCGGCGGTGGCCATGCCGCCCGGGAAGCCGTACTGCTCGCACAGGAGGGTGCGCGCTCCGAGCCGGGCGGCGGCGACGGCCGCACCTATGCCGCCGGGCCCGCCGCCGACCACCACGACGTCCACGTCGTGCAGGACGGGAATGCCGCCCTGCTCCGGTCTCGTCACGGTCTCAGCCATCCTGTTCTCCCAACCTGGCATCTTGAGTTCTGGCGGTTACAGGATAGCACGGCGTCCGGCGGCGTCAAAGTCGAAGCCTCAGGGCCTGTCTTTGACATGCCCTGAGGGTGCGGGTATCGTCGGCAGTCTCCACGTGCACCATGGAAAGTCCGGGTATGTATTCGGAGAAAGAGAACTTCGTGCGGGTGCTGAGGCGGGACGACCCCTCGCACGTCTGCTATCCGCCGCCGTCGAAGGGGACGAGCTATTTCGGCGCCTGGCCGCATCACAGCCGGCCGGCCGAGGATGCCGCGGAGTGGCTGGACGAGTGGGGCGTGCGCTGGGAGGTCAGGAACGGCGAGGCGTTCCCCGTCGGCCCCGCCGTGGACTCGTGGGAGAAGGTTGACGGTATCGTCGCGCCCGACCCGAAGGCGCCCGGCAGGATGGAGCCCGTCCGGGAGATGGCCGAATCGCTCGACCGAGAGCTGTTCTTCCTCAGTGTGGGCCACCCCTACTTCATGTACGAGAAGGCCATCAACATCCTCGGGCCGGCGGAGTTCTGCGCCTCGATGCTGGGCGCGCCGGAGAAGGCCCACCGCCTGCTGGACGTCATCCTGGAGTTCGAGCTGGGCATCGCAGAGCAGTACGTCAAACATTCCCCCGATCACGTTATGCTTTCGGACGACTACGGCCACCAGGACCGGCTGGCGATGTCGCCGGAGTGCTGGCGGGAGTTCTTCAAGCCGCGCGTCAGGAAGGTGCTCGATTTCTACCGGGACCGGCTCGGGCCGGACGCGGTGCTGGGGCTGCACAGTTGCGGGCACGTGATGCCCGTCCTGGAGGACCTGATGGAGGCGGGGCTCCAGATCCTGCACCCCGTCCAGTCCACGGCGAACGACCTGCGCGAGATGCGGCGCAGGACCGGCGGCGGCCTGACGCTGGCGGGAGGCATAGACGGACAGCGCATCCTGCCGCTGGGGACGCCCGCGGACGTGCGGCAGGAGACCCTCCGCAAGATGGACATGCTGTGGGAGAACGGTGGGTACCTGCCGATGGCCGAGAAGAGCCACGGCGTCCCCCGCGAGAACCTGGAGGCCATGGCGCAGGCCATCCGGGACTGGAGCCGCGCCAACGTCGAGCGATAGGCCGACCATGAACGAAACCCCAGCCAGCCTCGTGGACCTGCACTGCCACTCATCCGCTTCGGGCGGCGCCGTGGGCACCCCCCCGGACATCGCCGCCTTCTTCACGAGGCACGGCTACGCGGCCTTCGCCCTGACCGAGCATCAGAACATCCGCAGCCTGCCGGCGGCGTGCGAGGCCGCCGAACGTGAGGGCATCGAGTACGTCAACGGCGTCGAGATGTCGGTGCGCGTGGACGACCCCGATGCGCCGGACCGGGGGGTGGACGTGGTCGGGCTGCTCTTCGAGCCGACGGCGGAGTTGGAGCGGCTGGCCGAGGAGGGGCTGGAGCGGGCGACCGAATGGGTCCGCACCGGCCTTGCCCGGCTGCGCGAGCGGGGCGTGGTTGACGTGTCCGAGGAGGAGTTGAGGGCGGGGGTCAGGAAGCGGTTCGGGGCGCGTGACGTGTGGAAACGCCCTTACGGCGTCGTGCCGCTCGGCGTCGTCCTGCTGGAGAGGGGGCTGGTGCGGGAGAATCAGCCCCGGTCGGTCAACGACCAGGTGCGCGACTTGCTGCACGGCGTCTATCCGGAATCGGAGCGGCCGCCCCTGCCGGAGGTCGGATACGTCTGCGACGTCCTCGCCCGGGCCGGCGCGGTACGCATCCTGGCCCATCCGGGCGGCGGGCGCAGGGAGCCGTCGGACCAGCAGCAGCGCCGGCTGGAATGGTGGCTGGACCGATACGTGGACGGCATCGAGGTCTATACCCGCAAGCACCTGCCGGCCTATGAGCAGATGGCGCTGGAGGTCACGCGGCGCCGGGGCCGCCCGTTCAGCGGGGGCTCGGACTCGCACAGCTACCACGACGACGGCACGTTCAGCAAGGCGCCCTACGCGTGCCTCGAATCGCTGCGCGAGTTCAAGGCGGCCCGGTGAAGGCGCAACCGTGCAACGGGAGACGAGCACTGACATGAAGCGAACCTGGCGCCGGACAGCGACTGCGCTTCTGCTCTTATGGGCGGCGTCGGCCCTGCCTCTGAAGGGGGCCGCAGCGGCGGGTGCGCCGGCGCACCCCTACCTCTACTTCTCCGCGCAGGACCTGCCGGCGCTGCGCGCCCGGCTGAAGAAGGAGCCGTTCGCCGGGCGATGGGAGCGCCTTCTGGCCCACGCCGACCGCTGCTTGCAGCGGCGAGCCCCCGGTCCCAATCGGGCCACGGGCAGCTCGCGGAACTCGCTCGGCGTTGCGGGCACGACGGCTTTCGCCTACGTCGTGACCGGCCAGAGGCAATACGGCCTGCGGGCGAAGACGGAGCTGCTGGCACTGCTGCAGTCCGAGAAATGGCACACGGGTTACTCCTGGAACAAGGGCGCCGACCTGAGCACGGCGGAGCTGAGTGTGACGGCGGCGCTCGTCTACGACTGGTGCTATGACCTGATGGCGCCTGCGGAGCGCCGCGCGGTCCGGGACGGCGTGCTGGAGAAGTCCACGCGCGTCTACCTGCGGTCCGTGGAGGAGTACAACGACTGGTGGTCGGAGAACTCGGTGACCAACTGGTGCGGGGTCTGCCACGGTGGCTGCGGGCTGGCCGCGCTGGCGCTCTACCACGAATCGCCCGAGGCGGCGCGGGCCGCCAAACTGGCCTGGCAGCATGCGCAGAACTTCCTCCGCAGCGTGATCCTGGAGGACGGCGCGGGCCACGAGGGCGTCATGTACTGGCGTTACGGCGTGACGTTCGGCAACTACCTGGCCGCGGCCGCGGCGCGCTGCCTGGGCGGGGACGGAGGATTGTCTGACACATACGCGGGCAAACTGGCCGGCTACTGGGACATCTACATGCAGGGGCCGGACATGCGCTACGCCAACTTCAACGACATGGGCGAGGAGACGTTCGCGGGCCTCTACTCGCAGAACAGCCGCCAGCAGGAAGGCGGCCCGAACAGCGTTCTGTGCGCTCTGTTCGAGGCGCGGGCGCCCGGCGGGGACCCGTTCCTGCTGTGGGGGGCCGACAACGGCGGGTGCGCCTTCTACTGGGAGGGCGTCTCGCCCTTCTACTTCCTGTGGAGGCGGAGCGCGCCGCCCGCCGGCGAGAGGCCGCCCTTGCAGGACGCCGTCCTGTTCCGCGGGGCGGGGCACGCCGTCTTCCAGTCGCAGGCGCTCTGGTTCGTCTACAACGGGGGCTGGACCAGCAACCGCTCCCACGCCAACAGGGACCTCGGGACGTTCGTCCTCGTGGCCGGCGGGGAACGCTTCGCCAGCGATCCCGGCTACGGCGCCGAAGGGACCGAGGACCACTCGACGGTTCTGGTCGGCGGCAGGGGGCAGCCCGAAAACGTCCGCGGCACGTATCGGCGCTTCGGGAGCGGACGCGGGTTCGCCTACCTGGCCTCCGACCTCTCCGACTGCTATCCGGGCGCGGGACTGAAGCGATTCGTGCGCCAGGCGCTGATGGTGCGCGGGGCCTACGTCGTCCTCATTGACGACCTGGAGGCCGAAGCAAGCACAGGTTTCGAGTGGCGGATGCAGAGCGCCCTGCCCGCCGGGGCGCAGCCCGCCCGGCGCCTGGCGACCGTGCAGGGCTCCAACGTTGACCTCCACGTCGTGGCCGCCGCCCCCGCCGACGCACTCATCTCGGCACAGCAGACCAGCATACGGATCAAGGACCGTTCCCGGCGCATGCACACGGTCCGTATCGCGCCCGCCTCGGCGCGGGAGCAGGCGCTCATGGTGGCGGTGCTCTACCCCGTGGTGTCCGGCGGCGCCCCGCCGCGCGTCGCCCTCGACGGGCGGGGGATATTGACCGTGACAGGTGGCGCGGCAACTGATACCATAGTCCTCGCCAAGACCGACTTCGGCGTGGGGGTGGTGAACGTCAACGGCGAGGACGTGTCCCGCCTGCCGCCGCCTCAGGTGCGCACTTTGCGCGCCTTCCGGGGGGCGGGATGAAGCCGAACCCTTTGCGGGGCGCGATGGAGTATCGTGGGGGATCGTATTCGCCGGCACTGGCGGCCGGTGCCGAGAGCGCCGGAGCAGTGTCCGACAGGCGCGGTGCAGGAGGGGAGATGAGATGAGAGGAGTCAGGGACTCGCTGGTCGTGCTGATGCTGGTTGCGGTCGCCGTCGTCTCCAGCGGCTGCCCCCTGCTAGTTGCGGCGGGGGTGGGTGGCGCGGGGGCCGCCGCTTACTACGGCGGAAGGCTCGAGCAGACGATGGAGGCCACCGTGTCTGAGACGTGCGAGGCGGCGGTCAGCGCGCTCGAGGGCGAGGGGCTGCCCCTCTACGAGAAGAAGGTGGACAGCGCCACGGCGCACATAGAGTCGGAGTACGCCGACGGCAAGAACGTGTGGATCGACGCCGATCGCATCAGCGAGAAGAGCACGAAGGTCACGGTGCGCGTGGGCGGTGTGGTGCCCGACAAGCAGCGGGCCTTCGACATCATGGACGCCATCGAGAAACGCCTGCGCACGCGCCGCTCCAGCTCAGGCGGCATCTCACAGGACCCGCGGCTCTTCTCGCGGTGAGACGCCGTCGGGGTCGTTCGCGCGCCCCCCTGCCGGGGCCGGAACGGGCCCGCTGAGCAGCGGATCGTTCGTCTCTCGCATCCATCGGTCGAGCCGTTCGCGCATATCAGCCAGGGCTTCCTCCCCGCGCGGATCGTCCATCAGGCTGTTCGCCTCGTGCGGGTCGAACGTGAGGTCGAACAGCTCCTCCCGGGGCAGCGGCATCTGGACCCAGCCGCAGTCCATCCACAGCTGTTTCGTGGGGCTGTCGTCGCAGTTCGGCAGGACGGGCCTGCCCCGGTCGTCGAACCGCCGGATGTACTTCCACCGCTTCGTTCGCACGCACCGCATCGGCTCATAGGCGGCGTGGTAGTTGACCTCGGCGAACAGCTCCTCGCGCACTTCCTCGGCCTCGCCTCGCATGACCGGCATGAATGAGACGCCCTGGAGCCAATCCGGCGGGTCTATCCCGAGCAGAGCGCAGAGCGTGGGAAAGATGTCCACCTGCGAGACCAGGGCGTCCACGGCCCGCCCGCCCGTGAACCCGCCCGGCCCGCGCATGATGAGCATGACCGCGATGCCGGCGTCGTAGAGGTTGCACTTCATCCGCGGGAAAGCGATCCCGTGGTCGGTCGTGCAGATGACCAGCGTATTCTCGGCCAGGCCCGTTTCCTCCAGCGCGTCGAGCACGCGGCCCATCCGGGCGTCGAGCACGCGCGCCTCGGCCATGAACCCGGCCATGTCGCGGCGGGTCTCCGGCGTGTCGGGGATCGGGTCAGGGGGGCGGCAGTAGTTGGGGTTCTCCTGCGGACCCGGCTCGCGGAAGTCGCGGTGCGTGTCGCCGAAGCCCACGGAGAGGAAGAACGGCTGCCGGGGCGCGTCGTGGAGGAACGCGGCGGCCATTTCGTCCAGCTCGCCCTGGTGCTCCGTGGATTCGCCGACAATGTCGTCGTAGCCGATGGTCTTCCTGACGCCGGGCTCCTGGTGCGACGCGACGTGCTGCACCCCGCAGAGGGCGGTGTAATAGCCGTTGCGGCCCAGCGTGCGGACGACGTGATGGCCGTAATCGTTCAGCCCCCAGCCCCGGTGCGCCAGACCGGTCATGCCGCTATTGTGCGGCCACTGCCCGGTCAGCAGGCTCGCGCGGCTCGCCGAGCAGGTGGGGTTCGTGCAGAACGCCTGCCGGAAGATGACGCCCTGCTCGGCCAGTCGCTGGAGGTTCGGCGCGGGCACCGCGTAGCCGTAAGGCTGGACGTAACGCCCCGTGTCGTGCGAGTGCAGGTACAGTATGTTCGGCCGGTCCATGCTGCGTGCTCCAAAACGGAAGTTGCTGGTTGCTGGTTGTGTGTTGCTGGTCAGCGGGAGAGCCGCGCGGCTGTGTCCGCCGCAGGGCGGATACGGGCCTCGCCGCCGTTAGTCGCCAGCCGCCGCCACCCCGCCCATCTTGTAGTTCTGGCTCAGGGTGTAGAGCCGCCGGGCGGTCCCGTCCTGGTTTACGTGCGCGGCGACGATCCTGCCGACCAGTATCACGTGGTCGCCAGTGGCGAGTTCGCTCTCCAGCGTGCACTCGAAGTTGGCCACCGCGTCGGCCAGCAGCACGCAGTCCACCTCGCTGGCGGGCTGGGTGGGCGTGCCGCGGGCGGCGATCTTGTCCACGTCCCGGCCGGAGTTCGTGCCGAAGAAAAGCGCATCCTCGGCCATGCCGTCGGAGGGGAAGGCGATGACGAACTCCCCCGCGCGTCGGATGACCTCCAGCGAGTAACGCGTCAGCCCGACTGAGATGGCCATCATGGGCGGCTGGTGGGACGTGATCATCGTCCACCCGAGCGTGATGGGATTGCACTTGCCCCCGGCGTCCCTGGCGAGAGCAATCACGACCTGCTCCGGGTACTTGCGCACAATCGCCTCGGAATAAGGCACACCGACCTGCATTGTCGCCTCCTGACCGCTGCTTCGAGGAGCGTCTCAGGCCCATTATAGCGCCGGCGCGCGCCGCCGCTAAGTGCACGTGACGCGGCGCCGGAACGACGGTATGATGGCCGGGACTGGATTGCGACGACTGTGACAGAATGAGGAGCACGGGCCGTGCAGGAGACATCGGGATCGAGCGTTCTGAGGAAGGAAGGCGCGACGCGCGTCGTCTGCGACAGGGAGTTCCGCCCCTTGGTGGCTTACGTGGGAGGGCCTCTCGGCAGGCAGGCGCTGGCGCCGGCCGCCGAAGTGCGCCTGACGCACGACCACCCGGACGACTACGCGCGCGGCGGCGAACTGCCCCTGCTGGTGGACCGGCACCTGGACCCCTTGACCGAACTGCCGCTCGGCGTCCCGGTGACTCGTGAGACGCCCGCCGAGGACGTCAAGCGCGAAGGTCCTTATCTCTCCCTGGCAGCGCGGCCCCCGGAGCCGGACGGCGACCCCGTCGGCGGGGAGCTGTACGCGCCGGACCAAGCCGAGCCGCCCCACGCCCGCGAGTGGGACTTCCTCAAGGAGCACGCCCGGAAGGCCCTCGCCGCCGCCGGCGTCCCCAACTCGACGGACCCGGTCGAAAAGGTGCAGGCGTTTGCCGAGTACGCGATGAACTTCAAGAAGTCGCCCACCTACGGCTCGTTCCACCCGGTGGACGTGCTGCTCCACAGCTCATACTGCACGGGCGCGGCCAACGTCTTTGCCGCCCTCTGCTGCGTCGAGGGCATCGCCACGCGCCAGACCTGCATCTCCAACCACACCATGAACGAGGTTTGCCTGGACGGCCGCTGGCACTTCGTGGACAACCACGCCGACGGCGCCCGTTTCATGCCCGGCCGCGACTACGTGGACGTCACGCTGGACTGTGACCGCCACGACGAGCTCGGCCCCAAGCAGAGGGACTACCTGGGCCACCCGCGCACCTGGGCGCGCAGCCCGTGGCACTACTCGGGCACGCTGCGTTGGCACTGGGCCTGGGGCGACGGCCAGGGGCGCGGCATCCGCACGGACGTGATGGACGGCTACGGCGTCGGCGTCCCATGCGACCCGCATCACGCCCGGGCTCTCTACCCGGGGCGGGACCGTCACCCCTTCCCCCTCTGGAACGGGACGCCCGAGATCATCCTCACCGAGAAGGCGAGCTGGCTGCGCGTCAACCTGCTCCTCGAGGCAGGGGAGGCCCTGCTGAAGCCCTTCCACGTGGGACCCTCGGACGACAATCCCGTCAAGGCCGCCTGCGTCGAGTGGTGGTTCCGCGGCGAGGTGAGCCGCGAGGACGTGGTGCTGACCTGCGACGAGGATTTGGAGCTCGAGCCGGCCGCGCTGCTGCCCGGGACGGGCGGGGTGACGGTGGTGCGGTTCGACCTGCCCGTGGACGCCGTCGCCGAGATCGGCCCGCACGCGCTGGTGCTGACGAACCGTTCCGACCGCCGGCTCAGTGCCGTGGCCTATCCGACGCCGCTCGTGACGCCGCCGCCCGTGGGGACGCAGGGCGCGCTGAAGGCCCACCCGCAGTCCCTGATGACAGAGCCGATCATCATCTAACGTCGCCGTCCTGGATCCCCTC
Organism: uncultured candidatus Brocadiaceae bacterium; assembly: GCA_964592385.1. Lineage (GTDB taxonomy): Bacteria > Planctomycetota > Brocadiia > SM23-32 > SM23-32 > CAZQEQ01. The sequence goes on along the minus strand of CAZQEQ010000044.1, from coordinate 260 downwards.
TCCCCTCGGGAGAGGGACAGGGCGAGGGGCGTGTGAACGCCCGGTGGCGTGCCCCGCCTCCCCTCTCCCTCAGGGAGAGGTATAGGGTGAGGGGCGTGTGAGCGCCCGGCCGGGGCGCGTCTATTCCTCGACCCAGCCCACAACCCCGCCGAGGTCCTGCCCCTTCTCGATGGTGATGGTCTTGAGTATTTGCCCGTCTTTGTCTGTCAGCGTGATCGCCGGCCCGATGGGAGGCTCGTCCTTGCCCCGCGTCCGGTGGC
>CAZQEQ010000043.1:0-27166 GCA_964592385.1 uncultured candidatus Brocadiaceae bacterium | reverse complement strand
CATAGTGCAGACGAGCCGCATGCCCGGCAAGCTGGTCTATCCCTGCGCCGGGGCCGTCGTATCGCTCTTCAAGGGCTACGGGCACGGCTACAAGGGCCTGGTGCCGCCCTACGTCGTCCTGACGCGCCCGCAGGGCCGCTTCTCCGAGGCGGGGTTCCTGGCGCAGCAATACAAACCTTTCGCCACCGGGGGCGACCCCAACCGGACGCCCTTCGCCGTGGAAGGCATCGTCTCAACCGGCATATCCGACAAGCGCCAGCAGAGCAGGCGCGACCTGCTCAGTGCGCTCGACACGATCGGGACGGCCGTGCCGCGGAGCGCCGTGTTCGGGGAGTACGACCAGAGCACGGCCGATGCATACGACATGATGTTCGGGGAGGCCAGGAGCCTGTTCGACCTGTCCGAGGAGACGGACGCGATGCGCGACAGCTACGGGCGGAACACGTTCGGCCAGTCCTGCCTGGCGGCGCGGCGGCTGGTCGAGCGCGGCGTGCCCTACGTGACGATCAACTACGGGGGTTGGGACACCCACAAGCAGCACTTCGAGACGATGCGCCAGAAGCTGCCGCAGATGGACCAGGGCACGGCCACGCTCCTGGCGGACCTGGCGGACCGCGGCCTGCTGGACAGCACCATCGTATGGTGGAGCGGCGAGTTCGGCCGGACGCCGAAGGTCCAGTGGGAGGCGCCGTGGAACGGAGGACGGGGGCATTACGGCCAGTGCTTCTCGGCGCTGCTCGCCGGCGGGGGGTTCAGGGGCGGCTGCGTCCTCGGCGCGTCGGATTCGACGGGCTCGGCGGTGGCGGAACGCCCCGTGTACCCGTGGGACCTGATCCGCAGCATGTACATCCAGCTCGGAATCGATCCCGACGGCGCGCTGCCGAACCCGCGGGGATTGACGGCACAGGTTCTGCCGGCAATAGAGGGCAACGTGGGGGAAGGCGGCATCCTCACAGAGATCATGTGATTTGCGGGGGCGATCGTGAAGGCCTTCAGACTCTTCCTTCTCCTGGCGCTGGGCGCGTGCGCGCCGACCGCGTGGGGGGCCGGCAGCACAAGGGACCCGCACATCGGCTACGTGTTCCCGGGCGGCGGCCGGCAGGGCGCCGTGGTGCAGGTGCTTGTCGGCGGGCAGTACCTCCGCGACGTCAAGGAGGTCTATGTCTCCGGCGAGGGCGTGAGCGCCTCGTTCGTCGAACACTACACGACCAGCGTGAACTTTAACACGGAACAGCGCAAGGAACTCCAGCAACAACTCGTCGAACTGCGGGAGACGCGACTGGTCGAGCTGGAGGAGCAGGGCATCGCCGTCGCGTATCCCGGAAGAAGGCGCGGCGCCTCGCCGGCAGCCAGCGAGGAGGAAGAAGACGCGGAGCCGGTCGAACTGCCCAAACACCCGTTGCTTCGGGACCTGGACGGCATGAGCCTGAGGCAACTGCAGCACGTGGCGAACGAGTTCCTCGATTACCAGTTAAGGTCGAAAAGGCAGCCCAACGCGCAGCTTGGGGAGATGGTCCTGATTGAGGTGACCATCGCCCCGGACGCGGCGCCCGGCGACCGGGAACTGCGGCTCGGAATGCCGGTCGGCCTGACCAACCCCATCTGTTTCCAGATAGGGACCTTGCCGGAGACACGCGAGGAGGAACCGAACGACCCCGGGCAGTTCACCTACCTGCCGGACGACTCGCCCGCCGACCTGCCCGTCCTCGTGAACGGACAGGTCATGCCGGGGGACGTTGACCGCTTCCCCTTCCGGGCGGAGGCGGGGCAGAGACTGGTGATCCAGGCGTCCGCCCGGCGCCTCGTCCCGTTCCTGGCCGACGCCGTGCCGGGCTGGTTCCAGGCGACCCTGGCCCTCTACGACCAGTCGGCCCGCGAGATCGCCTTCGCGGACGATTACCGGTTCCACCCCGACCCGGTAATGTTCTTCGAGGTGCCCGAGGACGGCGTCTATGTCCTGGAGATACGCGACGCCATTTACCGGGGGCGGGAGGATTTCGTCTATCGCGTCGCCATCGGCGAACTGCCCTTCATTACGGAGGCGTTCCCGCTGGGCGGCCCGGAGGGGGGCGAGACAGTCGCCGCCATTGACGGCTGGAACCTGCCCGCGAAAACGCTCGTACTGGACACGCAGCCCGGCGGCGACTCCATCCGGCAGGCGACACTGGCCGCGAAGGGAATGGTGTCCAACGAAGTGACTTACGCCGTGGACGCGCTTCCGGAGTGCACCGAGGCTGAACCCAATGACGACGCGCGTAACGCGCAGCGGGTCGACCTGCCGCTGATCGTCAACGGGCGCATCGACCGGCCCGGGGACGTGGACGTGTTGCGGTTCGAAGGCCACGAGGGAGATCAGGTGGTGGCCGAAGTGGTGGCCCGACGGCTGCACTCCCCGCTGGATTCGGTGCTGCGGCTGATCGACGCGTCGGGGCGCGTCCTGGAATGGAACGATGACCGCATGTGCAGGGAGGCCGGCTACCTGCACCCGGACATGGGACTGCTGACGCACCACGCCGATTCGTACGTGATCGCCCGCCTGCCGCAGGACGGGACGTATTACGTGCGCCTGGATGACGCACAGGTTCACGGCGGGGAGGCGTACGGCTATCGCCTTCGCGTCGCGCCCTCGCAGCCCGACTTTGCGCTACGCGTCGCCCCCGCTACGCTGAGCATGCCGGCCGGTGCCCCGAGCCTCGTCCAGGTACACGCGCTCCGGAAGGACGGATTCGAGGGCGACATCGATCTGGCGCTCCGGGACGCGCCCGCCGGTTTCACGCTGAGCGGAGGGCGAATCCCCGCCGGGCGTGACTGCGTCCGCATGACACTCGCGGCACCCGAGAGGCCCTTTGACCACCCGCTCTCCCTTCGGTTGGAGGGCCGCGCCTTTGTCGGAGGACAGGAGATCCGCCGGCCGGCCACCCCCTCGGAAGACCTGATGCAGGCGTTCCTCTACCGCCACCTGGCGCCGACGGAAGAGCTTATCGTCACCGTGGGGAAAAGGGTGTGGAACCGGGTGCCCGGCGAACTGGCGCAAGCCGCCCCCGTCAAGGTTCCCCTGGGCGGCGCCGTGCAGGTGCGGGTCAACGTCCAGAGGATCAGCAGTACGAACAGGATCGAGTTGGTGCCCAGCGAGCCGCCGGACGGGATAACCGTCCGGGACGCCAGCGTCGTCCCCGGGGCCCTGGTGTTCCAGCTCCGGGCGGAAGGCGACGCGCTGGAGCCCGGGTTCGCCGACAACCTGATCGTCGAGGTCGTCGTCCACGTCCCGGCCCAGAACACCGACGGACAGGTGCGCCCGGCGCGGCGCAACTCGTACGGCATTCTGCCGGCAATCCCGTTCGTGGTCGTCCAGCCACAGGACTCCTGACGGGCCCCCCTGTGCCGCCTCGAGAGGCGGCCGTCACGCAGCAAGGAGACAACGCATGAAATGGAAGGTGCTGCTGACCGTCCGGTTACTCGTCGTCCTGCTGGTCGCCGCCCCCGGCGGAGGCTTCGCATCGGAGACGACCATCGCCATCCCCGCCGAGGCGCTCAACGCGGACGCAGGGGGCGCCGCGCTCTTCGCAGACATGGACGAAGCATACGGGACCGTGCGACTCCCCGCCGGCGCTGCGGAGTTGGGCGGCGTCGAGTGGGAGTTGACGGGCCGCGCGGTCACGCTGGCCGGCGAGGGCGCCCCGGCGAGGGCACGCGGCGTCCGGGGCATTCCCGTGCAGCGCCGGGCCGACGCCCTGCACTTCCTGCACACGTTCAACCCCGGTCCCGGTGTGCTCGCGTGGCACGAGCGCGCCCTGGCAGCGCGCGAGAGCGGCGAGAAGCCGCCCGACCGGACCACGGTCTTCCGGTACGTCGTCCACTACGCCGACGCCCGGTCGCTCGACGTGCCGGTCCGCTGGGGCGAAGGGGTCGGCGGCTACGTCCGCGACTGGTGGAACCCCGTGGACGGATTCGTGTACGACCTTGCCTGGGCGAAGATCGCCTGGGAAGCGAAAGCGCAGCCGAACGACAACCGCTGCCTCGTGCTCTACGCGATGTACTGGCCCAACCCGCGCCCGGAGGTCGAGATCGCGTCGCTCGACATCCTCAGCGCGGACGCGGCGGGGGAGGACTTCGGCGCGCCGGCCGTGCTGGCCATCGCGACCTCGGTCGAGGAGAACAGCGGCCGCACCTTCTTCGTGGCGCCCGACGGAGACGACGGAGCGCCCGGCACGCTCGACGCCCCCTGGGCCACGCTGCACAAGGCGGCGGAGACGATCCGGGCCGGCGACACCGTTTACGTGCGCGGGGGAGAATACAGGCTCACGAAGCGGATCCTGTTCGAGCGCATCGGCGAGGCGGACAGGTGGACGCGGCTCATCGGCTATCCCGGCGAGACGGCGACGCTCAACTGCATCGACGCCCTATGGGACCGCAGCCCCGACCGCGTGCAAAAGGGCTGGGAGGTCTACCCCCACGACGTCGGCATGTTGCTGGTGCACGCGTGCTCGCACTTCATCGTCAAGAACCTGCACATCGAGATGTCCCGGTCGCGCGGCCTCATGGCCGAGTACGGCGACCACGTCGAGCTGCTGCACAACACGGTCTATAAGACCTACGCTCCGGGCATCCGCGTCGGGCGTGCGGACGGGCCGGGCTATCGGGTCGTGGGTAACACGGTCATCCGCGCGTGCTGCCGCGCCATGAAGTCCGGCCCCGACGATAGGCTGGTCTCCGAACGCAAGCCCCCGTGCGAGCAGATCGACGTCGGCACGCTGCTGGACTTCGAGATCGCCCACAACGAGATCGCCTGGGGCGACAAGGAGGCCATGCTCCTGGACGGCTCGGAGCGCAACGGCAACATCCATCACAACTACGTCCACGACCTTTACAACCGCCCCTGGACGACCGGCATCGCCCCGAACGGCTACGGCGACCCGCGCGACCTGGACTTCCACCACAACATCGTCCACGACACGGGAATCGGCATTGGCGTTGGCACGGAGGGCGGCGGCGAGACACGGGGCGTCCGCATCCATCACAACGTCCTGTTCGACGTCTACTGGGCCGCGATACAGGTCGGCACGTGGAGGGGGCCGATATCCGACGTGCAGATATACAACAACACGATCCACCACTGCGGCTACCTGGAGAGCAACCGGCCTCCCGCCGGCGGCATCTGCATCTCCGGCCGCCCCTCCCTCGGCGGGCCGCGGGACGTGCGCATCTACCACAATATCCTGACCGCCAACCGCGACTATCACGTCTCCCTCAACCGCAACGTGGGCCTGGCCCGCGAGGGCATCCGGATCGAGCGGAATCTGCTCGGCAACCCCGTCGACAACACCTGGGGCACAACGTGGGTCGCGCACACCGGCGACCTCCCCGTCAAGGCAGACCCGATGTACGTGGACGCCGACGCCCGCGACTTCCGACTTCGGCCCGGCTCGCCTGCCATCGACGCGGGCCTGGCCGAGGACGGCGGCTTCGACGCCGACGGGACGGCGCCGGAGCTGGGCGCCTTCCCATTTCTGCGGCCCGAGCTGCCGATCCCGCCGGCCGGCCGGGGATTCACGCTGCGCGTCAACGCCGGCTGCACCAAAGACTTCACGGACTCCGAGGGACGCCTCTGGAAGGCGGACCCCTGGCGGAGGGGCAACAGGCCGTATGGCCCGGACGCCGGCGAGATGGTTGACCGGGGGGACGTGAAGATCGCCGGCACGGACGTCCCGGATATCTACCGCTTCGAGCGCTACGGCCTCGGCACCTACACGGCCCAGGTGCCGCCGGGCCTCTACCGCGTGGTGCTCCACTTCGCCGAGACCTGGCACCGGGAGGAGGACAGGCGGGCGTTCGACGTCCTGCTGAACGGCCGGCCAATGCTGGAGGATTTCGACGTCTTCCGCGAGGCGGGGAACCGCCCGTTCGCGGCGGTTGTTCGGTCGGCGGAGACAAGGGCCTACGAGGAGATCGAGATCCGGTTCCGGGCGAAGAAGGACAACGCGATCATCAACGGGATCGAGATCATCCAGGTGACGCAGCCGGAACAGTGAGGGCCTCAGGGGGCGGGGTCGGTCTCCACGTCGGCAACCTGAGCTGTAGCGCCGCCGTGGCGCGCAGACGGCGCGGCGCGGGGGGACAGGGCGGCCCGGATGCGGCCCGGCAGCCCCCGTGCGTCCTCGACCGCCAGGTAGAGCGACGGGACGAGCACGAGCGTGATGAGCGTGGCGAACAGGATGCCGAAGCCCAGCGAGAGCGCCATCGGAATGAGGAACTTGGCCTGGCGGGACGTCTCGAAGATCATCGGCGCCAGGCCGCCGAAGGTGGTCAGCGTGGTCAGGAGTATCGGGCGGAAGCGCTGGATGGCCGCCGAATGAATGGCCTCGCGGTGCGGGAGGCCGGCCTCCCGCCTGCGGCGGTTGGCGAAGTCGATCATGACCAGCGAGTCGTTGACCACCACGCCGGACAGGGCGACGATCCCGAACATGCTGGGTATGCACAGGTCGTAGCCCATGATCAGGTGCCCGAGGAAGGCGCCGACGATGCCGAACGGGATGCTCGCCATGACGACCAGCGGCTGGGAGTAGCTGCGGAACGGTATCGCCAGCATGGCGTAAATGGCCAGGAGCGCGAGCACGAAGCTGACCTTCAGGCTGCCCATGCTCTCGCGTATGTCGGCCTGGTGCCCCTCGAAGCCGTAGCTGAGGCCGCGGTAATCCCGCGCGAGCGGCGGCAGGACGTTCGCCCGGAGGTCGGCAATCACCTCGCTGGCCTGGCTGCGGGGCGTCACGTCGGCGGAGACCTGGACGACGCGCCGGCCGTTCCGCCGGTCGATGGTCGTGTAGGCCCGGCCCCTGCTCACGGTGGCGATCTGGCGAAGCGGCACGTCGGTGCCGGCGGGCGTGCGGATCAGGAGGTCGTGGATCGTCTGCTCGGTGGCCCTCTCCGCCTCCGGCAGGCGGACGGTGACCTTGATCTCATTGCGCCCGCGCTGCTGCCGGAGCACTTCCGCGCCCTGGAACGCGTTGCGCACCTGGCGGGCCACCTCGCGCGCGGAGAGCCCCAGGCTCTTGCCCTCGGGCCGGATGGCAAAGTCCAGTTGCTCCTTGCCCGGCTGGAAGCCGTCGTCCACGTCCTTGACCAGCGGGTACGTGCCGATCGACTGCGCCAGGTCGCTGCTGGCCCGCTCGAGGACGGCCATGTCGCGATGGCTCAGCTCGACCGTGAGGGCGCGGCCATGGCCGCCGGGGCCGCCCACGTCCGACGCGAAGCGGAGGTACTCGACGCCGGCGATCTCGCCGACCGCCTGCCGCCAGCGCCGGGTGAACTCCTCGGTGCCCATGATCTGTTCGCGGACGTCGGGGTCGGCCAGCTCCACCCTCATCGTCCCGGTGTGGCTTCCGCCCTGCCCGACGTTTGCCAGTATGGACTTGATCAGTTCCGGCCGGCCCGATTCGTCCAGGATCTGTCGGGCGCCCTCCAGCAGGCGCTGCATCACCTCCTCCGTCCGCTCCACCGGCGTGCCGTAGGGCAGGACGACCTGGGCCTCGGAGAAGTCGGACTCCACAACCGGGAATACCTGGAAGCCCATGCGTCCGCTCAGGGCGTAAGAGACGCTGACCATGAGCACGCTGACGGCAGCGGCGACGGTCACGTAGCGGTGCCGCAGCGCGAAGGCCAGCAGCGGCCCGTAGCCGTCCCGGACCCAGTGGCGGAAGGCGTGGCTGAAGGCCTGCTGCCGCCCGTGCAGCCAGGCGGCCAGGCCGCGCCGCTGCCGCTCCTTCTGGTGACCCAGGTGGGCGGGCAGCACGAACATGCACTCCCCGAGGGATATCAGGAACACGGTGCAGACCACCAGGGGGATCATTCTGAAGATGCGCCCCATCGTCCCCGGGATGAAGTAGATGGGCAGGAAGGCGGCGATGTTCGTCAGGATGCTGAAGGTCACCGGCATGGCGACCTCCCGCGCGCCGCGCACGGCCGCCTTCAGGAACGGCATCCCCTCCTGGTGGTAGTGATAGACGTTCTCGCCGACCACGATCGCGTCGTCCACCACGATACCCAGGGCGATGATGTAAGCGAACAGCGACATCATGTTGACCGTCACGCCCATGCCGGGCAGGATGAGGAACGAGCCGAGGAATGAGATCGGGATGCCCATCATCACCCAGAAGGCCAGCCGCGCCTCCAGGAACAGGCCGAGGATGACCAGCACCAACCCCAGCCCGATGGCGCCGTTCGTGAGCAGCAGCTGCACCCGCTCGGCGTAAACGGCGGACATGTCGTGCAGGGTGGCCACCTTGATCCCGGGCGGCAGAGACGGCTCGATCTCGACCATCTGGCGGCGCACCGCGTCGGCCACCTGGACGGGCGTCTGCTCGCCCACCCGGTAGACCTCGACCATGACGGCGGGCTCGCCGTTGTAGCGGGCGTAGCGGTCGGCGTCCGCGAAGCCGTCCTCGATCGTGGCGATGCTGCCCAGGGGCACCTGGCTCCCGTCGGCCGTCGTGATGACCGGCATCCGCGCGAACTCGCTCCCGTAGTCGCGCCGCTCCTTGATGCGGACGAGCACCTCGCCGCCTTCGGTCTTCAGGCCGCCGCCGGGCACGTCCACCGAAGCGTCGCCCAGGCGGCCGGCCACATCTTCGAGGGTCAGGCCATAGCGGCGCAGGTTCTCCTGGGGGATCTCGATGCCGATCTCCAGCGGCGGCACTCCCGTCAGGTCCACCTGCGTCACGTCCGCTTCCTGGAGAAACCGGTCGCGGACCTGCTCTCCCAGCTCGTGCAGAACGGTCTCCGTCGCATCCCCGTACAGCACGATGGTCAGCACGCCGCGCTGGTGAGAAACGGCCCGGACCTGGGGCTCTTCGGCATCCTCCGGCAGGGTGGTGACGCGGTCCACCTCGCTCTGGAGGTCCTGGGCGACCGTCTGCGGGTCGGCGCCGAGGAGCAGCTCAACGGTGACCGTCCCCGACCCCTCCCTGGCCGTTGAGGTGACCTCGTCCACGCCGTCCACGCCGCGCACGGCCTCCTCGATGGCCAGGATGACGCCGTTCTCCACCTCCTCCGGGCTTGCCCCGGGGTAGGCCACGGTGACCTCAACCGCGTCCATTGTGATGTCGGGGAACACCTCTTGCTTGATGTTCCGCAACGAGATGTATCCGCCGACCAGGCACATCAGCATGATCAGGTTGGCGGCCACCGAGTGGCCGGCCATCCAGGCGACGGGGCCGCGGCGGGGTTCCGGGTCGTGTTCATTGATCATGGCCGGCCGTCCTCACGTCCTGTTCGGGCCCGCCCTGCGGCGGTGCGGGGGCCTGGTCGGCCGTGCGCAGGGCCATCCCCTGCACCGGCGCGGCCAGGTTGCTCGTCACCAGCAGGTCCCCGTCGGCGAGGCCCTCGGAGACGAAAACGTGCTCGTTGCCGCTCCAGGCGACGGTCACCTCGCGGATGTCCAGGGCGCCCTCGGGTGTCATGACCCAGACCTGGCTCCCGTTGCGCAGCGCCGTGCGGGGGACGCTGGCGACGCGGCCCAGGTCCCTGCCCCGGATGCGCGCGCGCACGTACGAGCCGAGAATGAGCGCGTGGCGGGCCCGGTCGGCCGCCTGCACTTCCAGCGGGTCCTTCACGGAGACCAGCAGCCTGGCCATGCGCCCCTCGGGCTCAAGCTCGGCCATCACTCGCAGGACCGTGCCGGCGCGGGACGCGCCCGCCCCCCAGGCCGACTCGTGATACACCTGCACCGCCGCCCCCGCCTCGCCGTTGAAGCCCGGGATGCTGATCCACCTCAACTCGTCGGTGGACACGGAGAGCCGGATCCAGTACTCGTCGGTGCCCGCCAGCGAGGCGACGGCCGTCCCGGCGCTGACCTGCGAGCCGAGGTCCACGAACTTGGACTGCACGGTCGCGTTGAAGGGGGCGCGGACCGTCGTGCGCTCCTCGTCAAGTTCCGTTTTCCTGAGTGCGACCGACGCGGCGTCCCTGGAGGCCCGGGCCGCTTCCAGGGCCGCTTCCGCCGCTGCCCTGGCGGCCCTGGCTGCCTCGAAGTTCGCCTGCGCGGTCTTCAGTTGCGGCTGGCGGAGGACGAGATCCAGGTCCTCCTGCGTGACCGTCTCGCCCAGCAGCTCATACTCCCGTTCGGCGACCGACTGCTCGCCCATCTCGATCTTCAGTGCGCTCTCGGCGCGGGCGATCTCGGTTTCCCGCTGGGCTATCTCGCTCTCCTGCTGTTTCAGCACGGCGGTCAATCTCCTGACCTCGGCCTCCTGCTGTTGGACGGCCAGTCTGTAGTCCGCCGGATCGATCTTCACCACCGGCTCACCGGCCCTGAATGAGCCGCCGGGAACGAGTTCCGCGCTGACCTCGACGATCTGCCCGCTCACGCGAGGGGCAAGCTGGACGCTGCGCGCAGCGATCACGGTCCCCATCGCGTCCACGAGCGCCTTCTCGGGGGTCAGGCGGACGCGGATGACCTCGACCAGCCTCGCCTCCGCCTGCGGGGGGCGCCGTTGCGCGACCGGACGATTGGCCAGCCAGTGGAAGGAGAGCCCGGCGCCGACCCCGAGGATGGCCAGTGCGAGCAGCAGCCGGGCGAACCGGCCCAGCCAACTCGTCGGGGGCGACCCCACGGCCGCGCCGTCAGTGGGCGCGGCTCCGGGCGCTGGATGTTCTGCCGACATGGTAACGGTCCTCTCAGTTTCGAGTGTTCTCTGGTTCGCCGGCCTGCGACGGCCAGCTTCCGGCCAGGGCGCGGTATAGAGCGATCCGGGACAGCACGAGTTCGAGCCTCGCCTGCAGGAAGGTCCTCTGGAGTCGTTGGTGCGAGAGCAGCGTCGTCAGGTAGCGGGTGAAGTCGGCCGTGCCCTTCGTGTAGTTCTCCAACGTCTGCGCCGCCGATTGCCCGGAAAGCTCGAGTTGCCTCGCCAGGCTGGCGACGTATTCGGACTGGCTTGCCTCCTGCGAGAGCGCGTCCTCCACCTCCTGGAGTGCCGCCAGGACCACGTCGCCGTATGAGTTGAGTCGCTCGGAAAGGACGGCCCGGGTGCGTTCCACTTCGGCGCGGCGCAGGCCGGCGTCCAGCAACGGGGCAGCGACGCTCGCGGCCAGATTCGTCAGCCACCCCTCGAAGAGGCCGCTCAGCTCCTCCGCCGAGGTGTCCCCGCGTGCGGAGAGCCTGAGCGCGGGGAACCGGTCCGCGATTGCGACGGCAACACGTCTGTCCGCCGCCCTTATGCGCAACTCGGCGGCCCTCACGTCCGGCCGTCGGCGGATCAACTCCAGCGGCAGGCCCGTCTGCGGCTCCGGCGGCACGCCCGGCAGGTCCCCGTCGGGCGCCAGGTCCAGCGCCCCGGGCGGCTGCCCGAGCAGCACCGCTAACTGGTGCTCAAGAACGCTCAGGCTCGACTCCACGAGAACCCGCTCGCCCCTGGTTGACTCGACAAGCTGACGCTGTTGCAGCACGTCCGTGGCGGAGACCTGCCCGCGGCGGAACTTCAGCGTGATGACGTCCAGGTGCTTCTCGTTCGTGGCGATCTGCTCGTCCAGCAACCCCAACTGGAGCCGCTGCTCGATGAGACGGTGCCAGGTTCGGCCCACCTCCGCGCTGACGCCGACGGCGGCGGCGTGCAGGTCTTCCTCCGTGGCGAGCGCGTCGAGCAGCGAGGCGTCGCGCGAGGCGCCGACGCGCCCCCACAGGTCCACCTCGTAGCCTGCTTCGATGCCGAGCGAGAAATCCGTGGCGTAGGCGCGGTCGAGCCCGGCGACCTTCCTGGCCTCGCGCGACAGGCCGCCGGTGGCGTCCAGGCCGGGTTTCGCTTCCGCACCGGCCCTCTCCGCGACGGCCCACGCCTGGTCCAGCCGGTCCCGGGCCGTTCGCAGGCTGAAGTTCTCCTCAAGGGCGCGCTCGACCAGCGCGTTGAGCTGCCCGTCGCCGAATGCAGTCCACCACCTGTCGGGCAACGCGTCGGAGCCGCTGCTCGAGAACGCCTCAGGAAGGGAGACGACCGGCCCGACCTGCACCGGGTTGATCGTGCACGACGCCCCCGCCAGCAGGCAGATGACCGCCAGCAGGCAGGCAACGCCGCGCGGCAGGCGCGACCCGCCCGCAGCGAACGTTGAATGGGCTTGTCTGACCGTCCTCGTCTCCTTCCCCGTTCAGGTTCACCCGTCCGAACGTTGCAGGGACGTGGCGCGCCACCGTCCCCTGCGGAACACGGCTGCCGAGAGAAGCCCCGCCAGCACGTTGGAGGTGAAGAGCGCGACCCAGATGCCCTCGACGCTGTTCCACAAGGTGGCCAGTGCATATGCAAGCGGCACGCCCGTCACCACGAGTGCCACGGTGGTGATGATCATCGGGCGCAGCGTGTCCCCGGCGCAGTTCATGGCATGACCCAACACTATTGCCAGCGCCAGGAACACGAATGAAGCGGCAAACCAGCGCAGCAGGACGGTCCCGGTCCAGACGACCTCGGGATCGTTGTTGAACACGCGGACCAGAAATCCCGCCGTGGCCCAGAACACGACCGTTATGCAGAATGCGACCGTCATTGCAATGCCGGCGGCGATCCACGCGGAGCGGGTCGCCCGTCGGGACTGGCCTGCCCCCATGTTCTGTCCGACCATCGTGCCCGCCGCCGTGGCGAATCCCATCGTGGGGCCGAACAACACCATGTGGAGCCGCAGCCCGATGCCGTAAGCGGCCACCGGCACGGTGCCGAACATGGCCACCAGCCGCATCAGGAGCAGCCCGGCGACGTTGCGCACCAGCATTCGCCCCGAGGCGAAGCCCCCGATCCGGCAGATTTGGGCCATTATAGCCGCGCGCGGCCGCAGGTCGCGCAGGCGCAGCCGGACGATGGCCCGCGCGGAGATAAAGGCGCGCATCATCAGAACGGCGCCGACAATCCGTCCGACCAGGGTCGCCCAGGCCGATCCGACAACGCCCAGCGCGGGAAAACCCAGCCACCCGAAGATGAAGATGGGGTCGAGCACGGCGTTCGTCACGTTTGCGATGGTCATGGCCCTGAAGGGCGTCATGGCGTCGCCCGCCCCGCGCAGGGTCGCCCCCAGGGACATGCTGACCATCATCGCGAAGGCGCCGCCGCTGACCACTCGCAGGTAGCCCGTGCCCCGGGCCACCACGTCCGGCTCGGCGCCCATGAGCCGTAACATGGCGGCGGCAAGCGATATCCCGGCCGCGGCTACCACCACGGAAAGGACCGCCGCCATCGAAAGTGTCTGGCCCGTCGCGTGTCCGGCAGTGTCGCGCTCCCCGCGGCCGAAGGCGTTCGCGACCAGGGCCGTCGTGCCGACCGTGATCCCGTGGCCGAGCATGATGATGATGCCGAACACTGCGCCGCTCATGGCGACGGCGGCCACGGCGGACGCGCCGAGCTTGCCCACGAAGAACATGTCCACCATGCCCATCAGGTCGTGCGACAGGAACGCGCCCCAGGTCGGAAGCGCAAGGCGGAAGACCGCACGGGGGATGCTCCCCTCCGTGATCCACGAGCTATGCCCGGGGCCCACCTGCGCGGCCGGCGCCGACTTCGAGTCGGCCGCCGGCCTTGCGGCGTCCTCGGTCCGCTCCTGCGAACTCAATGCTTCTGTGGCAGACTCGTCCACGCGTCCCGTCACCTTTCCATTACTTCTACTTCGCCCGGCCTTTGTGGCCGGCGGGGCGTCCGTGGGCCGCGCGCCGCCGCACGGCCCGAATGCCGGCCAGCGTGAACGCGACCACGTGGTCCGCGTATGCGTCCGTTTCCCCCGGTTTCAGCGGTCCCGGCCCGCCGCCGTGCAGGCGGTCCCCCTGCAGCCGGCGGCGGATTATGGGGCCGTGGCACTGGCTGAAGATGCTCACCAGGCAGAACCGGCCCTGCTGCTCGCCCACGCCGGGGCCCAGCAGCTCGCGCACGAGCGCCAGTATCTGCTCGTGCAGCGGCTCCAGGCACTCGCGCATCACCTCCTCCAGCAGGCCGGTGGGGTTGGCCAGCTCCTTGTGCACGATGGCGAAGTCGCTGGCCCTCTCGTCAGCAGCCCTGCGAATCAAGGCCCGGATGCGCCCCCGCAGGCGCTCCCCCGGCGGCGCGTCGGGGGGAACCCCGCCGTCCGGGGGGTGGGCCTCGACCGAGTCGTGGAAGGCCTTGCGCCAGGCCTCGACGTAGAGGTTCTCCTTGCTGCCGAAGTAATAATTGACGGCGGCGATGTTGGCCTCCGCGCCTTCGCAGATCTCATGGACCGTCGCGTCCCGGAACCCCTCGGCGGCGAACGCCTCGACGGCGCTCTCCAACACCCTCTGACGCGTGTCATGCCGTGAGTCCCCGGTATCGGACATCGTTCGCCTCCAATAGACGATTGAAATGTGCGTTTGATACGGTCATTCTATACCGGGCACGGCGCCCTGTCAACCCCCTTCCCCAGAAAACGGTGACGGGGCTGTCATCGGGAAGGGAATTGGCTTGCTCTCGACGGGCTGCACCGGGCCGACGGGGCTGCCTGCTGCGGACTCACTGCTCGGCCGGCACGTCGGGGTCCTCGACCGCCCCCCTGCGCATGCCCTCCATGTGCTCGTCGAACACGCCCGGCTGAACCGCGTCCTTCATCTGCCGCACGCCGGTCAGTTCCTGGTCCGACATCTCCTGGAGCTCGTCCGCCTCACGCGCGACGTGGGGAGTCAGGAAGATGAGCAGTTCGGTCTTCTCCTTGTCCTCGATCTTGCGCCTGAACAGCGCGCCCAGCAGCGGGATGTCGCCCAGGAGGGGAACCTTGCGGACGGTCTCGGTCTTGGTGTCCTGCATCAGGCCGCCTATCACGATCGTCTGGTCGTCCTTGATGGCGATGCGCGTGCTGGCCGACCGCTTGGCAAACACGGCGGCGTCCACCGTCTCGGAGATGGGCACGGTCTCCGCCGTCGTGGTGGATATCTCCGGGCTGACGTCCATGATGACCAGCCCCTCCGGGTTGATGTGGGGAGTGACCTCGAGGATGATCCCGATGTCCTCGTACTGGATGGTGTTGATGGTCTGGCCGGTTTCCGTGGTGCGGGTGTTGGTGATGAACGGCACCTGCTGCCCCACGGTGATGGTGGCCGTCTGGTTGTCGCTGGTCAGGATGTGGGGCCGGGAAAGGATGTCCAGTTTGCCGATCTCCTCCAGGACCCGGAGGGCGACCGACACGTCGCCGCCGACCAGCTTGTAGATCAGTCCGTCGGTCTGCGCGGCGACGCCGAAGTCCGTGAACAGCGAGAACTCGTCCCCGTCCGGCTCGGTGTCCAGCACGGAGAACTCCACGCCCACGTCCATGTCGTCGCTCCAGGTCACCTCGGCGATGAGCACCTTGATGAGCACCTGCGGGATGGTCCGGTCCAGCTCGCCGATGATCGTTTGCAGGCGCTCGAAGTTGGTCGGAGCGGTCAGCACGAGCAGCGTGTTGGTGTCCTCTTCCGCGACGCAGTAAACATCTCCTGACAGGGCGCCGGCCGCGGCAACGGCCTCGTTCGAGATCTGCTGCCGGAACCTGGCGAACGGGCTGCTCGACTGCCCCTCCTGCCCGCTTGAACCGCGGCCCTGCTGGGTGCCCGTGCGCGCGGTCTGGGTGCTCCCACTGGACTGCCCGAACAGATCGTTGAGCACTTCGGCCACCGTCGCCACTTGGGCATTCCTCAACCTATAGACCAGGACGGCCTCCTCCTCGACCGGGTTGGCGTCGAGTTCCTTGATGACCTGGGCGACGACGTCCAGCGTGTCGGACGGGCCGCTGACGACGACGGAGTTCGTGCGCTCGTCGGCCGAGGCCAGGACCTGCGGCGCGCGGCTGGCCGTGTCCTCGGCCTGTTGCCCTCCGCCACCGGGCCCGCGGAAGAACGACCTGCCGCCGAAGCCCCCCCCGCGTGCCCTAGTCGTGCCCCCCTCCTCCTGCTGGAACACCTGGTTGATGAGCGCCGCCGCATCCGTCGCGTCGGCATATGTGAGCATGAAGACGCGCACTTCGGCCACGGTGGCCAGGTAGGTGTCCAGCGCGCTGACTATCTCGGCTATCCGCTTCACGTTCGCGCTCGTATCCGTGAGGATGAGCGCGTTGCTGCTGGCGTTGGCCGAGAGGTCGGCGTAGGCGGGGATCAGGGGGGCCAGGTCCTCCCTGACCTGGGTCGCGTCGGCGTACTTGAGCGGGATTATCTGCGTGATGATCTCGTCGGTCGGCTCGATGTCCTCGGGAGCCGCGCCCGAGCGGACCGGCACGTTCATCTTCTTGGCATCCTCGATCGTGACGATCTTGAGCACCCGGCCCGCACGCACGGCGGCGTACCCCTGCTGGACCAGCACGGTGTTCAGCAGTTCCACGGCCTCCTGCACGCTGAGCGGCTGCCGGCTCATCAGGGAAACCCGCCCCGCCACGGTCACCTCCTCCACCACAACCAGGCCGGCGACCTCCGACAGGTGCTCCAGCACGGCCGTCAAGGGCGCATCCTTGAAGTTCAGGAGGATGCCAGAGCCGGCGGGCATGACCCCTTGCTCCTCCGGCGGCGCCGAGAACTCGGGCACGGCCCCTTCCTGCTCCGGCGCGGGGGCCGCCTCCCCCTCCTGCGCCCGGCACACGGAAGACAGAAGCGCCAGGGGCAGCAGAGAACACACCCAGAGCGCCACAAGAAGGCGCCGGCCACACCGCCCGCGTTCGTATCGCCCGTCGGTAATGCCTGTCATTGTCCCAACTCCTCCTGTCGTCTCTGTCGCAACCGTTCGAGGAGATCGGCCGCCGGGCCGGTCTCGGGGGCGACGATGGCCTGCTCCCCGCTGCCAGTCGCCTCGCCGGCAGCCTGCGCGGCGGGGGAAACGTTCGACTTCTCCAGGTTCTCGCCAATCGGCACTTCAGTCTCAGTGTCCTCACGCACGTAGCGGACGCCGTCCAGCGTGACCTCGGCCACCCGGCCACGCACGACCTCGTCGCCGGCCCGGGCACGGATCACCTCACCCGTTCGCATGTCCTCCAGGAAGGCGATGAACTCGTCGCCGCTCCTGACGACTCCCCGCAGCAGCACGTAGCGCTCCGGGCTAGGCGCCTCCACCGTCACGACCTCCGGGCGGACCGGCCCCTCAACCGAGCGCGGCGACCGCTGGCGCGAGAACATGTTGCGCCGGACAAGGACCTCGTAGTCTTCCCACGGTTTGTGCTCGACCGACGCGGCCGCCGCGGCAGGGCCGACCAGCCCGGCCAGCACGCAGAGCGCCCACGTCGAAAAGGCCCGTCTCGATCCCATCACGCGCCTCCGTCATCCGCTTGAGCAACCTGCGGCGCGGCGTCCCCGTTCGTCCCCAGGTAGAGCGTGGACGCCTTCAACTGCACCGAAAGCTCGTCGGTGCCCTCCTTGCGGGAACCGATCTGCAGTTCCCGGATGCGCAGCGGCAGGTCGGTCGTCTCCACGTGCCACAGGAACCTGGACGCCGCCCGCATCGATCCCGTTCCGGACGCCTGGATGCTGATCTCTCGTACCCGGCCGTCTTTCTCCTTCCGTTCCGGCTTCACGGCGGACAGGGTCAGCCCCGCCTCCTCGGCCCAGTCGCGCACGGCGTGCAGGAGGCGGCTCTCCGCCTGCGCCGGATCGTCCGTCAGCCCTCCCGCCGTCAACTCCTCCCACTTGCGGTTCAACAGCCGCCGCTGCTCGAACAGGCGCTGTGCGTCCTCCATCTCGCGCAGAAGCGCCTGCCGCTCCGCCCCCAGCGCGGCCCCGCTTTCCAGCAGGGGCGTGATCACGTAAAGGTCGGCCACCAGCAGGGCCACCGCTGCGGCCGCCATGAGGGCGATGTATGTCTCACGTTTTGAAAGGTTCATTGGTCAGTCCGTCCCGACGTAGGCGAAAGAGATGGCAAACGCGCTGTCCCCGCCGGCCCCGCGGGTCTCCTGCACGTAAAGCAAGTTCACATTGACGAACTCCCCGGCGGCCGTGAGGGCGTCGAGCACCGCGAGGACCGACCTCTCGTCGGTCGCCTTGCCGGAGAGCGCGCCGAGCAGGGACCGCGCAGCGGGCGGCCTGTCCGGGTCGCTCGTGTCCTCCCGGACGGCCAGGCTGGTGGCCCAGATGCTCCCGTTCTCCGGGAAGGCCAGCGTCACGCCGACAAGGCTGTCCAGGAACGCCGGCCTCCTGTCGTGCCACCCCCGCGCCTGGCGTACGCTTTCCACCACGCTCTCGGCGGCCTCGATGGAGGGCGCCATCTCGGTCAGCCTGGACTGGAGCTCGGCGATCTCCTCCTTCCGCGCAATCCGGTCGCTGACCACCGCCCAGCCGGCGATCAGGAAGGTCACCAGCAGTGCTGCTGCCCACGTCACCGGCCGGCCCAGGCGCAGCGCGTGCCGGGCCGCCAGCCGCGAGTGCACCAGGTCGAACGGCAGGAGGTCGCCGTCCAGGCCGGCCGCTGCCAGTGCGGCGGCAGGAGCCGCCCGTCCGACGGGAACCCCCGCTTCTGCGGACGCCTCCGCCAGCCCGGCGAGTGCCAGCCCCGGCTCCGCGTCAAGCTCAAGGCCCAGCTCGCCGCACACCCCGCGCAGTGAGGCGCCCGCCGCACCGGCGCCGCCCCACAGGGCTATCCTGTCGCTCCGCCCCTCGGGGCCGGCAGGCACCGAACCGACGGCCAGGCGGAGGGCGCCTGCCACTGCGCCCGGCGCGCCGTCCCTGCCGGGCAGGGGCACGTAACGGATCGCCGTCACGCCTCCCCGGCCGACGCGAACCACTTCCACCCCGTCCGGCGCGGCTGCGGCTGTCAGGTCGGCCGGCGCCGACCCGGCGAGGGCCAGCGCGGCGCCCGTTGACGTGACGGCGCGCAGCTTGAGACCGGCCCCGCGCGCGGCCGCCTCCACCGCGCCGAGTTGCTCGCGCGTGGTGCCCACGAGGAGGGCCGTGCCGGCCTCTCCCTCGGGCGGCGCAGACGCGTAATCGCAGGCCATTTCGTCCGAACCCAACGAGAACTCGCGCTCGGCCGCCAGCCGCAACATGCCGGCCAGGGACGCGCCGCCGACCGGCGGCACCTCGTGCGCCGCAGTGACCAGCCACCGAGCCGGCAGGCCGACGACGACGCGCCCGCGCACGTGGCGCTCGCGGAGGAACTGCCCCAGGTGGGCGCCCACGGCCTGCGGGTCGTCCCACGACAGGCCCTCGGGGAAGGCAAGCTCGGCAACCCGAACGACCTCGCGTCGCCCCCGGGCGCCCGTGACTTCGGCCGCCACAATGCCCCGTTCGCCCAGGGCCAGCCCCACTGATCGGCGTTTAGTGATCATTGCAGACTCGCGCTGAAGCCAGAATCCAGGCCGTATTCGCCCCGCTGCAGCGCCGTCATGGTCTGCGGGTCCAACGGCCAGCCAAGGTGCGTCAGGTCCTGCCAGCGGATGACCCTTGCCGGTGCCTGCCGCGCGTCGATGACGGCCCTGTACCGACGATACGCCCGCCCGTCGCCGCTGGCGGCCACTATGTCGGCCGAGAACTGGTAGGAACGGCTGGTGATGAAGCTGCCGATGGCGACCGCTTTCTCCTGCGGCAGCGCGTCGGCCACCCAGGCGATGCTGCTCAGGTCGGTCCCGGTGCCAGAACGGGCGGACAGCAACGCGTCCACGTCGCTCTCGTCCAGCTCCGGCAGGCAGAGCAGCACGTCGCGCGGGGCCGTGTTCACGTTCACCAGACCGGCCCGCTCCTCCTCGGACACCGTTGTCACGCGGTCGGCGATCTGCGCGAACTCCTCCATTGTCAGCCCGCTGCGGAAGTAGAAGTCCAGCACGTTCGCATATGGCCTGCGCCGACGCACGTCCTGCAGGACCGCGAAGAGCCGGTCGTCGGAGATCACGTCGTCGAGAAGGCCCGAAAGCTCCTGCGTGTCAACCTGGTTCACGTTGACGCGCTCCTGTCCGTCCGCGGCGAGGTTGGACTCCGCGCTGTAAACGGTGACGTAGTCGAGGAAGCCCCTGTCCAGGGAGCCGTCGCGGTTGTCCCCGGGCATGCTCGCATCGGCGTCGTTCTCGTTATCGTCGAGCACGCCGTTGCGGTTCGTGTCCTCGCCGTAGAGGATGGCCTTGCTCGCGCCGCGCACCAGGAGCAGCTCCTCGACGGTCTCGAGCGGGGCGTCTTTGCAGTAATAAGGCTCCTCCTGGAGGAGGTAGTACTCGCTCTCGGCGCCGCTGGGCGAGATGTCGGCGTCCTCGTCCCGCCAGTCAATGATGGCGTCGGCCAGTTCGGCGGTCATGCCGGGCAGCTTCAGCAGCGTGTCGCCGGAGGCGGAGTTCAGGTTGATCCGGGACGCCTCGTCCATGACGCCGAACGTACAGGTGTCGTCCTCTTCCAGGTTCGGGTGGAGCAGCCAGAAGAAGCCGTCTCCCACGCTTCGCCCCTCCCACTCTATCTCCGACAGGGTCTCCGTCGAGCCGTCCGTCCCGTCCACGACGGACAGGACGAACGCCAGGGCGCCCTTCGCGGCGGCGTCCGCCTCGAGGGCGGCCAGGCGGTTGGCGGACGCCATCGCCTCCACCCGCATGGCGTGGGCGAACACCAGCACCAGCCCGGCCAGCACCAGGATGACCCACATCGTCACGATCAGGACCGTCCCCTGGTCCCGGCGCCATCGCCGCGCGCCACGCTCTCCTGTCCTGTCTTTCGTCATCGGTTCCCGCCCGCCATCCGCACGATCCCGCCGCCCTCCTCCGCCAGTTCCCCGCACGGCAGCGCGAAGACGCGGCTGAAGGCACAGCCGTCCTCCCGGCCTTCCACGTCCAGGACGACGGTCACTTCCACGGCCAGCGGCAAGACGTCGCCCATCGTCGTGGAGTCCCAGGCCTCGACCCAGTCCACGCCGTCGTAGAACGCGGCGTCGAGCGCGCGCACCCGGCGACAGAGCACCTCCTCGGCCGGCTCCTCATCTTCCGGCGCCAGCAGGTTCGCCTTCCTGCGCCGCACCAGCACCGCCTCGCCCGTCTCCTCATCGGACGCCAGCGCGATCTGGACCCACAGGACCGACGAGGGCGGCTCGTCCGCAGACTGGTCCCTGGCCAGCGCGTGGTAGGTCAGGACGTCGGCGGGCTCGCCCGCGTCGTCCTCCCCGTCCACGCCGAGGAACTCGCCCGCCAGCAGCCCGGTCGGGACGACCGCCGACTCCACGTCCGCCCGGATCATCTCGAAGGCGGCCGCGGCGCGCAGCGAAGGCTCCAACACCCTCTCGGTGGCGCGCCGACCGCGGAAGCCCGTGCGCAGGCTCCCGTAGAGAGACGCCGCCAACATGCTCATCAGCGCGAGGGCGAACAGCATCTCCAGGAGCGTGAAGCCTCTGGCCGGCGGTCTTCGCGTCATCTCACTCGCTCCCCGCGTAGCCCAGGGTCGTCACCGTCAAGGCATACTCCTGCCGGCGAGCCGTCCACCTGACCACCAGGACGACTTCGCTGACCTCCGCCTCTTCCCAGTCGCCGACCTCGACCTCCCAGGAGTAGCCGGGCCACTCGTCGCCGAAGTCCCCCTCCTCATCGCCGTCCAGCCACTCGCCCGTCGCCATCACCTCGGCCAGCTTCCCGCCGGCCAGCACGGCGGCTTCGGTCCGGTGCCGCGACGCGTCGCCGAGGCTCATGGCCAGCGTGATGCCCGCCATGGCCGCCGGCAGGACGATGCCCACCAGCGCCAGGCTGGCCAGCACCTCGATGAGGGTGAACCTCCCCTCGGCGGGTCGCTTCGGGCGTCTCATCCCTCCTCCTCGGGCGCCCGGGCCACGAAATCCTCCGTCGGCGCCGCACAGGCCACTTCGATCACCCCGCCCTTGATGTCGGTCAGCCGGATGGTGGCCGGCTCCGTGCGGCCGTCCGGGAAGAAATCCACGTGATCACGCCTCCCGGGCGCGCCCATGACCTCCAGTTCGACGTCCACTTCCTCGGGCAGCCTGAACGGCCTTCCCAGGCTCGACCCGAGGCCCTCGAAGCTCCCCTGCCGCTGCACGGTCAGGCCGCAGGTGCGCCGCGACAGGTCGAAGTTGAGCCGGTAAACGCACCCATCCGAGACCGACCGTGAACGGGCCAGGCGGGTCAGGGAGATGATCCGGGAGGCCGCGTCATCCTTCTGCCGCGAGAGGAAGAACCCCCGCAAAGACGGCGACGCCGCGCCGAGCACCGTGCAGATGATGACCATCACCAGCACCAGCTCCAGCAGCGTGAACCACCGCCGGCGGCCCTGCTCAGCGGGTCGACCAGTTGTCAATGTCGTCGCCTCCCCCGCTCTGGCCGTCCGGGCCGTAGGAGTAAAGGTCATAGCCCTCGGCGTTGTGTTCGCCCGGGTACCTGTAAACGTAGGCGTTGCCCCAGGGGTCATTCGGCACGCCGCGCTTGATGTACGGGCCGTGCCAGTCTTTGACGCCCGCGGGCTCCTCGACCAGGACCTGGAGCCCCTGCTGCGTCGCAGGCAAGGTGCCCGTGTCGATCTCGAAGGTGTCCAGCGATCCCTCAAGGATCGATATCTCCGTGCGAGCGGCGGTGATGCGCGCCTGCTCCGAGCGCCTGGTGAACTTCGGCACGACGACCGCCGCCAGCACGCTCAGGATGACCAGCACCAGCAGCAGTTCGATGAGCGTGAAGGCCCGGAGCGCGGCTCTCAGGCGCGCCCCTCTGTCCATTCTTTCCCGGAAATCCATGCTTTATCCTCCTTGCCTTCCCGCAGGCCGCCGACCCGCCGCTCAGCGGATCAGCTCCTGCAGCGTGAAGACGGGCAGCAACATGCCGATGACCACCGTGCCGATCAACGCGGCCATCACGAAGAGCAACGCGGGCTCCGCCAGCGCCACCAGCGTGCGCAACTGCCTGTCGAGTTCTTTCTCATAGCTGTCTGCCAGACGGACCAACTCACTGTCCAGCCTTCCGGTTTCCTCGCCGACCGCCACCATCTCGACGACGGAGGCGGGGAAGAGCTGCGGGCTGCGCGTCAGGCTCTGGGCCAGCGGGGCGCCCTGCTGCACCTCCTCGACGGCCGACGTCACGGTGTCGGCGAGCGTCTGGTTGCCGATGGCCTCCTTCGCGGCTCCCAGAGCAACCACCATCGGCACGCCCGCGCCGAGAAGCGTGCCCAACATGCGGCAGAAGCGCACCAGCGCGAACCGGGCGACCACCCGGCCCAGTGCGGGCGCGCGCAGGGCCGCCATCTCCAGGAAACGCCGGCCGGAGTCGCTCTGCAGGGCGCGGCGCGCCGCCACCACAGCCAGCACGGCGACCAGCAGCACCGTGAGCCCGTGCTCGAGCAGAAAATCGCTCGTGCCCACTATGAGGCGGGTCAGCTTCGGCAGCGCGCCGCCGAACTCGGCGAAGACCGCAGCGAACCGCGGGATGAAATACGTCAGCAGGAACGCCATGACCAGCACGGCCAGCGCCACCAGCACCGCCGGGTAGACCAGCGCCGAGGTGACCTTGCCTTTCAGATCGCGTTCCCGCTCCCGGAAGCTCGCTATCTGGGCCAGGACAGTGTCGAGGAATCCGCCCGTCTCGCCGGCGCGCACCATCGCAACGTGGACGGGCGGGAAGGACTGCGGCCGGTGGGCCAGGGCGTCGGCAAGGCTCATCCCGCCGACAACGTCCTCGCGCACGGCGGCCCATTGGCGCTTCGCGGCGGGCTGCGACGCCTCCTCGCTCAGTATGCGCAGCGCGCGGCTCAACGGCACGCCCGCCGCCAGCAGGTTGCCCAGTTCCCGTATGAAGGAGTCCACGCTCACCCGGGAGACCCGGTCCCGGCCCAACGACAGGCCGCCGCCCGTCGGGCGGGCCTCATCGACGGACACCGGGTGCAGCGACTGGCCCACGAGCCGCTCCACGGCGGCCGGGCGGCTCTCCGCTATCACGCTGCCGGCCACCTCGCTGCCGGAACCGTCCACGGCGGTGTAGTCGAACTTCGCCATCAGCCCTCCCCCGCCGCCGCCCAGGCTGCGCTGCCGCCGACGCGCTCGTCCTTCGTGACGCGCAGCACCTCCTCGACCGTCGTCCGCCCCTCCAGCACGTGACGCCAGCCGTCCTCGCGCAGGCTCAGCATACCCTCCTGCGCCGCCTGGCGGCGTATCTCGCCGGCCGAGGCGCCCCGCAACACCAACGCGCGGACCGATTCCGTGACGGGCATCAGCTCGAAGACGCCCGTGCGCCCCCTGTAGCCCGTTCCCTGGCATTCCCGGCAACCGGCGCCCCGCTGGAGCACGCCGATCTCGTCCCCGGGCAGCTCGGCCCGCAGCAGCTCCGCCTCCGCCTCGGACGGAGTGTAGTCGCGCCGGCAGTGCGGGCAGATGAGCCGGACAAGGCGCTGCGCCAGAACCGCCTCCAGCGACGAGGCGACCAGGTAGGGCTCCACGCCCATGTCCACCAGGCGCGTCGCGGCGCCGGGCGCGTCGTTCGTGTGCAGGGTCGAGAAGACCAGGTGGCCCGTCAGGGAGGACTGAACGGCGATCTCTGCCGTTTCCAGGTCGCGTATCTCGCCCACGAGGATCACGTCCGGGTCGTGCCGAAGGATCGAGCGGAGTCCCCGCCCGAACGTCAGTCCCGCCTTCGTGGCGACCTGTATCTGGTTGATGCCGTACAGGTGATACTCGATGGGGTCCTCGATGGTGATGATCTTGCGGCGCACGTCGTTTATGCGCGACAGGGCGGCGTAGAGCGTCGTCGTCTTTCCGCTGCCGGTGGGCCCGGTCACCAGGACGATCCCGTGCGGCAGTTCGCACAGGCGCGCCACCATGTCCTGGTCCCGCGCGGACATTCCGAGCCCCTCCAGGCCGAAGAGGGCCGCGCTGCGGTCCAGCAGGCGCAGCACGACCGCCTCCCCGTGCAGCATCGGGATGACGGACACGCGGACGTCGATCTCCCGTTCCCTGATCCTCAGCTTGATCCGCCCGTCCTGGGGCAGGCGCTTCTCGGCGATGTCGAGCAGGCTCAGGATCTTCAGGCGCGACACGATGGCCGCCTGGAAGCGGCGCACCCCGGCGGGCACCTTCGCCTCCTGGAGCACGCCGTCGATCCGGTAGCGGACGCGCAGTTCCTCCTCGAACGGCTCGAAGTGCACGTCGGTCGCCCGCACCTCGATCCCCTCGGTCAGGACCTGGTTGACGAACCGGATGATCGAGGCGTCCTCCGCCTCTTCGCCCAGGTCAACGGCCTCCTCCGGCTCTCCCAGGACCTGGACGGCCGACTCATCAGCATGGGAGACCAGGGACTGCACGGTGTCGGCCCCCACGCCGAGGTGCCGCCTGAGGCAACGGGCAATCTCGGCGGCCGGCGCCAGGGCCGGCTGCAACTCCCGGCCGGTTGCCAGGCGCAGTTGGTCCATGCCCCCGGACTCGAACAGGCGGCTGGCGGCCACCAGGACGTCTCCGTCCGTCTCCTCGAGCGGCAGCAGCCCGTGGCGCAGCAGCAGCCCCGCCGGGAACTCGCCCATCAGCACGGGATCCACCTGCACGCTGTCCACGTCAACGTAGGGGACGCCGAACTCCTCCCCGAGGAACCGCAGGACCTGGTCCTCCGGCAGTGCGGCACGCTCGATCAGGGCGTCCTCGATCAGGACGCCTTCGGCCATTGCGCGGCGCACCTCGGCGCAGGCCGGCCCGTCGAGCAGGCCCCGGTTCTGCATCTTGGTCAGGATGAACTCCATCGTCACGCCGTTCCCGTCGTGGGAGATTGAGGGGGCGCCGGGCTTCGCGCAGCAGCGTCGCCGTGCTGCACGAGGCCCGGCAGTGCCGGGGGCGCGAGAGTAGGATGGTGCGCCCCCGCTGCCGAACTGCTCTCAGTCGAGCGTTCCCATCATGACAAGCTGTGCTTCCTGGCGGATGCTGAGCACCGCGCGCAGTTCTTCCTGGGCCTTCGCCAGGTCCTGCCGCACCTTCTCGCGGGCCTTGCGGTAGGCGGTCAGGCTGGTGCGGATCTGGGCGGCCGTGGACGCCTCGTTATCGAGCGCCGCCTGAAGGGCGGCCGTCGCCTTCTGCATCTCGGTCTGTTCCTGCTCCGCTGCCTGCTCTTCCCCGCCCCTCTGGCCGCCCCGGCCTCCGCGCGTGCGGAACGCGCCGAACATGCCGCCCCGGGTCTCGCGGGAGAGCGTCTGCACCTTCTCCAGGCGCGGGCCTATGATCGCCCACTCTTCCTCCGTCGCGCCGAGAGCTTCCCTCATGCGGTCCGTCATAGCCTGGCGCATCTGCGCGGGGTCGAACTGACGCCGACCCTCGCCCCCTTGTCCGCCCTCCTGCCCCCTGACCACGGCCACGGCGAACGTGGTCGCGGCCATCACTGCCAGAACCCCAATCACCACCTTCGTGCGGTTCATTAACCGCCTCCTCACAAAAAGGGACAATCCGTCGCGCGCCGGCCCGGGCACACGCCCACGGTTTCGCGCGCATCAACTCAATAGTTCCCGCTCAGGCCGGTTTTCTTCCAGGTCTTTCTCGGCAGGCGCGCACCGGCGCAAGCGCGACGGCAAGGGCGTCCGCCGCGCGTGGACAGCGAGCGAAGCGCCCGGCTCAGGGCTGGGGACCCTCCCGCGGGCCTTCGCGGTGGGGCGAGCCCGGCCTGGCGCCCTCCGGGGGGGGCCCCGGTGGGCGACCCGACGGCCGGCCGCGTCCCGACATCCCTTCGAGCATGTGCTCGTACTGCTTGCGCTGCTCGGGCGTGAGTATCTCTTTGGTGCGGCGCACGGCCTCCTCGAACGCCGCCTCCCGCGCCGCGGCCAGCTCGGCGACCTTGTCCTCGTATTCCTGCTGGAGCCGCTCATGCTCGGCCTTCTGGCTCTCCGTCAGCAGGTCCTGCATGGCCTGGTCCCGCTCTTCCCGCAGCGCACGGAGTTCGTCCCGATGGGCGCCGCCCATCTCGCCCGCCACGCCGGACCAGATCTCACGCATCTGTTCTCGCTGCTCGGCGGTCAGGTCCAGCCTTTCGCCCAGCCAGGACGGACGGTGCGGCCGATGTCGGGCACGCTCCGCCAGGAACCCCAGCGCAAGCCCAGCGGCGAACACGAACACGAAGGACACGATCAAAAGCAGCCTGGTTCTGCTCACTGTCCATTCTCCCCAGACAGACCGTCAACCATCCACACGCTGAACACCCGTTGCGAGCCGGCCGGGGTCGATCCCGTCTCGAGCGTCGCGGCGGCCAACTCCCATTCCGCCGGCAGGGCGACGTCACTGGCCGCGTTCGCCTCCCCGTGCCACAGCCACAGCACGCAGCCAATCAGCAG
>CAZQEQ010000042.1:0-28468 GCA_964592385.1 uncultured candidatus Brocadiaceae bacterium | reverse complement strand
GAACGCCAGACCATAGCACGTTCTCACCGGCAGCGCAAGACGTGGGGAGCAACGCATCCGGCGAAGCGGCCGCGTTTCGAGCTCGGCGACCCTCCGGCCGATTGACCACCACCCAGGGAGTCAGCCAGATGGACCAGACCGTTGTGGGCGTGGACCTCGGCGGGACGAACATCAAGATCGGCCTGGTGACGTCCGAGGGACGCCTGGTCCAGCGACACTCCGTCAGCACGGCGGCTGAGGGCGGGCCGGAGGCTGTGGCGGGACGCATCTGCCAGGGCGTCCGGGAATGCCTGGACAAGGCGGGGGCGGGCGCGGGGGACGTCGGCGGCGTCGGCGTCGGCAGCCCCGGCACGATAGACCTGGAAGCGGGCGTCGTGACCTTCTCCCCCAACCTGCCCGGCTGGCTCGACGTGCCCCTCCGTTCGCTGATCCAGGACGGACTGGGCCTGCCGTGCACGCTGGACAACGATGCCAACGTCGCCGCCCTGGGGGAGTACTGGGTCGGCGCCGGCAGCGGAGCGCGTTCCCTTGTCCTGCTCACCCTCGGGACCGGCATCGGCGGCGGCATAGTGCTGGACGGGCGGATCTGGCACGGCGGCAACGGCGTCGCGGGCGAGATAGGCCACATGAGCATAAACCCGGACGGCCCGCTGTGCGGGTGCGGCAACCGCGGCTGCCTGGAAGCTTACGCCAGCGCCACCGCAATGGTCAGGAGGCTGCGGGAAGCCGTCGAGCAGGGCGCCTCGACGCCCCTCGACAGGCTGGAAGACGTCACGGCCAGGGACATCTACGAGGCCGCCCTGGCCGGGGACGCCGTCGCGCGGGAGAACATCGAGACGACCGGACGCTACCTGGGCGTGGGCACCTCCAACATCCTGCACATCCTCAACCCGGAAGTCGTGGCCTTCACGGGCGGCGTCACGGCGGCCGGCGAGATGCTGTTCGGGCCGGTGCGCCGGGAGGTCGAGGAACGAACGCTGGAGGATTCCCGGCGCGGCGTCAAGATCTGCCTCGCGGAGTTCCCGGACGACGCCGGCATCCTCGGCGCGGCCCGCTCCTTCATGCTGGCGTGAGGGTCGGGCGTCAGGTCGAAGAGCGCCGCCGCTCCAGATACCGCTGAAGGATGATCTGGGCGGCCATGCCGTCAACGGCCCGCCTTCGCTGCCTCGGGCGCGCGCCCATCTCCGAGAGCGCCGCGTGCGCCTGGGCGGTGCTCAATCGCTCGTCCACCGTATCCACCGTCACGCCGGGCAGGCGCCTGCGCAGTTCCTTCGCGAACCCCCGGACCTTGCGCGCCTGCCGGCCCTCCGTGCCGTCCATCCTGACGGGCAACCCGACCACGACGCACTGGACGCCCCGCTCGGCGACGATTGAGGCGATGCGGTCGAGTTCCGCCCCGTCCCTCTCGAGCGTGGGCATCGGATGGGCCGCGATCTCCAACTCGTCGGACACGGCAACGCCGATCCGCCGCTCCCCGTAGTCCAGCCCCATGATGACCACTGACACACACCTCCCGGCAGGCCCTTAGCAGCCCGTTGAAGAAGGAGGATTCCCCGGAGAGTGCCTGCGCGAGGGGCCGTGTCGGTGTAGCACAGGCGCCCTCGCCTGTGGCGTTCTCAGCCGGGGGCGGCTGAGCTACATTTTTCAACGGGCTGCTAGTACGCGTGCGCCGCGTGCCGATTCTACCACGGCCGCCGGCCCTGCGCGAAGGCGCACACGCCCGTCCGCCAGCCACTCCGGGCCGGCGCACGCGGCGACGCTAAACGATCCCTGGCGCCGGGCGGCGAAGATTCTCAGAAAAGCGCCAAGAAAGGGCTTGACAAACAGGGAGAATGCGGTTAGTATTTTTAGCGCTTTCATCAACTAACATAGCGGATAGATGAGCTTTAGTCCTGAATAGTAAGGCACTTATGATTGAACTGCTAAAGCTAATCGGGTGTCAAGGGGAGGTATTAGAGATTTAATGGGTGGAATTGAGCAATCAATGGGTAATGGCGGCAATGGCCGGCTTATCCGCCTCTTCGGCTACCAGGAGGAACTCAGCCTGGACCCGCGCGGCCGCTTCCGCCTGCCCGACAACCTCGTCGCCGTGCTCCATCAGGAACTCGGGCGCGTGCGACACGTTGACCCCTCCCTGGCCCAGGGACCTGCCGTCGAGCGCCTTTCCTTCTACCTGGTGCCCGGCACCCGCAAGCGAATATTCATCTACCCCACGCCGAACGTCGGACTGGCCATCGAGAGCTTCGAGAGCCCGCCGCCGGGCATCGACCCCGAGATCATCCGGCACGCCCGTGAATACCTCTATCACCGCATGCGTTACGTCGAAGCCGACAAGCAGAACCGGGTCGCCATATCGGAAGGTCTGCGCGACCACGCGGAGATAGACGAGTCGGTTCAACAGATAACGCTGACAGCCCACAACTGCTGGCTTGCCCTGACCCGCAGCGAGCTGGCTGAACAGCGCGTCCGGGAGAATCTGGAGGCATTCAAACAGGCGGCGCCCGACCTGCTCGACCCGGTCAACCCCCGCCCGCCGGCTGCCCCCGGGCTCTCGGCAGAAGAAGACCTTTGACATCTCAAGTGACGGTCGGGGACCTGACTGAGAGCGTCTCCACGACCCCGGGTGACCAACGATGGCTCTTGCCTGCGGAGACAGATCGGCCCGTGCGGCGCCGCTTCACCAACCGGCGATGGTGCCGCAGGTCATCGATCTGCTCGAGCCCGGGGACGGCGAAACCGCCCTTGACCTGACCGTCGGCACGGGCGGGCACTCCCTCGCCCTGGCCGAGGGCATCGGCCCGCGCGGTCTGCTGATGGGCATCGACGCGGACCCGGACGCGCTGCGCCGGGCGGAGGAGCGCCTGCGCGCCCAGGCCCCCTGCGAGTTCCGCCTCTTCCCCGCCCGTTTCAGCGCTGCGCCGGAGGTGGCGGCCCGGGCCGGCGTCGAGCGCTTCGACTGCATCATGGCCGACCTGGGCGTCGGCACCCACCAGCTTCTGGACCCCGAACGCGGCCTCTCCTTCGATTCGCACGCCAGGCTCGACATGCGCTATGACCGCGCCTCCGGTCCCACCGCCTGGGACGTGGTGAACGAGTTCTCGGAGCGCGACCTGGCCGACGTGTTCCACCGCTACGGGGAGGAGCGCTACAGCCGGGCCATCGCCGCGCGCATCTGCCGCGAGCGCCCCGTCGATACGCCCGCCGAACTGGCCGAACTGGTCAAGAAAGTCGCCGCCCGGCGGACCCCGCGCGGCCGCACCTGGCGCATACACCCCGCAACCCGCGTCATGATGGCCCTGAGGATCTACGTCAACAACGAGCTGGGGGAACTGGAGTCCCTCCTGGAGTCGCTCCCCGGACTGCTGGCCGACGGCGGCAGGGCCGCCATCATCACCTATCACAGCCTGGAGGCGAGGCCGGTCAAGCAGACCTGGCGCCGGCAGGTGAAGGAGGGCCTCCTGAGGAACCTGACGCCCTCCCCCCTGAAGCCCACGCAGGACGAGGTCCGCGCCAATCCGCACGTGCGCAGTGCGCAGCTGCGCGCCGTCCAGAGAACACGAGGAGTGCAATGACGCCGGCGAAGGTTCTGTACCTGATTCTGCTCTGCACGGCGCTGGCGCTCCTCCTGGTGTGGCAGAGCTCGCTGGCGCGCAGCGTGGGCTACGAGGTGCAGGACCTGCACGCCGAGGCCGCCGAACAGCGCGCCGAAAACGCCGCCTACGTGGCCCAGCTCGGCAAGCTGAAGAACCCCCGCCGCATACTCGCCCTCGTCGCGTGGCTCGGCCTGGACCTGCACGAGCCGCCGGTGGAGGCCGAGACAGACACGACACGCACGCAGCCGCAGGAGACGTCGTCCGACCGGACGGCCCCCGTCGCCGTGGCGGAGGCACAGCCCGACTGACAGCAACGGAGCCATAATGACAGCACGAGCCGATACAGGCGGGCGGGCCGCCGGCTGGACTCTGAAGGCCCGCGCGGCGCTCGCCATCGGCAGCCTCTGGCTCGTCTTCCTGTTGCTGATCGTCCGACTGGCCCACCTTCAGATAGCGGACGCAGACCTCTACCTCGGGCACGCGGCGCGCCAGCAGATCCTCAGCCGCGAACTCTCCGCCTGGCGCGGCCGGCTCTACGACCGCAAGGGCCGACTGCTCGCCGCCTCCGTCCAGCGCTACAGCGTCTATGCCGACCCCCACGGGATTGTGGACCCCGCCGCCACGGCGCGCGCGCTGGCGAGCGTCCTCGACGTTCCCGCCGGGAGCCTGGAGCAAAGGCTGCACAGGGACTGCTACTTCGTGTGGGTCAGGCGCCAGATACCGGACGCCCTGGCGGTGCGGGTCCGCGGCCTGGGCCTGCGCGGCGTTCACATGCAGAGGGAGAGCAAGCGGCTCTACCCCCAGGGGAAACTGGCCGCTCACGTGATCGGCTTCACGGACATAGACGGCCGCGGTCTGGCCGGCGTGGAGAAGTCCATGGATGCCCTTTTGAGGGGCAGGCCGGGCGCCGAGTCGGTCCTGTGCGACGGCAGCCGCCGCATCTTCCGGTCGGCCCGGGACCAGACGGAAAGGACGCCGCTGAACGGGCTGGACGTCCACCTGACCCTCGACGCCTACGTCCAGGAGATAGCCGAAGAGGAGCTGGCGAAGGTCGTCGAGCGGCATGAGCCCGAGTGCGCCGCAGCCGTCGTGCTGGACGCACGCGACTGCTCCGTCCTGGCGATGGCCTCCTGGCCCGGCTTCGATCCGCAGGCGCCGGCGCAAACTCCCCTGAGCTACCAGCGCAACGTGGCGGTCAACGACGCCTACGAGTTCGGCTCGGTCATGAAGCCGTTTGCCATCAGCATGGCCCTGGACGGGGGCGTCGTCGAGCCCGAGACGCAGTTCGACTGCCACCAGGGCGTCTGGCGGATCGGCCGGCGCACGCTCCACGACGCGCACGCCTACGGCATGTTGACCGTCAGCGACATCCTGTGCCACTCCAGCAACATCGGCGCGGCGCAGATAAGCCTGCTGCTCGGCTGCGACGAGCTCTATCGCGGCGTCAGGGATTTCGGCTTCGGGCGCCCGGGGGGGATCGCGCTGCCCGGTGAGACGGGCGGCATCGTCCGGCCGCTGGCCGCGTGGAACCAGTACAGCGTCGTCAGCGTGGCCTTCGGGCAGGAGCTGGCGGTAACTCCCCTCTCTGTGGCGCAGGCGTTTGCCGCCTTCAGCAACCGGGGTTTCCTGCTTCAGCCGCGAATCGTCAGCGCGATCAAACGGCCGGACACCCGCGAGACGGTCTATGACGCCGACGAGCCCATCGTGGGAAGCCGCGTCATCAGCCCGGCCACCGCGCGGGAAGTCATGGAGATGATGCGCCGCGTCGTCGAGGAAGGCACAGGCAAGCGCGCCCGCCTGGATGAGTACACCATGGCCGGCAAGACCGGCACGGCCCAACTGCTCAGGGACGACGGACGGGGCTACAGCGACAGCCGCTACCTGTCGAGCTTCGTCGGCATCGCCCCGGTCGAGGAGAGCCGGGTCGTCGTGCTGGTCTGCCTCAAGGGCCCCACTAAGAACGGCTATTACGGGGGCGTCGCGGCCGCGCCGGCCGTGCGGGAGATAGTCGCCCGCACCCTCCGCTACCTCGGCGTGCCGCCCGGGCCGCCGGACAGGACGACCCCTGGAGAATCGGCATGAAGCAATCCCCTCAGATGCAACTTAGCGAACTGCTCCGGTCCGTCAAGGGCGCCAGCGCGCTCGGACCGGGCGACCCGCTCGTCACGGGCCTGGCGGCCGATTCGCGCCGCGTGACGCCGAGCGCCCTGTTCGTGGCCGTGCGCGGGACCGCCGTGGACGGCCATCAGTTCGTGCCCCAGGCCATCGAGCAGGGGGCGGCGGCGATCGTCTGCGAACAGCCACCCTCTCCCCTGCCGGACTGCCCCGTGGTCCGCGTGCCAGACTCCCGCGCGGCCCTCAGCGCCCTGGCCTCCGCGTACTACGGACACCCCTCGCGGGAACTGCGCGTGACCGGCATCACCGGCACCGACGGCAAGACGAGCACCACCGCCATACTGCGCGCCATCCTGGCCGAGGCCGGCTTCCGCGCGGGCTCCGTGGGCACGCTCGGCTACTACATGGACGGACGCTGGCTGGACTCGAACCTGACGACGCCAGACCCCATCTCCCTGCACGCGTGCTTCCGGCGGATGCTGGATCTCGGGCTGCGCGACGTGTGCATGGAGGTCAGCAGCCACTCGCTCATCCAGCACCGGGTGGCGGACGTTTCGTTCGACGCCGCCATACTCACAAACATCACGCGCGACCACCTGGACACGCACGGCACGCGCGCCGAATACGCCCGCGCCAAGCGGATGCTGTTCGAGCAGCTATCGCGGGGCACGGTGGCTATCCTGCCGGCGCAGAGCGAGTTTCTGAAGCCCTTCCGCTCACACACCCGCGCCGAGGTCCTGACGTACGGGATGGGCAACCTGGCCGACGTCCACGGCCGCATACTCTCGCTGGACATGGCCGGGATGGAGGTCCTGGTCCAGACCCCCTTCGAGGCCTATTGCGCGCGGACGTCGCTGATCGGCTCCTACAACTGCATGAACATCCTGGCGGCGGCCAGCGCCGCCTTCGCCTTCGGGCTCGGAGGAGAGGTTGTCAAGGAAGCCCTGCGGACCTTCCGCGGGGTCCCCGGCCGGCTGGAGAAGATCACGGTCCCCGGGCGCGACGACCTGCCGGCGGTCTGCGTGGACTACGCCCACACGCCGGAGGCCCTGCGGAAGGTGCTGACGACCCTCCGCCCGATGGTCCCGGGGCGGCTGGTCTGCCTGATAGGCTGCGGCGGGGACCGCGACGCGACCAAGCGCCCGCTCATGGGCGGGATCGCCGCCGGGCAAGCCGACGTGGCCGTCTTCACGGCAGACAACAGTCGCAGCGAAAACACCGCGGACATCATCGCCCAGATGCTCGCCGGCATCCCTGACGACCGGGAGAACTGCCGCGTCGAACCCGACCGGCGGAAGGCCATCGAACTGGCCGTCAGCCTGGCCCGCTCGCCCGGGTCCATGGCAGTCCTCTGCGGCAGGGGCTGCGAGCGGTTCCAGCAACTGGGCGGGGAGAGTATCCCGTTCGACGACCGCCTGGTGGCGCGGGAGGTAATGCGGGAGATGCCCGCAAGTCGCCGCAAGAGTGCATGAGGGGACTTTGACAGGGAACGAACGCACAGACAGGTTCACAGCCGAACAGGCGGCTCGGGCCTGCGGCGGCGACGTCGTCGCGGGCAGCGCGGACGCGCAGGCCGGCGGCGTGTCCACCGACACGCGCACGCTGCGCGGCGGCCAGGCGTTCTTCGCCCTCGTCGGCCCGCGCCATGACGGGCACGCCTACCTGCCGCACGCGGTCGCGGCGGGCGCCTCGGTGCTGGTCGTCCAGCGCTGGGACGCCGCATGGCGCCTCCCCGAGCACGTGGCCGTCGTGCAGGCGCCGGACACCGAACGCGCACTCCTCGCGCTGGCCGCGTGGCACCGCAGTCGGCTCGCCGCCACGGTGCTGGCCGTCACGGGAAGCTGCGGCAAGTCCACGGTCAAGACCATGATCGGCGACATTCTGGCGAGCGGCGCGCGGTGCACCGTCGCGCCCGCCAGCTTCAACAACCGCATCGGCGTCTCGCACACGCTCCTTGCGGCGGCGCCCGACGACGACTTCGTCGTCAT
This sequence comes from uncultured candidatus Brocadiaceae bacterium, assembly GCA_964592385.1. GTDB lineage: Bacteria > Planctomycetota > Brocadiia > SM23-32 > SM23-32 > CAZQEQ01. The sequence goes on along the minus strand of CAZQEQ010000042.1, from coordinate 20,772 downwards.
CGAGATGGGGACGAACCATCCGGGCGAGATCGACGAGCTCGCGGCGGCCGCCCGGCCCGACGCCGGCGTCATCACCTCAATCGCGAAGGTACACCTGGAGGGGCTCGGCGACCTGGCCGGCGTCCGAGAGGCCAAGGCCGAACTGATCCCTCGGCTGGACCCGCAGGGCACGCTCGTACTCAACGCGGACAACCCGGTCTGCCTCTCCCTCGCGGGGCGGTACGGCGGGACGGTGCGGACGTTCGGCGCGTCGGGAGCCGCCGACGTGCGCTGCACGTGCATCCGCCGGGACGGCGAAGGCTGGGCTTTCAGGGCGCTGGGCCAGACGTTCCGCCTGCCCGGCGGCGCGCGGCACGACGTGTTCAATGCCGGGGCGGCGCTCTGCGCGACGGAACGCCTGGGCGTCGCGCCGGCGGCGGCGTCCCACGCCCTGGCCCGTTTCCGGCCGCCTCCGATGCGCTACCAGAAGATCGAGATCAACGGCGTGCTGTTCATACTCGACTGCTACAACAGTAATCCGGCCGCCATGCGCGCCGCGCTCCGGAGCTTCCTGTGCGAGAGGAACGGCGGCCGCAAGGTCGTCGTCTGCGGGGACATGCTCGAGCTGGGCGAGGCCAGCACCGAGCTGCACAGGGAACTGGGCCGCGACCTGGCCGACTCGCCGGCCGACGTGCTGGTGGCGGTCGGCCGGCGGGCCTGGAACGTCATGAAAGGCTGGCACAGCCGGGGCCGCTCGCTCCGGACCGCACTCTACTTCCCGTCGGCCGAGCCGGCGTGGCGCCCGCTGTGGCGCCGACTGCGTCCGGGCGACGCCGTCCTGGTCAAAGGCTCCCGCGCGATGCACCTGGAGACCATCACGAGGAACATCATCGAACACGTCGGCCAATTGAGAAAGGACACAGCGGCCTGATGCTTTGCAGATTGACTGAAGTCGCCGGGCTGGGCCACTTGCCGGGAACGGCGCTCCGCGCGGTCCTGGCGGCCGGGACGGCCTGGCTCCTGTGCATCCTGGCCGGCCCGTTCGTGTTGCGCCAACTGGCCCGGCTGGGCATCCGAGAGAGGACCGAGAAAACGCCCATCGAGGACGACGCGCTCCGCCGCAGCATCGCCGACAAGAGCGGCACGCTGACGATGGGCGGCCTGATACTGCTCGCGGGCCTGTTCGGCGCCTGCGCCGCCTGGGCCGACCTGACCGACCCCCTGCTGCTCCTGGCCCTCGCCGTCACGGGCGCCATGGCAGTGGTCGGCGTCGCCGACGACCGCGCAAAGATCCTCGGCAGGACGCACACCCAGCGTGGCCTGAAGGTGTGCCACAAGCTCATTCTCCAGGGCGTCACGGGCGCGGCGCTGGGCCTGCTCCTGGTGCAGCGGACGGGGCGCCCTCTGCTGGGCCTGTCGCCGTCGTGGGGCCCGTGGATCGTGCCGGCGGGACTCGCGTGGTCGGCGCTTGTGGTCGCCACCATGAGCAACGCGACGAACGTCACGGACGGCCTGGACGGGCTGCTCGCGGGCCTGGCCGTACCGGCGGCGGTCGTGCTCGGGATCGCCTGCTGGGCGGCGGGAAGCGCCCGGCCGGCCGTGGCCGAACTGAGCGTTTTCTGCGCGGCGCTGGCGGGCGCGTGCCTGGGGTTCCTCCGGTTCAACCGCCATCCGGCGCGAGTGTTCATGGGCGATACGGGCTCGATGGCCGTCGGGGCCGGGCTGGCTGCGGTCGCGCTGGCCGCCGGCCAGGAGGTCGTGCTCGGGCTGGCCGGCCTGGTCTTCCTGCTGGAGTTCGGCTCTTCGCTGCTACAGATCGGCTGGTTCCACGCCTTCGGGCGGCGGATTCTGCCCTTCGCGCCGGTGCACCACGTTTTCCAGAAAAAGGACTACCCCGAGCCCCGGATCGTCCTGGGGTTCTACCTCGTGGGCGGGGCGGCGGCGCTGGCCGGGCTCGGCTCGCTGTTGGTGTGAAATGGCTGAACTGACGCCGACATACGGTTCCGTTCTCCGGCTCGATGAGGCGGCCGAGGGCGCCGTCCCGTCCGCATGGGGACGACCCAGCGTGCGCCTGACGGTCCTGTTCATGGCGCTGGCCTGCTTCGGGCTCGTGGTGACGACGAGTTCGGCCGGCAGCGGGGACTTCCTGCCCGCCATGGCCAAACGCGCGGCCCTGACCGGTCTCGGCCTCTGCGCGTTCCTGGCCGGCGCCCGCCTCAACTACACGTGCTGGCGCCGCCATCAACTCGGGATCCTGGTTCTCGCCCTGGCCGGTCTGACGGCGGTGTTCATCCCCGGGCTGGGCGTCGTGAGGAACGGCGCCCGGCGGTGGATGGACGTCGGCCTGCCGATCGGGTTGCAGCCGTCGGAGTTCGCCAAGATCGCCCTCTGCATCTGGGTGGCGGCCTACTGCGAACGGAACCTGACGCGGCTGAGCAGCTTCGTGCGCGGCTTCCTGGCGCCCCTCAGCGTCGTCGGGCTGGCCTGCCTCCTGATACTCCTGGAGCCGGATTTCGGCACCGCCGTGTTGGCCGGGGTGGTCTGCACGATCGTGCTGCTGGTGATGGGGACGCGCGTCGTCTTCATCCTGCTGGCCGCGGCCGCGAGCCTGCCCCTGATGCACCAGCTGGTGTTCGGCGTTCCCTATCGGCTCGAGCGCGTCCTGACCTTCATGGACCCGTGGGCCGACGCGCAGGGCACCGGATACCAGCTCATCCAGTCCCTCATCGCGATCGGCTCGGGCGGGACAACGGGGCTCGGCCTGGGGGCCAGCCACCAGAAGGAGGCGTTCCTGCCCGGCGTGGTCAACGACTTCGCCTTCAGCGTGGTGGCCGAGGAGCTGGGCTTCGTCGGCTCGGTGGCGCTGATCGTCCTGCTGGCCCTGGTGCTCTGGGAGTGCCTGAAGGTCGTGCAGCGCAGCCGGTGCCCCTTCGGATTCGGCCTGGCCCTGGGCCTGGCCATTCTGCTGGGCATCCAGGCTGCGGCCCACGTCGCCGTCGTCTCGGGCTGCGTGCCCACGAAAGGCCTGAGCCTGCCGTTCATCAGCGCCGGAGGCTCGTCGCTGCTGGCGAGCATGTTGGCCGCGGGCATCCTGGTCAGCATCGCCCGCGCAGAGGAAGACCCCGACAGCCACGACGTCAGGCCGTGGCAGGAGGACATGCCGTTCTACGAACGACTTGCGACGGGGCTGCTCAGGGCGACGGCAAGGGCCGTCGTCCGCACGGTCCGGAACTCTTTCCCCCAAGGAGAAGACGCACACTAATGAACGATAGCAACATGGACGACCCCATCCGGGTGCTCCTTGCCGGCGGCACGACCGGGGGCCACCTCATGCCGGGCGTGGCGACCGCACGCGCGTTGCAGCAGATGCTCCCCGAGTCGCGAGTGCTGTTCCTGACGGCGGACCGGGCCGTTGAGAAACAGTGCGAGGCGGCCATGGCCGGCTTCGAGTGCGTCCAGGCGCCGGCGACGCCCTGGGCAGGGGCGGGCAGCAAGCGCCGCTTCCCGGTGCGTTGCGCGCGGGCGGGCGTGCGCGTCCTGGACATAGTCCGCCAGTTCCACCCGAACGCGATCGTCGGGCTGGGCGGCCACAACAGCCTGATCCCCGTCGCGCTCGGGCGCATGCTCGGGATCCGCACCGCGATCTTCGAGGGGAATGCCATACCGGGCAAGGCCGTGCGCCTGCTGGCGCCGTTCGTGGACCAGGTATTCCTCCAATGGGAAGCGGCGGCCGCCGGCCTCAGGACGCAACGCGTGACCGTGACGGGTCTCCCGGTGCGCGAACAGCTCTTCGAGGCAGAGAAGCAGAGCGCGCGGCGCAGGCTGGGGCTCGTGCCGGGCAAGTGCACGCTCCTCGCGATGGGCGGCTCACAGGGCGCACAGCCCCTTAACGAGGCGCTGCACGGCGCCCTGGAGACCATCGGAGAGGACGTTCAGGTCCTACATCTGACCGGCGTGGACCATCTGCCCGCGATTCTCGAGAGCGCGGCGAACGCCCTGCCGTGGTACCGCCCGATAGGCTTCCTGCCCAGGATGGCGGACGCATACGCGGCGGCGGACTTCGTGCTCTCCCGCGCGGGCGCATCGACGCTGGCCGAACTGACGGCGCTGGGCCTGCCTGCCATCCTTGTGCCCTACCCTTACGCGGCGGACCGGCATCAGCACGCCAACGCCGCGGTCCTGGCGGGCAGCGGCGCCGCCCTCGTCTTCGACCAGTCAGAGTTGACGGTACCCAAGCTGGCGCTTGCCATCCGGTCCCTGGCCGCCAACGCGGCGAGGCGCCGAAGGATGGCCGAACAGTCGCGCCGGCTCGGCCGCCCCGGGGCGGCCGCGTGCATCGCCGCGCACCTGGCCAGGCTGGCCGGGCACGCAGCAACGGCGAGGCCCCTGGCCGTGCCGTCAAGGCAAGTGCAGCGGAAACATCCAAAAGCAGCGTGAAGGGGGTGGAAATGGCGAACCGAAGCCGGGCGAAACGGTTGGACCTGTCCAGGCAGCACTGGCACTTCATCGGCATACTCGGAAGCGGCATGAGGTCGATGGCCGCCTACGCAGCCGAGCGCGGCGCGCGCATAACCGGTTCGGACATAAGCCCGTCGCCGGTCGCGCAGGCCCTGAAGAGCCGGGGCATCACCGTCGCCCTCGGCCAGGAAGGCCGCGGACTGGACCGGCAGACCAACCTGGTAGTCATCAGCCCGGCCATCGGTGAGGAGAATCCCGAACTGCGCCTGGCGCGAAGGCTCGGGCTGGAAGTCATCCGTTACCCCGAACTGCTCGGAAACCTGATGGAGAACCAGGACGGCATCGCAGTGGGCGGCACCCACGGCAAGAGCACCACCGCCGCCATCATCGCCTACGTACTCCAGCAGGGGGGCAAGGACCCGTCTTTCCTCATCGGCGCGGACGTGCCGCAGCTGAACGGCGGCTCCCATTACGGTTCGGGCAGGCACCTGGTGGCCGAAGCCTGCGAATACAAGCGTTCGTTCCTGTGCCTCAGCCCGCAGATCGCCGTGATAACGAACATCGACTCCGACCACCTGGACTACTACTACGACCTGTGGGACATCGAGGAAGCCTTCAGGAACTTCGCCGAGTCCGTGGGCGAAGACGGCCTGGTGATCGCCAACGGGGACGACGCGAACACGCGCGAAGTGACCGCCCGGGCCGGCGTGAAGGTCGTCCGTTACGGCATCGAAGACCGAGACGCCACGTACCGCGCCGAGAGGCTCTGGCGCGCCAAAGTCCACAGCAACTTCGACCTGATCTTCGAGGGCAAGAAGGTCGACCGCTTCAGCACGCAGCTCTACGGCACCCACAACGTGCTCAACTGCCTGGGTGCGATCGCGGCGTGCCACCAGGCCGGAATGGAGTTCGCCGACGTCAAGGAGGCGCTGACCACGTTCGAGGGGGCGGCCCGCAGGCTCCAGCTCCTGGGAACGCCCTGGGACGTCTCCGTCATCAGCGACTACGCCCACCATCCGAAGGAGGTCAAGGCGAGCATCGCAGCCGCGCACCAACGCTTCCCCAAGAAGCGGGTATTCGTCGTGTTCCAGCCGCACCAGTACTCGCGCACGCGCCAGATGCTCGCGGAGTTCGCCGAGTCGTTCGCGACGGCGTGGGTCACCTACGTCTGCGACATCTACGCCGCGCGCGACTCGTACGAGGACCGCCGGTCGGTCAGCGCGCAGGACCTTGTCCGCCAGATGAACCACATCGGGCTGCTGGCCCACTACGTTCCCGAATTCGACGACATGAAGGACATCATCGTGGGCGACGTCATCCCCGACGACGTGGTGCTCGTCATGGGAGCGGGCAACATCTGGCAGCTTGCCCGCGACATCATTCCCCTGATCGAACGCAAAGGACGCCGCCAGATCGCGGCCTGACAGGCGCATGGCGAAGATCATGCAGCTCAGCCGGCTGACGTCCCTCGACCTGGGCGGGACGCCGCTGCGTTACTTCCGCCCGCGCGCCGCCGCCGAGCTGCGCGCCGCGCTGGCCGAGTGCTGCCGCGAGGGCATCCCCTGGCGCGTGCTGGGCGGCGGCTCGAACCTGCTGATCGACGACGGCCCGCTCCCCTACGCGGTCGTCCACGTTACCGGGGCGGCGTTCGGCAGGATCGCACGCACCGGCTTGCGAACGGTGACTGCCGGCGCCGGGGCGGCGACCGCGCGCCTGTTGGCCACCTGCAAGGAGAACGGACTCGGCGGGCTGGAGTTCCTGGCGGGCCTGCCGGGCACCGTGGGCGGCGCCGTCGCCGGCAACGCGGGGGCCTGGGGGCGCCAGGTCTCCGATCCCCTGAGCCGCCTTCGCCTGATGCGGCCGGACGGTCGGACGCTGTCCGTGCCCGCCCGGGAGGTGGACTTCTCGTATCGCAGCGCGGACCTGAACGGGTGCATCGTCATGGAAGCCGAGTTCGCGCTGGAGCCCCGCGACCGCCGCCTTATCGCCCGCCAGATGGACACCTACGCCAGGGCCCGGGCGGAGCGACACCCGCTTGGCGGTCACAGCGCCGGCTGCATCTTCAAGAACCCTCCGCGCGCTTCGGCCGGGAGACTGCTCGACCTGTGCGGCCTGAAAGGGCGCCGGATCGGCGGCGCCCAGGTCTCGCACAAACACGCGAATTTCATACTGAACCGCGGCGGCGCCACGGCCGGCGACGTCCTCGCCCTCATCGCGGTCATGGAGCAGGCCGTTCGCCTGCGGTTCGGAATCCAACTGGAACTGGAGGTCAGACACTGGCCCGCTCAGGAGCGGGCCGCCTGAGGAGGAAGCGTATGGACTCTGTGCAGAATCTCAAGGTAGCGGTCCTGATGGGCGGCGTGGGCGGCGAGTCCACCGTGTCCCTGAGGTCCGGGCGCGCGGTGGCTTCAGGGCTCGCCCGGGCCGGCCACCAGGTCATCCCGTACGAGGTCAAGGGCCGCACGCTGCCGGGCCTGGCCGAACTGGGACCCGACGTCGTGTTCGTCGCCCTTCACGGCCCCTTCGGGGAGGACGGCACGGTCCAGCAAGTGCTGGAGGACATGGCCCTCCCCTACACCGGCAGCGGCCCGAAGGCCAGCCGATTCGGCATGAACAAGCTCGCCAGCAAGCGGCTGTTCGTGCGCCATTCCGTCCCCACGGCGGACTACTTCGCCGTGACGCCCGAGCAGAGCGTGAACTCGGTCCTCGCCCAGACGGAGGAGTTCAGATACCCCGTGGTCTGCAAGCCCGCGGCGTCCGGGTCGAGCCTGGGCGTGAGCATCGTCAAGACACGGGAGGCAATGCCCGACGCGCTGGCGGGCGCCCGCCGCGAGGGCGACCTCGTGTTGGTCGAGCGCTACGTGCGCGGCCGCGAGCTGACCGTGGGCATCCTGGAGGGACAGGCGCTGCCCATCATCGAACTGGTCCCCCGGCAGGACTTCTTCAACTACACGGCCAAGTACGACGACGACCAGACCAGATACATCTGCCCGGTCGCGCTCCTGCCCACAATTTACCGGAAGGCCAGCGACGCCGCACTGCGCGCCTACCAGGCCCTGGGCTGCAGGCACATGGCCCGGGTGGACATGCTCTACGGCTACGACGGCGCGCTCAGCGTGCTGGAAATCAACACGATACCGGGATTCACTCCGCGGAGCCTGCTCCCGATGGCGGCAGAACACGCCGGGGTGGGCTTCAGCGAGTTGTGCGACAGAGTGGTGCGCGCCGCCGCGCGGGACACCGCCCGGGAACTCCTGCAGCGCAGGCGGAGCGCGTAACCCGCATCAGGCCCCATGGCAAAACGCGGCAAGCCCAACAGCACCCACAGCAAGCCCCCCCGGCCGGGCGTGCAGGTGGCTGTCCGTATCGCCCTGGTGGCGGTCATCGCCGCACTCATCGTCGCGGGCGCCTGGCTCGGCGCCGTGCGCCTGTGGGACGCGATCACCAGCCGGCCCGAGTTCCGCCTGAACCTGCGGGGACTGGCCCTGACCGGCTGCCCGGAGTGGGTGGACTGCGACCGGATGACGCTCGAACTGCGCAAGCAGCTCAAGGCCCTGCCGGAGGCGGCATCGCTGTTCGAGAGCGACGTCGCGACGGCCGTCCAGCACGAGCTTCGCGCCTGTCCGTGGGTGCTGGACGTCACCGAGGTCCAGAGGACCCTGCCCGACAAGCTTATCATCAAGGCGACCTTCCGCAAGCCGGTCGCAGTCGCCCTGTGGCAGGGGGAGCGCTACCTGCTCGACCGAGAAGCCTACTGGCTGCCCGACGACGTATTCCGCCCGCCCGAAGAATGGCAGGCCAACGCGACGCCGGTCATTGAAGACCAGCTTCTGCGCGATCCTCCGGCCGCCGGCTGTCCGTGGAACAGTCCCCGCATGGAGGTCGGCGCGCGGCTGAGCGCCTTCCTGCGCGGGCGCGGCGTGTTCGACGAACTGACCGTCACCAGCATCGACGTGACCGGCGTAGGCCGCCGGAGCACCGAGCCCGACATCGTCCTGCACACGGCCGGCGGCGCCGTCGTCAAGTGGGGCCAATCATCCGTCTACGAGCAGGTCGAGGGGCTCGAAGCACTGCCCTCCGCCATGCCCGACGCACAGAAGGTCGAGATGCTCCTGAGCAAGCTCAGCGAGTATCCGGGCCTCCAGGGCGTCGAGTACCTGGACCTGCGCTTCCACGGCAAGGTCTATTCCCTGCCGTCCGCTCAGCCCCCCTCCGCCGGGCCGTAACGGGCAGCCCCCGGCGAGAGCTTTCTGCAGCGCAAGTTCACGATTGAGATGCGGGGCAAGCGGGCCATTCGTCGTCGTCGTCGTCCCCGCCCTCGACATTGTCCCCATGCCAGCGAGGACGAGAACGAGGAGGAGGAGCACGAGTGGCACATGAGCCCGCCATCTCGATGTTGAAGGCCCACTGGGAGCCGGAAAGATGTAGCTCAGCCGCCCCCGGCTGAGAACGCCACGGGCGAAGACGCCCGTGCTACACCGGTGAGCCCGTCAGAAGAAGCCGTGTTCCCGCCTGATTCTCTCCACCGTCGGCATGTCCGGCTGGAAGGGAAGCTCCGGACTCGCCGGACAGTCCAGGCTGTGCGTCCCGGCAAAGAGCGTGTCTGCCACCTTCATGTTGTAGGCCCGCACCATGAGGACCTCCAGGTTGACCACGTCCGCCGCGTTGTAGGCGAGCAGCGTCTGAAGGGCGCGCTCGTCGCCGCTGCGGCGGAAGTCGCGCCACAGCAGGACGGCGAAGTAGCCGTCAATCCCGTCCAGGTCGCCCCGGTCCAGGCCGAGCTGCCTCTCGCACCCCTTCAGGCCGCCGCTGAAGCCCAGGGAGTGCAGCACGTAGCGCAGGTCCACGTGGGCGTGATTCATGGCAAGGCCAAAGTAGTTGCGGATGAAGGGGAAGTCGAACGTCTTGCCGTTGTACGTCACGACCAGCCGGTAGTCCGCGATGTCCTGGCGGAAATCCTCCAGGTTCTCCCCGTGGACGTAGGTCCTGACGCGCCGTCCGTCGTAGAGGGCGATGGTCGTTATGTAGTCGCCGGGGCCGCCCAGACCGGTGGTCTCGATGTCCACGTAGGCGACCGAATCGCGGAACGCCGGGAACATGCGCCAGGATTCCCGGGAGGGCAGGCGCTCGTGGAAATAGCGGGCGTCGCGTTCGTCCAGGCGGGCGACGGACTCCCGGAGCGAGGCCGCAAGGGACTCCGTCCTTGCCGGGGACACGCCGGCCGCCCTGCGCTCCAGGGCGTCCCGCCAGCAGCATACCCCGGAGCGCCAGAGCCGACGTTCCGTCTTCGGGCCTATGCCCGGCACGTGACAGAATGTGTTCTCCAGCATGTCGGCCTACAGGTGCGCTTCGGTGATGCGGTCGAGGGCCTCCTGGAGCACCTCGTCCGGGTACGTCAGGGAGACGCGGAAGAAACCCTCGCCCCACTGGCCGTAGCCGAGCCCGGGCGTGACGACGACGCCGCTCCTTTCCAGCAGGTCCTCGGCGAACGCGATGCTGGACCCCTGGTACCTGGCCGGCACCGCAGCCCAGACGTAGGTCGTGCCCCGAGGCTTCGGGATGGACCAGCCGTTCGCATTCAGCGCGTCAACCACCATGTCCCGGCGCCGCTGATAGACGGCGTTTATGGCCGGCTTCAGGTCCTCGGCGACCGACAGGGCCTTCGCTGCGGCGAACTGCACCGCCCGAAGCGTCCCGTTGTCCACGTTCTCCTTGACGGTCCGCAGGGCGGCGACGGCCGATTCGTTCCCGACCATCGCGCCGACGCGCCACCCGGTCATGCAGAACGCCTTGCTCAGGGAGAAGAACTCGACCGCCACCTCGTCGGCGCCCTCCACCTGGAGGATGCTCGGGGCCTGGTAGCCGTCGTAAGTGTTCTCGCTGTAAGCGCTGTCGTGGGCGATGAGGATGTCGTGCCGTCGGCCGAACTCGACCGCCCTCTCGAAGAACTCCAGTTCCGCCGTGGCGGTCGTGGGGTTGTTCGGATAGTTGAGCCAGAGGACCCTGGCCAGGCGCCGCACCTCGCGCGGGATCGCGTCGAAGTTCACCAGGAAACCGTTCTCTGCCAGCAGCGGCGTGTAGTGCGTCACGGCGCTCGCGAAGACCGTGCCGCTGTTGTAGGTCGGGTAGCCGGGGCTCGGCGCGACGACCAGGTCGCCCGGGTTCAGCGTGGCCATGGAGAACTTGGCGATGGCGTCCTTGGACCCCATCGTCGCGATGACCTGGTCCTCCTTGAGCGTGACGCCGAACCGATGCCTGTAGAACTCGCGGATCGCCTCCGGCAGCTCCTCTGCGGGCCGGTCGCAGCCGTAGCGATGGCGGTTCGGGTCCGCAGCGTCCTGAACGGCCCGGCACAGCTCCGCCACGACCGGATCGGGCGCGGGCTGGTCCGGGTCGCCTATGCCCAGAGTGATGATTCGCACGCCCCTCTCGCGCGCGGCCGCCACTTTGCGCCGAAGCTCGGCGAACAGATGGGGCGGCAGGTTGCGCAGGCGCTCGGGCAGTCGCACTTCCATTGTCGTTCTCCTTCGCCTGGTACGTTTGGGCTCGAGGACAGCACAATCGAGCAGAAATCCAGAGTATACTCGCTCCGAGCGAAGTTTCAAAACGATGCCACCGGTCGCTCCCTTGCAAGCTCCGGCCGGGACGTCTAAACTTTGCAGACCGGCAGGCAAGGGGGACGACGAATGGCAACCGTGAGCGCGCTCGATCTGGCCGGGCAACTGGGGGGCTCCACGCCAATGCCCGTTTACGTCCTGGTCGGGGAGGACGAGGCGCTGCGCTCCCGGAGCCTGAGGCTCCTGCTGGACCACCTCGCGCCGGACGACCAGCCCGGAAGCACCGTCAAACGGATCGAGGGCGTGCCCGAGGCGCGCGACGTGTTCGACGAACTCAGGACCGTCCCGTTCATGGGAATGGCAGGCCGGCGCGTGGTCATCGTCGAGGATGGCGACGCCTTCCTTCGCGCGCACGGGAAGAGGCTCTGCCGGTACCTGGAGCGGCCCGGCCCGACCGGCACGGTCATTCTGCTGACGACCAAGCTCGACCGGCGTCTGGCCTCAACGGGCGCAGTCGAATCCAACGGTCCGGTCATAGACTGCTCGACCGTGAAGTGGCGGGACGCCGAGTCCTGGCTCCGCTCGACCGCCCGTGAGATGGGCAGCCCGATCACGCCGGACGCCGCGAAAGTGCTGATCGAGTCCGTCGGCCCCAACCTGCTCGCCCTGCAAACCGAGTTGGAAAAGCTCAGCGCCTACTGCGACTCCGGCGCCCAGATCACCGTGCGCGACGTGGACGATGTGGTCCCCCAGGCACGGTCGCGGTCCGTCTTCGAGCTGGGCGACCTCCTTGCCCGCCGGGATGCCGCGGGGGCGCTTCAGCTCTGCGAAAGGCTCCTGCTCGCCGGGGAAGCGCCGGCAGGGATCGTGGCCGTCCTGGCCCGGCAGGTCCGCCAGTTGTGGCAGATCAAGCGGCTGCACGAGGATGGCGCCTCGCAGCAGCAGATAGGCCGCGCCACGCGCCTGCCCGGCTTCGTCATTCGCCGCGGGGTCCGCACGGCCGGCCAATTGCCGGAGACCCGGCTGGCCGAGCAGCTCACGCTGCTGGCGGACGCCGACTACCAGCTCAAGACGGCTTCGATCCGGTCAGGTGAGGAGCGCGTGTGGGTGGAGGACCTGGTGGTCAGGCTCTGCGGCGCCAAAGAGGCGGGATCAAAGGGAAGCCCGGCTTAGAACTCGCCGAAACCCGACACCTCGACCAGCTCCAGCTCGTCGGGTTCACCGTAGTCGTCCAGCGGGTAGCCCATGTCATCGTCCAACCCGGCCATGAGCGCCCGCCTTGGCTCAAGAATGAGCTTCTTGTGCCTCTGCCTGATGGTCTCCAGGCGGACGGAGCGGAGATCTTCCTTGCTCGTTTCTTTCCGAGATTTCCTTGGCATACTACTTTCCCCTGCGATTTCGGAACGACAGGGCTCTACCATAATCTTCGGAAAAAGGGCGCGCCGTCTGAGCGCAAGGGTAGAGCCGACGTTGCTGTATTGACAAGACCCGGCGTGCACTGGAGAAGTGCAATTCGGCACCCGGGCGTTCAGCGTCCCGTGGCGGCGGGTTCGCCCACCGGACTGCCACCACGGACAGAAACCTTGATTATATGCGGCAAACGGCCCATGTCAAGACTTAAAATCGGCGAAAGCGCGGTAATCTCGGCCGCGCCGATCGGCGCGCTCAGCCCGTGACCTCACTCCCCTCCGAGGCAGATCACCTTGCCGTCCTCGGTGCTGACGTAGAGCCGCCCTCCCGCCGCGGCCATGCCGTCCCACCGCGGAGCGTGGTCCAGTTGGACCTCGCCGAGATTCTCGCCGTTGTCAGCGGAGTAGAACCGTATCCTGCCGCGCGTCACCTCCGCCCCGTCCACCTCGTAGGGGCCGCCGAACGCGACCGCGGCCACGTTCCCGGCCACGAGCATCCCCTGAAGCCGCGAGGTTTCCTCGCCGGGGTCCGCGAGCCAAACGGCGGCCTCCCCGGACGGCTTGCCGAAGACAGCCAGCTTCTCGCGTTTCGGGTCCTGCTCGCGGCCCGCGCCGAAGACGCGCTCGCCGTCGAAGACAATCAGGTCGGCCGCGTAGCCCCAATCAGCGGCGATGTCGAAGCGTGGCGAGGTCCTGACCGGGCTGTGGTAGTCCTGCCAGAACATGCCCAGCTTGCGCGGCCCGGGGTGATAGACCCACGTGACCGAAGCGTTGGTCGGGTCCCCCCAGCCGCCGGGGAGGGCCCTGTCGCCGGCGGGCATGAGCATGTCGTTAGCGGTCGAGAGGATCGGCAGCCCGGTGACCTTCGGCACCTTCTCGCCCGTCTCGAGGTTGAAGGCCACCTTCTCGAAGTCGCCCGCCGTGTAAACGTGTGCCCCGTCGCTGCGCAGCACGTCGTTTATCGCGCCCTCGCCGCGCAGGCGCGAGCTGATGGCGTGCTCGACGGTGTGGTCCGGGTTGCGGACGTTCCTCGCCCAGACCACCTTGCCCGTGGCCGGCTCCAGCGCGTACATCCATATGCCGCCGTCAATGTCCACGTGCCGCCCGGCCGAGACGTAGACCAGGCCGCCCTCCGCCAGCACACTGCCGAAGGCCGGCCAGACCGACTCGACCTGCTCTTGCACGACTATGCGGCGCTTCGCCGGCGCGGCCAGCAGCTTCCAGGCCAGCTCGCCGTCCTCCGCGCGCAGTGCATAGACCCAGCCGTCCCTGCATCCGAAGATCGCCAGACCGCCGCACACGGTGGGCGGCGAATCCACGCGCGCCCCCGTCGTGAACGACCAGAGCGCGGCGCCGTCCCCGGCGTCGAGGCAGACCACCCTGTGCTCCTCCGGCGCGGCCACGAGAACCTTCCCCGCCGCGACGACCGGCGCGGACGCGCTCCTGCCGACAGACGTCTCCCATCGCCGAGCGAGGGGCAGCGAGACCGGCGCCCGGACGACGGCCCCCCGCTGCGCGTTGGCGCGGTAGGTCGGCCAGTCGTCGGGGTCGAGCGCGGCCGTCGCGACCTTCCCGTAGGCTGGGCCCCTGACCAGCCGCGAGGGTGCGTCCTGCGGCTCGATCTGCACGGGAAGCTGCGGCGCCGCGCTGATGGCCAGGTTGCCGTTCATGCTGTCGGTGCAGGCGCAGGTGTGCCGCGGGAAGTAGGCCAGGCCGTTGGCCATCCGGCAGGAGTCCCGGCATGAGGTCCTGGTCACGGTGTGGCGGAAGATCTCGCCGGTCTCGGCGTCGACCAGGTGCATCCGCGCGCCGATAAGGTAGTTCGCCGTGGCCACCATGGGGTTGCAGCCCGTGTGCTGGTGCCTGGGCGCTATCGTTCTGGCCACTTCCCCCGTGTCCGGGTCGAGGCCCGCGATGTCCTGCCCCTGGATGATCCGCCAGAAGAGCCCTTTTAGGTACAGGAAGCCGCCCTTCTTGACGAACTGCGTGTCCGTCTCGGTGTCCCACAGGACCTTGCCGTCCGTCGCGGCCACGACGTATGTCTTGACGGTCTGTTCCCGGGCCTGGTCGGCGGACACCGTGGCGATGAGCTTGCCGTCCAGGTACTGGCTCACCGAGTGCCGCGTGTCGTCGGGGGCGAAGACGTCGGTGAACTCGGCCTCCTGCTCGCCCGTGCGCAGGTTGCGGGCACGGATGGAGCAGACGGCCTTCTCGTCCTCGCCCTCTCCCGTGACCTCCTTATGGACGTAATAGACCCGCGAGCCGCCGATCACCACGTGGCTGCGCCCCCACTCCCCGGGCAGCCCGTCGGCGTCCCACAGGGACTCGCCGGTGGCGGCGGCGTACGCCTTGATCCAACCGCCCCGGCTCGACGCGAGCACGATGACACCAGCCTCCGCATCAAGCAGGAGCGCGGGCCAGACCGGAGTCGGGGACTCGAAATCATAGAGATGCTCGCCGGTGACCGCGCTCCACGCCTTCAGCCCGTCCTTGAGAACGTAGAGCCTTTCGCTGTCCGCGGCGAAGCCACGCACCCCTTCCTGCTCCCCCGTCTTCCACAGCAGCAGCCCGTTGAAGGCGTCCCGGCACTCCACGCAGCCCCTGTAACCCCGGTCCTTATTAAGGAAGAATACGCGCCCGCCCGCCGAGACCACGTTCGGCGACACGTACCTCCCCGTGAAGAACTTGTCCCCTGCGATCCACCGTATGCTCTCCAGGGGGCCGACCAGGCCGTCCTGCGAGACGTACGTCTGCGAGGCGTCGTGCGCGTACTGCGTCCACTCGTCCATCGCTTCGGGGTAGGGCTTGTCTATGCGCACCCAGCCCTCAACCTGCGTGACCCCGGCCGCCTCGCCATCGAGCCCCGCCTTCACGTCGGCGGCAGATGCCCTCTCCAGGAACGCCGTGCCGTACGGCGCGAGCGCCCTGTAGACCTCCGCGACGCTCAGGCCCTTGCTCCGCAGCGACGCCCAGTCCTCCGCGACGATGACGTTGACCAGATCGTCCGCGTAGGGAAGCGCGCGCATGTCGTGAAGCTCGGCGGACGCCCTGCCGCAGACGCCGGCGCCCCGGATGCCCTCGCGCAGCCCCCGCAACGCCTCCTCGTCGTCCGTGAGGGCATGGACGACGTACTTGCCGTCGAGGCGCAGCCCGGCCGCGACCGCACCGTCGGGGCACCCAAGCAACGCCAGCAGCCCCGGCCGTACGTCCTCGCCCGCGACCAGATGCCTCGCCTCGGCGGCGCGGGCGCTGCGGCAGGCGAGCGCGGAGCAGACGCCAAGGATCAGGAGGCCCCCCAGCCATGTCGGCAAACGTCCGGATACACGCATGCCGTTCTCACTCCTTTCCGTCCGGCGGCGCCTGGGGCACTACGGGTGAAGCTGTGCCACCTTACGCGTTATCGCGCCAAAGTCGCCTTTGAGCGACTGGTAGAGCTGCCGGAAAATGGGGTAGAACCCGCGGTACACCGCGGCATTGTCCTCGTTGACGGCGTAGCTGCTGGTGACGCTGATGGCCTGGTCGCACGCCTCGGGCACGGTGGCCCAGACGCCCGTCCCGACGCCGGCGAGCAGGGCGACGCCGTAGGCCGGCCCTTCGCTCGCATTGATCGTGCAGACCGGATGCCCGTACACGTCGGCCTGGAGTTGGCGCCAGAACTCGCTCCGTGCGCCCCCGCCGGACAGGCGTATCTCCCGGGCCTCGACGCCGAGCGCGGCCATGATCTCCAGCGAGTCCTTCATGGCGTAGGTGATGCCCTCCACAATGCTGCGGATGACCTCGTTCTTGCCGTGCCGCGGGGTCAGGCCGACCAGCGCGCCGCGGGCGTTCGGGTCGGCGTGCGGGGTCCGCTCGCCCGTCAGGTACGGCAGGAACAGCAGCCCCTCGGCGCCGGGGACCGCCTCGGCGGCCTCGCGCGTGAGCACCTCGTAGGGGTCAACGCCCTCCCGCTCGGCCTGCGCTCGCTCCATTTCCGCCATGTTGTTGCGGTACCATTGGAAGGAGCCGCCGGCGCTGAGCACGACGCCCATCAGGTGCCACTTGCCCGGCACGGCGTGGCAGAACATGTGCAGCCGGCCTTCGGGGTCGGCTGCCGGCTCGTCGCTGAACGCGAAGACCACCCCGCTGGTGCCGATCGTCGCGCTGATGACGCCGCTGCGCACGATGCCGTTGCCGACGGCACCGGCCGCCTGGTCGCCCCCGCCGCCCACGATCGGCGTGCCCGGCGCCAGGCCCAGTTCATCGGCCACCGACGGACTGACCTCGGCGCTCGGCTCGTGCGACTCGTAGCAGTCCGCCAGCAGCCCCCTGTCGATCTCCAGCCTGTCCAGGATCTCCCGGCTCCAGTCGCGCGCCCGGACGTCCAGCAACAGCATCCCGCTGGCGTCGCTGACCTCGGTGGCGAACGTGCCGCTCAGGCGGAAGCGCACGTAGTCCTTCGGCAGCAGGACCTTGCGGCACCCCTCGTAGTTGGCCGGCTCGTTGTTGCGCACCCAGAGTATCTTCGGGGCGGTGAAGCCGGTCAGGGCCGGGTTGCAGGCCAGCTCCAGCAGCCGCTCGGCGCCGACCCTCTCCGTCATCTCGGCGCACTCGGCGGCGGTGCGCTGGTCGTTCCACAGGATCGCCGGGCGGATCACCTCGTGGTCCGCGTCGAGCATGACCAGGCCGTGCATCTGCCCGCTCAGGCCGATCCCCCGCACCTCTTTGCCGTCTATCCCCGCCCGGGCGATGACCTTCTTGACGGATTCGCAGGTGCCCCGCCACCAGTCCTCCGGGTCCTGCTCGCTCCAGAGCGGCTTCGGGGAGTAGCATGGATACTCGGTCGTGACGGTGGCGACGACCTGCCCCTGCTCGTCGCACAGGAGGGCCTTCGCGCCCGTCGTGCTCACGTCAATCCCCATCAGATAGCCCATGGCTGCGTCTCCATCAGGTGGCGATCCGGTTCGCTCCAGAGCAGGACCGATTATATGGGGCGGGGATCGGCTGTCAAAAGGCAGAAGAGATGGTCAGGTGAGCGGTTCAGGTGTCCTGCCCGCCCTGCCGCAGCAACGGATAGCCCAGCCGCTCGCGCATCGCCAGGTAGCCCTCCGCCACCGCCCGCGCCAGCTCGCGCACGCGCCCTATATAGCTGGTGCGCTCGGCGACGCTGATCGCCCCCCGGGCGTCCAGCAGGTTGAAGGCGTGGGAGCACTTTAGCACGCAGTCATACGCGGGCAGCACCAGGTCCGCCCCCAGGCATCGGCGGCACTCGGCCTCGAACATCTCGAACGCCCGAAGCTGCGTCTCCACGTCTGCCTGGTCGAAGTTGTAGCGCGAGAACTGCACCTCGTCCTCGTGGTGCACCTCGCCGTAACTCAGCCCTTGGACCCACTCCAGGTCGAACGTGCTCGCCACCTTCTGCACGAACATGCCGATCCGCTCGATGCCGTAGGTCAGCTCGAGGGAGACGGGGTCCAGGTCGAACCCGCCCACGCGCTGGAAGTAGGTGAACTGCGTGATCTCCATGCCGTCCAGCCAGACCTCCCAGCCCAGCCCGGTCGCGCCGAGAGTCGGCGACTCCCAGTCGTCCTCGACGAACCGCACGTCGTGCCCGACCAGGTCGATGCCCAGGCCCCGCAGGCTGTCCAGGTAGATGCCCTGCGCATCGTCCGGGGCGGGTTTGAGCAGGACCTGGAACTGGTAGTAGCGCTGGAGGCGGTTCGGGTTCTCGCCGTAGCGGCCGTCCGTCGGCCGGCGAGACGGCTCGACGTAGGCCGCCTTCCACGGCTCCGGGCCGAGTGAGCGCAGGAACGTGGCGGGGTTGAACGTGCCGGCGCCCGTCTCCACGTCGTACGGCTGCACGATGGCGCAGCCATAGCGCGCCCAGTAGTCCTGAAGGCCCAGGATAAGCTCTTGGAGGTTCATCCCCTTGCCGCCGCCGAAACCGCCGGATGTTAGCACAATCGGCAAGGCGAATCAAAGCGGCGGCGTTGCCCTCACCTGCCCCTCCCCCGGCGGGAGAGGGGACTTCGGAGCCCCGCCGACCCACACCACTCCTCCCGGGAGGGGGAGAAGTCGGGGAGGGAGAATCATCTTCCCCCGCGTCTGCCCGGTTCACGCGGCGCCGCGCGTCATTCGGCTCCGCCGAAAATGACGCCGCACACCTTGCTGGCGTGCACCACTTCGCGCGGCGGAACGCTGCGCGCCGGATACCGAGGGCTGACGGGAACCAGCAGCCAGCGCCCTTCCTGCTGGAAAACCCTCTTAAACATGGCCGTGCCGTCTCTGAGCTCCACGTGGGCCAGGTCCCCGCCCGCCGGCTCCGTGTCGGTGCGCGCCAGCACCAGGTCGCCGTCATGCGCCACGGGGCGGACGGAATTGCCCCGCACGACGAACGCCTGGAGGCATTCGGGCGGCGGCAGGACGGCCCGGTAGGTCGGGCTCTCCTCGGCGACCTCCCACTGGCTGCCCGGGCCTGTCTGATAGGTGGCGACTTGCCGGCCCGATGCGGCGGCCTCGCCGGTCAGCCGCGCCACGGGGACGCCGAACTTCGCCGCCACGTGGTGGAGCATCTTCGTGGTCCAGCGCGCCTCGCCCTCCAGCAGCCGGCCGACGTGGGAGCGGTCGCGCTCCAGGAACGCCGCGATGTCCCGCTTCGTCCCCATCCCCCGCGCCAGGGCCAGTTTCCACACACGGGCCGCAATTTCCCGCTGCAGCTGCGGATTCCTGCTTGACATAGCGCCCTCCTGCTGGTAAAATCCAGGGAATCCGACTACAGGGGGGATGGGCCATGAGGCTTTTTGCAGCCTGTCGGCGGCCGGCTTCCGGTCCCCTCCGTCCAGACAACGAGATCGTACCGGAGGCGAAAGCGCCTTTCAAACCCGCCCGCGGCCGCTCCCCCTCTTCTCTTGTCCACGCCCTTACGCCTATGGGTCTTATAACCCATTATGCCGCAGGAGTCAACCGCTTTAAGCACGATATTCGAGAAGCCTGCGGGAGACATCTGCGGAGTTCGTGAGCGACTGCACCGGGAAGGAGGTGATGCCGGGGAGAAGCCGGGGTGCTTGCAGTAGATGACGCAAGTTCTGTGGGGTCTGGCGTCCTCCAGGGCGTCAGGCGAAGCAAACGAGTTCTGGATTGGAGGATTGGGGAATGAAACGGGCATTCACGCTCATAGAGCTGCTCGTTGTTATCGCGATCATCGCCATCCTGGCGGCCATGTTGATGCCGGCCATCAGCGGCGCGCGCGGCGCGGCCCAGCGGGCCTCGTGCATGGCTAACCAGCGCGTCATGGGGCTGGACGTGGCACTGTACCGCAACGACAAGGGCGACATGTTTCCTGCCTGGGGCGTGGGCGTCGACAGCGACGCTGCCGGCACAATCCACGAGTGCTTCGACTCGAGCCTGAGTCTGGCGCTGCTGCTGCCGGGGTACGCCGAGTCGGACAGCGAGTTTGTCTGTCCAGGTACCGGCCACGGCGAGACCCACGGGATCAAGTGGAACGGCGAACCCACGACGACCGCCACTCCCGAGTCGTGCGGGCTGACCTCCACGTTCACTTCGTACGTCAGTGAGCAAAGGGACCCCGACTACCTGATCGACGGCCAAATCATCAAGAACCCCGGCGTCACGCGCGCCGTCGCGGCAGACGGCCCGGACATGGAGGGCTTGATGAACTACTTCTACGACTTCGGCACGGCCCGCCAGGCGGAATACGAAAACCGAGCGACGCTTGATAAGTACGGCAGTCGCAGGCACTGGTTCCTTCAGCAGGCGAACCACGGCGCCGATGGCGTCATCACGTTGTTCTACGACAGCCACGTCGAGTGTCTGCAGTTCATGACGGAAGACAACGAGATGTGGGAGAACAACTCCTCCAGCAAGGACGACCGGTACGGGCGCTGTGCGAACGTTCACGTCTCACCGTATGCGAATGACGAGAACGGCGCGGGCAGTGACCCGGACATCTACACTTACCCCGGCCCTGACGGCAACTGGATGTGCGATGCCAACGGCCAGAAGCCCGGCGAGTGCAAGGTCGGCAACTCCGAGGTCAGGGACAGGGATATAGACAGCAGCAGGATCAACTGCAACTATAACGGTGACGAGAAGTGGTTCTGGCCCGGCGTTGACGGCGAGTCCGGCGGTGTCCCGGTTGATGCGTGGGACCGCGAGGTTCTCGGCTGCGCCGGCTGGACGGAGGAGATGGGCAGCACCACCATGGACCTCCACGGTCTCGACGAGTGCGCGAACCGGGAGGATTCAGACTGCTGGTTCCTGGACTGGCTCGAGAACGGCAAAATCAAGGTATACTCTGGCTGCGAGTGGCAGTAACTCAACCTTACAAGAGCCAGGAGAGGTCGGCCACCGGCCGGCCTCTCTTTTTTTTGCCT
>CAZQEQ010000041.1:0-29019 GCA_964592385.1 uncultured candidatus Brocadiaceae bacterium | reverse complement strand
CAGGAATACTTCTACGGTGAGCTGGAGGGATCCGAAGGACGCGTAGACAAGCGGCTCCGTATCCAGGTCATCCGTCAAAGCAACTTCGACACGGGAGCAGATATCCCCTCCGGGCTCCAGCTCCAGCACCGGACCATGCCGCGACCACTCCCCTCGTGCCTCGCACCCGGGCGGAAGCAGTAGCCTTGTGCACAGTCGCACGGTCTGTGCCCCCTCATTGTGCACTGACAGTCGTAGTTCAACGGTACTGCCCTTTGCCGCCTCTCTTGGACCATCGAGCTGCACGGAAGCGGTTGTCTCGCCGTTACTCAGCGACAGCGTCCGCAGGCCGGGACTGTGGCCGTCGCTGTCCTTGTCGCACGTACCGCCAGTGAGCGTAAGCTGGAGCCGGTCGCCCGAGACCCAGTCCGACCAGACTAGGGACCACGCGCCGTCCCCTTCAGCCGGCGAGGCCGAGTATGTGCCGAGCGGGTGCTGATGTAGGAACGCGTCGAGGACGGGCAGGTTGAGAAACCGCACCAGCCGGAGCATCTGCGCCTTGCCCGCCAGGAAGAAGCCCTTGCGCGCATAGAGCCGCTGCGCGGGGCCATAGTCGCTGTGTGTCTGGAGGAACACGGCCATAAAACCCATCCTGCCAGCCTGAGCAATGCACTCATCGATCATCGCACCGCCCACACCCCGGCCGCGGTGGGATTCCAGGACGTGCATGTTTTGGATCTCGGCGAACGGCGGGTAGACGGTCTCCAGGATGGCACGACCCATGATCTTACCGCCGGTCTCGCCGACGAGGATCCTACATGGGAACCCCTTGATGGTGGGCGGCTGCGGCCAATGGAGGTTGCGCAGTCGGCCACCTGGGTGGTCCGCAGCGCAGACTACGGACTCCCCGTGCTCGTCCTCAGCCGTCTGCCAGCGAACGCCAACAGCTTCCTCTGCCCTGCCAGCGCCATGCGTTGGTTCAATCATTGTGCAGCTTCTCCCGGAAACAATAAGGCGGCCACGCGCGGACTTCCCGCAACGTGACCGCCTGGATACTCGGCGGACGCTGACGCCTCTGGGGTTAGCTCACTGCGGCCCTCCCGCCAGGAGGTGTGCGGTAACCGCCACGCAGATAACGAAACGCTGTCTCTGTTCCATGGTCATCTGCACCACCTCCTTCCCGCAAAGGGAGCAGAAACACCACAATGCACCGACAGATTACTGCGACACGCCCTACTTGTCAAGCAGCCGATTACCTTACAGCCTACTTCTGCCACGTCGTCGTCTTGCCGCAGTTTCGGCACTCCCGCCGTCGCGGGACGGAGGCGGATCGGCCGCCAGACCTGCCCGCCCCGCGGCGGCCGTCCGGCGGATCGAGGGCTGCCGCCGGCCTCCAGTCTCCCGCCTGCTGCCCTATGCTTTCTGGCACGGCCCGGCCTTCCGCCTGTGAGGCCCTCCCGGGATTGTGACTATCGCCTTCAGGCCCAGTTCCTCACAGACCGGCAACCGGTCCGGCGCAACAAAGCCGGCCACCGTGAAATTGCACTCCTGGAGGCTTTGCAGCATTTGGGCATTCCTTTCCTCCTCCATCTGTGGTTCATCCCAGTTCATGATGGGGAAGAAGCCCTTCCCATGCTGGGCCTCAGCGGGCCTCCGGTCAGTGGCCTGTCTGGATGCTGCTGCTTCCCTTGCCGTCATCCCATGTCTCCTGTCAAGCTCTGCTTGGGGGTCCGGGGGGTGGCCGGGGTCTGCGCCTCGCGTGCAACGGTCTCAGAAGAGCGCGCCTCGTCGCAGCGCAGAATGGCTCTGGGACAGGGCTTATTGGCTGCTGAGATTCTCCAGAAGGCCCGCCACGATGCTGCGCTTCTGCACCTCGTTGCGCGCGAGCGGCTCCTCTTCGAGCACGTTCATCTGATTCAGAACGATGCCCCCCTTGCCCATCGGGTAATTGACCAGGACGCCGATGTTGACCAGCGGATGCACCTTCGCGTAGAACTCCTCCGACCGCTTGACCTTCAGCCAGAGATTCACCACGCCCAGCGTTCGCTGCGTGTCCTCGAAGGCCTGGTAGTCCGTTATGGCTATGGTCACCTTCTCGGTCTTGCGGGCCTCCATCTTGAAGTCCTGCCTCTCGCGAACGTGCTCCAGCTCCAGTTCCACGGGCGGCCTGGCGTCATGGAAGTCGAGGCGCATCTTGTTGATCCTGTAGAACATCACCGACGGCATGAGGGAGAACTGCACCACCTCCTCCTTGCGGGGCAGCTCGATGGGCCATTCGGTCGGCTCCTCCCGGTCCAGCCGGATCAGGAAGGCGAAACGCCACTGGTATGTGAGGCCGTTGACCATGCTGCGGGGACAATGCGGCTGACCGGGCACGGCTTCGCCCGGCGTCGCCCCCCAGTAGTCCGGGCCGGGCAGCTTGCAGAAGGGCGCGACGTCGTCGTAGTCCACCACGTAGGTCCAGGCGTCGTCCACCCGGAGCTCAACCGGCACCACACCACCGGACGGCCTCCCGGCCAGCATGAAGAAGTCACGGCGCCGCACGCCTTTGAGCAGAGGGTCGGCCCTGAGCGGCATCTCCACCTCCTCCATCTCGAACGGGCGGATCAGGTGCTCGACCCCGACGATGCGGTTGAACGTCTCCAGCCCCTCCGGTGTGAGCCCCCACAGCACGAGCCACCCGCCGGCCTGCGTGAAGGAGTCCAGCCGTTCCCTCATAGCGGCCACGTGCCTCAGGTTCTCCGGCGTGGCGTCCACGACCGCGACGCCGCCGTCGGCCGCGAGCGCCTGCTCCACGGTTTCCACGCGCGTCAGGAGCAGGTCTGTGGTCTGAAGCAGTGCGGCACGCGGGTCATCGGGCGGCAGCAGCAGCCGAACGTCCCCCGCGTGGCAGGCCGCCGGCATGCCGGATGTCAGCAGCGCAAGTCCCGCCAGCGCTATTGCGAGTGAGCCAGCACGGCTGTGTTTCGGATTCTTGTGCATTGTCCCGTCCCGATCACCTGTAGCGATGCGTTCCACAACACTATGAAGGCAAGCAAGAACGTTCTGCGAGGCTCCTCCCATCCCGGCAAGGAGAATGGCGCAGCGATGGTCACTGTCACACTGACCTTGCCTTTCCCGAGCGTAAGCTCCCCAGTTTTCACGGCCCCCATTCCACGTCTTCCCATGCAGCTGTCCCGGAGCTGCCGCGCAGAACGCCAGCCGGCTGCCCTCCGTACGTGCGATCCCTACGGCATTCCTGCCACGGAGTCGTCCACCAATGCGAGGAGCTTTCCGTCGCTGTTGGCGACGTAGAGCACGCCCTCGCTGATCCACGGATCGGCCTTGACGCTCGCGCCGGTGTCGAGACTCCACAGCTTCCCGCCATCGACGGCGTCCAGCGCCCAGATTCTGCCGTCGTCACAGCCGACGTAGACCACGGCATCCTGACCCTCCGGGGAGTCGGTGCTTATCGACGGCGCGCTGCGCACCCTTGAGCCGAGTCCGGTGCGCCACAGGCGTTTCCCGGTCAGCGCGTCGTAAGCATAGGCGTAGCCCGCCTGGTTGGCGAAAAAGGCCGCGTCGTTCCATAGTGCAAGCGTGTTCTCGCTCCTGCCCTCCGCCGACTCCGTCGACTTCAGCGTATCCCCTTCGATAGGTGTGTAGAAGATGGGCATGCCCGAGCGGAAATCGGCGGCTCCAAAGCCCTGGCCAACCAGGTAGAGCCTGCCGTCACCGACAACGGGCGTGTTGTAGCCCGAATGCCAGGACGAGGCGCCGAAGCTGCGGCGCTCTCCGCTGCGCAGGTCCAGCATGCTGCCCGCGACGTGGTTGGCCATGAACAGCTTCCCCTGGGCGAAGGCGAAGGACTGCCAGCTGCCCCAGAAGGTGTTGCGGTAGACGTTGAGCACCTGGCCGGTCTCCCCGTGGAGGGCCAAAAGCCCTCCGTCCTCGGTGTACGAACCGATGTAGACGAAGACCGCCCCGTAGACCGGCACGGGCGAGCCGGGCGCGAACTGCCCTCCCCGCACGGTGGTCTTCCACTTGGGCCGGCCCGTCCGTATGTCCAGAGCATAGACGTAGCCTGCATTGTCACCGATGTAGAGTATGCCGTCCTTGATCGTCGGTCCCGGAGGCCGAATGCTCCCCTTGCGCCAGTCTTTGCTGTCGGTGACAGGCCCGCCGGCGGTCTTATAGCGCCAGAGTTCCTCGCCGCTCTCGTCATCCAGGCCGCATATGAAACCGTCCTCGCTGAAGACGTAGACGCGTCCCCGCGTGGCAACAGGCTGGGCCCATATGGCATCGCCGGTCTGGAAAGCCCATTTGATCTCCGGTCGCTTGCGAAGGCTGGCCGTGTAGTGCACACCGGTGCGCTGGAGGTTCGCGCGGTGCGTCGCCCCCTGAAGAGGCGTCACGGCCTCTTTGAGGTTCACGTCGAGTACCTGGATGAACTCAGGCATCTCCGAGCCGCTCTTGCGGTGGGTCCGCGCCTCGCACCGCACCGGTCGGAAGCCGATCTCCGGGTAGCCCTTCAGGCTGAAGCAGCGGACGGTCTTGCCGTAGCCGTCCGGAAGAAAGGCCCGCCACCAGTAACTGGAGTAGCGGAACGAACCGCCCCGCACGACGTGGTGGAGCAACTCTCCCCGCCACTCCGCCTCTCCTTTCGGGTTCCAGGTCTCGTGGAACTGCTGCTTCTTGCCGCCCGGGTCCTGTCCCCAGCAGTACTCGAAGACGTTGCCCATCATGTCGTGCAGTCCGAAGGCATTCGGCCCGAGCAAACCGACGGGGTGGGTCTTGCCGCCGCTGTTCTCTGCGGACCAGGCGTATCTGCCCTCAACGTCGAACTCGTCTCCCCAGTACCATCGGGTCGTCGTCCCCGCCTTGCACGCCACGATCCACTCGGCCATCGTGGGAATGCGATAGCCGTCGGCCGACCAGTCCACGCTGCAATGCCAGTTGCTCAGCTTGTCGAGACGACTCATCACGTCGAAATCAAGCGGCGTGAACTGAGGCTCCTTATACTTTGCCGGCAGATGCGTCCAGACCCGGCGGTATTGATGCGCCCTGCGAGTCACCGCCGTGCCCCCCCCGTCGTAGTAGCACGGCTTGCGCCCCTCCATCTCGCTCAGCGCGTTGCACCACAGAATGGCATCGAAGCGGTTGATGTCCGTGACCGGCTCGTCCGGGCTGTGGACGTGCCTGCCCGTCTCCCGGTCCATGCTGCCCATGTCGCCGTCTTTGTTGAACTCGTAGCCCTTTGCGACGGCCCAGTCATAGACCTGCTTCCACTTCCCATACGAGACCTCACGCTTCGCCACGTGGAAGGGCGAGGCGTACACCTTCGCCGTGTCCCAACGCACGTAGTCGGCCTCCGGGATCTGAACCACGTCCAGAACGGTCTGCCCCTCAGGCAGACGCTCGAGGGTCTTGCCCGTGCTCTTGTCCCCTGCCTTGAATGCCCATACAGGCGGGGTGCCGGACGGATTGCGCTCGACGTCGGCCGCAAGCGCCGGCCTGGCGCCCGTGGTGCTGCGGACTACACGGAAGCCTATGTTGTAGTTCCCCTTATGCGGTTCGTCGCCATAGGGAGAGGCGGACATCGTCATCGGGTCGGCCGGATAGTTGAAGTCCCCGCCGAGCGCAACGTGCTCTCCCCGGCAGCCGATCTCCTCCTCCTCCTGGTACGACTCCCCGACGTCCCAGACGTACTCCCACACGTTGCCCGCCATGTCGTAGAGGCCGAACTCGTTGGGTTCCCTCGTCCCGACAGGATGCGTCGCCCCTCCGCTGTTCTCCCCGATCCAGGCGCTCTGGCCACCCGCCACTGACCACTGACCACCGGCGGCCAGCCACTCCCCATCTGTGGGAAGCCGATATCCGTCCGCGTCCCATTTGACGTAGACCTTCGGGACGTACCACGCGTCCCTCTGGTACATTCGCCTTTCCCTGACCCGCCGGAACACGGTGTCAAAACTCGGTGTGAAGTAGTAGCACGGCTCCCTGCCCTCGTATTCCGACAGCATGTTGCACCAGGCCACCGCGTCCAGCCAGGTGATGTCTGTGACCGGCTCAGCGGCGCCGTGTTCTTTCAGCCCCTCGTCGGGGGGGGCGTAGTCCATGCTCCCCATGTCGCCGTCGCGATCGGTGATGTAAGGGTAGTGCTCTTCGTTTCCGTACATCTGTGCGACAGCCGGCCGCCGCACCTTGCTCCACAGCGCATACGGGATCTCGCACTTGCTGATGTAGAACGGTAGGATTCCCTCGCCGCTCGCCGACGGTGCGACGCGTGCCATCGCCAGGCTCTCACTCGGCCGTTCCGGTCGATGCACCGTGGCGTAGAGTTCAAAGGCGTATGTCTTGGCGCCCTGGCTGACCGCAGCCCATTCATGCTTCGCCACGTAATATCCCGCCGCGCGAATGTCCCTGAACTGGTGCTCTTCGTAGACTGCGTTCTCCCTTTCGAACACGATGTCGTACGGCGCTTTGGGGTTGTACTCGGCCCATCGTGTGTCCATCGGGCAGACGCTGAAGACTTTCCCCTGTGTACTGTCTCTGAAAACCTGTTGAGCTTCTTCGTTTCCGAAGTCGTATTCCGAGATGTAGAACCGGCCGGGGCCGGACGGGTTGGACGGGTCTGCTTCCAGCAGCACGAAGCGCGCACCATCCATGCCAACCCAACAGCGCATGACGTGCACGACCAGAAGGCTCTCGTCGTCAGTCGAGACGCGGCGCTTGTCGCCGCCTTTGAGGAAATCCTCCTTCTTCCACAGGAACACATGGTAGTTGCGGTGGCGTTCCCTGGTACCGAAGGTGTGCACGGACAGATTGTCGCCGTCGGGAGTTTCGTGGACGTTTATCATCAGTTCGGAGAACCCGCTCTTCCCCGCGTTGTCGGCGAAAAAGCCCGTGACGCCGCCGTAGAAGATAGCGTTGCTCCCTTCGGAGTCCCACCACGGCTCCGGCGGGTTCATGGGGTTGTCCATGCTGAAGGTCAGGTAGGCGATACAGTCCCCTTCGCTGTTGCCGTCTCCGTCGACATCAACGTTGGTCACTTCCCCTCTGGACTCCGGCCCCTTCTGATCAGGGCCGCCCCGGAAATAGTCCCCGCCGGTGTGCCAGATGTAATCATCGCCGTAGTCGACCACGCGCACGCCCCGGACAGGGTCCGGCCTGGCGTCGGCGGGCGGCGGAGGGGCCGCCCAGACCCGCCTGGCAACCTCCTGGGCGGCCGCGGCCCCTCCGATACCCCCAGCCAGCAGCACAAAGGCAGTCAGCAAAGTGCACATCCCACGCGCTCCGTGCGCCTTGTGTCTCACGTTCGATGTTTTTCTACGAAGAGGTCATTACTGCAAGGCATAGAGGTACCCGTCGTCGCTGGCGACGTAGAGGACATCTCCGTCGATCCAGGGGTCCATCCAGACCATGCCGTCCGTCTTGTAGCTCCAGAGCTTCTCTCCCATGACGGCGTCCACGGCCCAGACGTTGCCGTCGTCGCAGCCGATGTAGACGACAGCGTCTTCGCTGCCGTGGACCGTGGACATCGACGGCGCACAGCGCGTCCGCGCGCCGAGTTGCGTCTTCCAGAGACGCTTCCCTGTCATGGCGTCGCAGCAGTACAGGTTGCCCTGGCGCGTGCCGAAGTAGAGCCGGTCGCTCCAGACGGCCAGCGTGTTGTCGCTGGTTCCCTGTCGGTCGTCTCGCGTGTCCGTGCTCTCGATCTTGACCTCATAGACTTCCGCGGCGGCGCGGTAGTCCGCCGCCTTGACAGACGACGGTTCGCCCGACCACCCACCAACGGCGTACACTTTGCCCTCGTACATCGCCGCCGTGTTCATGCCGCCGGTTGTGGTGCCCCTGATGGAACCGCTGCGCATGTCCACCAGCCGTCCTGCCGCCAGCAGTGTTCCATCGGCGAAACTCATGCTTCTCTGCCAGCCGCCCCAGAAGTAGTTGCGGTAGATGGTGAGGACCTGGCCGGTTTCGCCGTGTACGGCCAGCAGGCCGCAGTCCTCGCCGTAGCCCGTCATGTAGGCGAAGACGGCGCCGTAAGCCGGCAGAGGCGACCCGCTCACGCGGGTGCCGCCGCGAATCGTGGTCTGCCATTTCGGCCGTCCGGTCCGCACGTCCAGGGCATACAGGTATCCGCCGTTGCTGCCCACATACAGGATCCCGTCCTTGATCGTCGGCGCGCAGGGCCAGATGAAGCCCCAGTAGCTGTCGCCGATCTTGTACGGCGGGCCTTCGGCGATAGCATATCGCCATTTCTCCTCGCCCGTCTCGGCATCCAGGGCGTACAGGAACCCGTTGTCGCTGCCGATGTAGGCCTGGTCCCTGTACACGAGCGGGCAGGAGGTGATCCGCCCGCCGGGCTTGAAGCGCCACTTCATGCCGTGAAGCGTCGGTACCCCCGAGCCGTGGAAGACGCCCGTCCGCTGGAGGTTCGCCCTGTGCGTCTGGCCCTGGAGAGGGGTGACGGGCTGGCTCAGGTTCACGTCCAGGATCAGTATCTCGTCGGGCATCTCGCTGCCGCTCTTGCGGTGGGTGCGGCTCTCACAGCGCACCGGGCGCAGCCCCACGTAGGTGAACGCGTTCCAGTTCCAGATGGTCAAGTGCTCTCTGCCGGGCCTCTCTCTTCCCGTGCCGGCGGGGATGAACGCGGATGCCGAGGAAAGAGGGATCGTGGAATCCAGGAACGAGCCGCCCTGCATGGTGTGAGAGGCGTTGGATTCCTCGAGCGACCCCTTGGGGTTCCAGGTCTCGTGGAAGCTCTGGTTCTTGCGCTGGTTGGGCTTGGCCCAGCACATCTCGAACACGTTGCCGAGCACGTCGTGCAGGCCGAGAGGGTTGGCTGGCTTGCCGCCGACCGGATACGTTCGGCCCTCGCTGTTGTGCCACGACCAGCAGCCCGTGCCTTCGAGGTCGGGCTCGTCTCCCCAGTAGTATCTCGTCTTCGTGCCGGCCTTGCAGGCGACGATCCACTCGGCCGTGGTCGGCAAGCGGTAGCCGTCTGCGGACCAGTCCACGCCGGCGGCGGTCCCGAAGTTGGTGGGGGGGAAGCCGCCGCCGTATAGCGCACGGAACTGCCCCAGACCGTACGTATCGAAGGTGTTCTCGGGCCCCCCGCGGTAGCCCATGTCGGGATCCATGCCGGGTTCCCAGCCCAGTATCCTCAGTTCAGGTTCGTCGAACAGTTGAGAACGACGCGACCAGAATGCACGGACCGGGCTGGCGACTCGCAGAGCGTCTGTCTTGTCTTCGGTCTTGTAGTAGCAGGGCTTACGTCCTTCCATCTGCGACAGGGCGTTGCACCACACCATCGCGTCATAGCGGGTGATGCCCGTTACGGGCTCGTCCGGGCCATGACGGTGCCTCTTCCACGTCTGGTAGTCCATCGAGCCCATGTCGCCGTCGTAGTTGAACTCGTAGCCCACGTGCACGGCCCAGTCGCGGACCTCCTTCCACCTGGCATAGGTGATCTCGAACCTGGCCATCGAGAAAGGCGAGACGAATACCTTGGCGGTGTCGCCTCGTACGTAGTTGCCTTCCGGTATTTCCACTGTATCCAGCACCGGCTTGGTGGTCGTCTCGACCACCTTGCCCTCGCTCACGCGCCCCTGCTCGATCGTCCACGACGGGACGGTTTCAGGCACCGCCGGCTCGGCCGTGGGCGGAGGGGGCAGGCCCTTGTCCCGCCGCACGACGCGGAAGCCGATGCTGAAGTGCCCTCTGTGTGGTTCGTCGCCGTAGGGGTTTGCCGGCTTCGTCCACGGATCGGCTGGATAGTTGAAGTCGCCGCCCAGCACGGTGTGCGTGGCTTTGAAGCCCTCGGGGCTGGGGTCGTAGTTCTCGCCCACGTCCCAGACGTACTCCCAAACGTTGCCCAGCATGTCGTACAGGCCGTGCTCATCTGGCTCCCTTGTGCCGACAGGATGCGTCGTGCCCCCGCTGTTCTCAGCGATCCATGCCGAGTTCGGACCAGTGACTTCAGGCTCTCGACCCATCGCTGAGTTCCACTCGGCGATGGTCGGCAGCCTGTATCCGTCGGCGTCCCACTTCACGTAGACCTTGGGCATGTAATACGGGTTGCGCGTCGGCCCCCACCGCCGCACGCGGCTGCGTCGCAGCAGGAACCGGAAGTCGGGCGTGAAGTAGTAGACCGGCTCGCGGCCTTCGTACTCCGAGAGCATGTTGCACCAAAGCACCGCGTCCAGCCAGGGCAGGTCCGTGGCCGGCTCCTCAGAGTCGTGTTCCAGGAGCTTGCCGGCGGGGCCATAGTCCATGGAGCCCATGTCGCCGTCGCTGATCGTCACGTAGGGATAGAACTCGTCGAAGGCGAACTGGGGCGAGACGCCCCAACGGCGCACGCGCTGGAACAGCACGTAGGGTATCTCGCAGGTGGAGACGTAGAAATCCGGTACCGGCCGCCCGTCCCGGGCCCTGCCGCCACGAACGTTCACCATGTCCAGCGTCTCGCTCGGCCGGGGCGGCCGATGCACCGTTCCCAGCGCCTCGAACGCATACCACTTTATCGCCATGCCCTCCTCGCCCCACTGGCTCTTGGCAACGTAGAAGCCGACGGCCTGAACGTCGCGGAACGTGCGCTCCTCGTACACGGCCTTGTCGGCATCGAACGTGATGTCGTACGGGGCCTGTGGTGCGTAATGCGCCCAGCGGGTGTCGGTGGGGCTCATCCCGAACACGACGCCGCCGCCCGTGCCCTGCGTGTGCGGGCTGAGGCCGTACTCGGCCGGGTCGTCGCCCGGATTGCGCCAGTACTCCTGGGCCTTCTGCGTGCCGAAGTTGTACTCGGAGACATGGAAGCCATCGCCGTCCTGGATCACGTACCGGACCTCATCCAATCTCCAGAAGAAACGCATCACGTGCAGGCCGATGAGGCTGGTTTCGTCGAAGGAGACGCGGTGCTGGTCGCCGCCGCAGCGGAAGTCCTCTTTCTTCCACAGCCATACGCCGTACTGGCGGTGCCGGCCCCCCGTGTCGCTGGTGATGAACGTCCAGTTCTTGCCCTCGCTGGTGTTGATGCCGAACTCCTCCAGGCCGCCCCGTTCCTCCGTGAAGAAGCCCGTGGCCCCCCCGTAGAAGACGGCGTTGTTCGCCTCGACGTCGTAGGCCGGGGGCCGCCCGCAGAACGGCACGTCCATGCTGAACTCGCGATACACGATGCGGTCGTCCTCGTCGCCGTCGCCGTCCACGTCCACGCCGCTGATGACGGCAGAGCCGAGGTGCGACCCGAACGCGCCCTGGCCCGTCTTGCCATGATCATGTCGCCGCACGATGTTGTCGCCGAAGTCTACGACGCGCACGCGCTGGAGCGGCTGCGGGCTGAGGCCGGGCGCCGCGGGCTTCGCGTGCCAGACCCGATCCGTCAGCTTCGGCGGCCTGTCGTGCACCCACGCCGGCTCGTCCACGTAGGGGCGCGGCTTCGGGGGCGTCAACTCTTGCGCGCCGATGGCCGGCACAAGCAGTCCTGCCCCAACAAGGGCGATCAGACCATGTGCGATGGGTCTGCCATGAAGCATTGTGTGCCCTCTGTAGTCGATCAGTGCAGGGCGTAGAGCCAGCCTTCATCACTGCCGACGTACAGCATTGCCGATCCAGGGCGCGGACCGTCCGGGAGGAAGCCCCTACCAGTTGTTGACCGGCTCCGGCCGTTCGACCGTTTCATACGTGCGGGTGGGCCCGACGGGCTCGCCGCGTTCCTGAAGGGCCAGCTCCCGCAGTCTCGCCTCGTCGATCTCGACCGTCTCATCCGTGGCGCCCACGCCCTCCGCTGCTTCCTGCTCGTAGAGGGCGGCAATCTGCTCGCTCAGCTCGACGCGCATCGCCATCAGTTCCTTCATCGTCTGCTCGTGGGCCGTCTTCGCCGCTTCAAGCTCGGGATCCGTCCTGTAGGCGAACACGTAGTCCTGACCGGCCTTCTCCATGTAGGCCACGGCGCGGTCCAGGAACTCGACGCGGCGCTTCTCGGCCAGGCCGCGGTAGATGTCACCCCGTTGGTCGTAGGACCGCGCGAGGAGCTTGCTCACCTCCTCCAGACGGCCCGGGACATCCCCCGACTCGTCGGGTCTCATCTGAGCGACCTTCTTCAGGTGCAGGACGGCCAGTTCGAGCTTCTTGACCTCGGCGTCAGCCTCTTCGTCGTTGGTAACGTTCACCTGCTCCGCTTCCGCGACGTACTCCTCGGCCTGCTTCTTCCGAAACTGGTAGATGGTCTCCTCCAGTTCGCGCGTCTTCTTCTCGACGAGCGGATCCCCGGGCGTAAAGGTGAAGGCGATCTCGTAGTCCCTGGCCGCGTTCTCCCAGTGTTCGACGGCGACCTCGGGGTCGCTGGGCGGATAGCGCTGCTTGACCCATCGGAGCTTGGCCTCCAGCTCGCTCAGGGCCGCCATCTTGTCGGCGCCCGGCAGTTTCTCCATCTCCGCGATCTGTCGCTCAAGGTCGCACTCGATCTCGCGCTCTTTCAGGACGTCCTGGGCCATCCTGCGCTCGATCGTGGCCTCGGACAGGTAGACGTCGCGCGTCGCCTCCTTGACCTCCCGCTCCTCTCGTCGGGCGTCCTCGTTGCTCGGGTTGACCGCCAGAGCCCTGTCGTAGTAACTCAGTGACTCCTGGTATTTCTCAATTGTCCAGACTTCGTTCTGCGTGGAGCCGGCCTCATCCACTTCGCGACGCAGGGCCCGCGCCTTGGCCACCAGGCCGTACTCCAGCACGGAGTCCGTGCGCTCGAGGTCCCTTCCGGCTTGTTCGTGATCAGGGACGACGGCGCGCAGTTCCTGGAAGTCCGCCTTCGCCTTGTGGGCTTCCTTGACAAGTTCATCTATCATCTCGTGTACCTGCCACACCTTGAGTTCGGCGTCGGACGCGATGGTGTCCCGGGCCTGTTCGGCGTGTTCCAGGTGCCAGTTGCCGCGCTCCAGATAGACTTCGATAATCTGCTGCTGCGACGCGACAAGGTTCTTCCGGGCCGCCTCGCGCAGCCAGGGCGCCGCGCTGTCCAGCTCTCCGTAGTAGTCGTCGGCCCGACGGTAAAGCATGAGGGCGTTGTGCCAGGTGCGCGGGCCACGTTTCATGGCAAACGCCTGCCGGAAGGCTACGTTGCCCAGCTGGAAGAGCGTCCGACCCGTCAGGGCCTTTTCGTTCTTCAGGACGGCGCTGGTCCAGGCTGCCTCAGCTATCGCGAACCGGCCGTCCGCGTAGGAAGCGATGCCGTAGTTATAGAGCAAGTAAGGGTTCTTGGGCCACACGAGCAGCTTCTGGCGGAGCAGTTCGGCCGCCTCGTCGGGCCGACCGCCTTCCATCAGCTTCTCCGCCTCCGAGAGTATGGCGTCCTGCTGCCGTCTGGTCAGGTCGGGCGGGGGCGCCGTCTCAGCCGCGGTCTCCGAAGGCTCCGGCGCGGGCGGCGGGGGTTCGGGGGCCGGTGGTTCTTCATCGGGCAACCGGTCCGCCTCGCGGGGCTCGAACATGACGGTGCGCCACGCAATCGGGCGCCGCCACCCATCGTTGACGTCCTTATCGCAAGCGAATTGCTCGAGAGGCCAACCGTCTCTATTCAGACTGAAGTGCAGCGTGACCTTCGTGCGATCCTGCATCAACGCCGGTTCCAGCATGGACGCCGGTATGAAGAACTCCAGCCGGTACCGCGATCGGGTTTTCTGATAAGCGCAGGCAATCGCGTCCTGCCCTTCTTCGTACGGTTGTGCCCGCTGGGCGGCATCGGTCCTGTGCAGTCCGTACGGGATCACCCAGTATCCCAGGCCGGTTGCACGGTCTTCGTCGGGCTCCAGCGTGTACGTCGTGTCTGGGAAGAGAACATATTGTTCGACCTCGTGGTCGTTCTCCGTCGCCTCATGATCGAGCTTGTTGTCCTTCTCGATGAAAAGCTCGAACGAGTCCGCTTTCCACGGTGCGTTCTTGTCGATTCTGAGCGCGCCGGTCTCCCAGAGCACTGTGCCGTAGAGTCCCGTTTCGTGCCAGGCGAGTTGCACCGAGCTGGTGTCCTTGCCCATGAACGGCAACGGCATGGGCGGGATGCCGCGCCAGTCACCCAGGTCGCCGTCAACGTTGATCGGCCGCTCGGAATGGGGGATGAAGAGCTTGCCCGTCGCGGAGGCGGCGGACGCGTCCCCGCAGAGCAGCAGGCCGGCACCGAGGGCCAGCAGGGCGCCTGCTCCCGCGCGGGCCCGCTTCTTCCGCTCGAAGATCAGGGCCTCGGCGACCAGGAGTGCCAGCGCGATCACCAGCGGGATCTGGAAGACCTCCACCCGGGCCACGACACTGGCCACGCGAAGTGAGGAGGCAAGCGGCTGGATCTGCGAGTTGTACAGTTCGGCCAGCACGGACGGCTCGTTCGCGTCCGGACGCCTGCCGATCAGGCGGACGTACGCCCCTCCGGTGGCCTGCGCGATGCCCTGGAGCACCTGCTCGTCCAGTGTGGCGACGACCGGTTCGTCGTCTATGTCGGTAAGATACTCGGTCGCGATGACGTTGCCGCCCTCGTCCCGGCGTTCGACGGGTATCCTGCCTCCCTCGGCGGAGCCGACGCCGACCGTGAAGATGGTAAGCTTGTCCTCCACCTTTGCTTCGCGCGCGGCCATTACGGGGTCCCCCGCCAGGTTGCCGCCGTCGGAGACGATCACGAGGACGCGGGACTCGAGTTCCCGCTTTCGGAGGACGTTCGCCGCCGTCTTGATGGCCTCACCGACATTTGTGCCTTGTTGCCAGAGCGTCTCGGTGTCTATACCGTCCAGCACCAACTGGAGCGTCTGGTAGTTGAAGGTCATCGGCGTGAGCATGCGCGCTTCACCAGCGAAGCCGATGATGCCCACGCGGTCCCCGGAGAGCCGTGCAATCAGTTCGCGGACAGCCCGCTTGGCCGCCTCCAGCCGGTTGTGGTCCGGCGGAACGTCGCGCACCAGCATGCTGTTGCTCGCGTCCAGGGCGATCATGAAGTCGGCGCCCACCCGCTTGACCTCCTCCTCCCGCTCGTGCAGCAGGGGGCGGGCCAGGCTCAACGCCAGAAACAGGAGCGCCAGGCAGAAGAGCGCAAGTTTGACTTTCTGTCGGTTCAGGTTCTCGGCGCTGACCAACACCCGGTGCAAGCTGGGCGCGATGAATCTGTGGAGCCGCTTGACGCTGAGCCTGCGCCCCAGGCGGTAAGCGACCAGCGCGAAGGGCACGATCAGCACCAGCGCAAGTATCCAAAGCGGCGCACTGAAACTCACGGCAGCCTCCTGAGCAACGTCCGCCTGAGCGTGAAATCCAGCATCACCAGGCCCAGCGCAGGGACCACGAACCACGGGAACAACTCGTAGTACGCCTTCGTCCTCTTCTCCTTCAGGAAGCTCTTCTCCAACTGCTCGACGTGCTCGTAGAGGACGCTGAGGGCGCTGAAATCCGTCGCCTGGAAGAACTGGCCCCGGGCGATCTTGGCCACGTTGTAGAGCGGGTGAGCCGCGATCCGCCGCGGCGTGAGGATCTTGTGGGCCGTTATCTCCACGGGATAGATCCGGATGCCCTTAGCGCGGGAAAGACCGGCGGCCTCGAAGGGGGAAACGCCGATGTTGTTGTTGCCGTCGGTCACCACGACCATGATCCGGGTCTCACGGTCCGACTGCTCCAGCGCATACGTGGCCGCCACCATCGCCGAGCCGATGGCCGTCCCCAGGTCAAGTTTCATCTCGTCCAGCATTTCCATAACCCACTCGTGGTCCGTCGTAAGGGGGCTGACCAGGTACGGCTCGACCGCAAACCCGATGATTCCCAGCCGGTCGTTCGGACGCTCCTGGATGAAGTCCCGCGTTATGCGACGCAGCGCGTCAATGTAAGTGATCTCCTCGCCCCCGATCTCGAGCTTGCCCTCCTGCATCGAGTAGGAGAAGTCCAGCACCAGCATTATGTCGATGCCCCTGGTCTGGTCAAACTGGACGCCCCGTTCCATCCGGGGCCTCGCCATACCCAGGATGAGCAGGCCCAGCGCCAGGTAGCGCAGGATCATCGGCAGGTGGCGCCCGGCTCGGCTCCGGGCCCCCCGGCTCAGGCCCTTCAGCAGGCCCACCGACGAGTACCGGACCGTGATGACCGGCCCCGTCCTGCCGCGCAGGAACCCCAGCGCCGGCAGCAGCAGCAAGAGCGCGATCCACCACGCGTGCCCGAACTCAAAAGTGTTCAGCCGTTCCCACGGCAGGTCCATGTCACTTCCGCCAGGCTGTTGTCGTTACGAATCCACGTGCGGCCTGGTAGAGCCGCTCCACCTCCGACTCCGCTGTGCGCATTGCACCGAACTTGACGAAGTCACACTGCTGCAGCAGCGCTGCCAGTTGCCCCCGGGTCTCCTCGGCCAGAGCCGGGATGCCCCGCGCCGACTCGGCGATCTCGCCTGTCGTGCGCGCCGGTGCGTCCACGCCGTAACGGGCCTCCAGGTAGGTTCGGACAATGTGCGTCACCCGAAACATGAACGCCAGGTAGCCCGTCGTTTTCCAGCGCGCGAAGGCCCTTTGCAGGTTCCGCAGCGCTTCCCTGTGCGGGCGCTTCAGCGCGAGCACCTCCTGGCGGCGACGCCACCAGCGCCGCAGCAGGGGCACGCCGACGAACACCACCAGGAAGATCCCGACCGCCCCGCCGACGACCCACGCCCACGGGAAGACGGGCTCCCGCACGAAGCTCAAGTCCTCGATGATGGGAATCTGTTCCCCCACCTTGCCCTCTACCGTCGCCTGAGCCGGTTCTTGAAGAATCGCTGGAAAGATCCCACGTAAGGCCTGCCGCTCTGCACCTCGATGGTGTCAATGCCGGAGCGCACGCACGCCTGGCGCAGGGAGTCGAGCCGCGCGCGCGATGCCGCGGCGAATTCTCTTCGCACGCGTGCGTCCGAGGTGTTGACCTCGACGATCTCCCCCGTCTCGGCGTCTTCCAGGGCGATCCAGCCCACGTCGGGCAGCTCCAGCTCGCGCTGATCGACGATGACGACGGGGATCAGGTCGTAGCGCTCATTCGTGATGCGCAGCGGGCGCTCGAAGTCCTCGTCCAAGAAGTCCGATATCAGGAACACCATGGAGCTGCGGTGGACGACGTGACTGACGTAGCGCAGCGCCCGGTCTATGTCGGTGCCCCGGCCGCTCGGCTCGAAGTAGAGTATCTCCCGTATGAGCCGCAGCACGTGCCGGCGCCCCTTGTTGGGGCCGATGAAATCCTCGACGCCGTCGGCGAACAGCAGGAGCCCGACGCGATCGTTGTTGGCGATGGCGCTGAAGGCGAGCACGGCCGCCACCTCCGCCATCAGCTCGCGCTTGCTCCGCTCGCCGCTGCCCATCTCCACCGAGCCACTGATGTCCACGGCCAGGACGACGGTCAGCTCCCGCTCCTCACGGAAAACCTTGACGAACAGGTCGTTCATCCGCGCCGAGACGTTCCAGTCGATGTAGCGGATCTCATCACCGACCTGGTATTCCCTGACCTCCTCGAAGTCCATGCCGCGACCGCGGAAGATGGACTTGTACCGGCCGGCGTAGAGGTCCTCCACCAGCCGGTTGGTCTGGATCTCTATCCGGCGCAGCTTCCTGAGGAACTCAAGGGGTATCTCTGCCATCGCGCGACCAGGCAAAAGTGGTGGATCTCAGCCCCGACCCGTCCCGACTCACGGCACGGGCACGCTGTCCAGGAGCGTCCGGGCAATGTCGTTGCTGCTCACGCCTTCGGCATCGGCCTCGTACGAGGTCAGGATGCGGTGGCCGAGGATGCCGGGTGCCACGGCCTTGATGTCCTCCGGGATCACGTAAGCTCGTCGTGCCAGGAAGGCGTTCGTGCGGGAAGCCTTCGCCAGGTAGATCGTCGCCCGGGGCGAGCTGCCGAAGTCCACCAGGCCCGCGAGCCGCTCCGATATCTTGGCCACGTCCCGCGTCGCCAGGACGAGGGAGACGATGTAACGCTTCAGCTCGTCGGCCAGGTAGACCTCTTTGACCAGTTGCCGCAGACGCAGCACGTCGTCGAGCGTCAAGATGGGATCCAGCTCGAACTTGGCCTTCTCGTCCGCGATGTACTCCAGTATCTGGAGTTCCTCCTGCTCGGAGGGGTAGTCAACGTACGCCTTGATCATGAAGCGGTCGATCTGCGCCTCCGGCAGGGGATAGACGCCCTCGTGTTCGATGGGGTTCTCGGTCGCCATGACCAGGAAGGGCTCTTGCAGGTGGTACGTCTGGTCGCCAATGGTGACCTGGTGCTCCTGCATGGCCTCCAGCAGCGCGCTCTGGACCTTGGGCGGGCAGCGGTTGATCTCGTCCGCCAGCAGGATGTTGGTGAACACAGGACCTTTGCGGGTCGTGAACTCGCTGGTCCGCGGGTTGTAGACGAGCGTCCCGACCACGTCCGCCGGCAGCAGGTCGGGCGTGAACTGTATGCGGCGGAAGTCCGCCTGGATGCAGGAGGCCAGGTACTTGATGATCGTCGTCTTGGCCAGCCCGGGGACGCCTTCCACCAGGACGTGCCCGTCCGAGAGCAGCCCGACCAGGAGGCTGTCGATCAGGTCCACCTGGCCGACGATCATCTTCGCCATCTCATCCTTGAGGCGGACGATCAGGCGGTTGCCCTCCGCGATTCGCCGGTTCAGGTCTTCCATCCGGGCCGGATCGACCGGCGGCACCAGGTAGTCACGCCTGCCAGCCTCCTCGGCCCTTCCGCCCACGGCGTTGGACTCGCTCATCGGCTCTCTCCTGCAAAAGACCGTGCCCCTCCGGCACGAGAAGTCATCTTCATCGTCCTGTCAGCAGTACGGATTCGCATGATATGACGCCGTCCGCCCGCGCGCAAACGCGGCCGCTGGACTCCTCTTTGTCATTCGGCGGTTTCGATCGCCCCGGCGTCGCGCTTGCCGTCCGCGGGCGCTCGCCCGACGAAGTCCCGGAACTGCGGGCCGTCGAACTGCCAGGCGTAGAGTTCCTCAATGGTTGTCTCGGCATCCCGCAGCGTCCCACGGCAGACGCGCAAAAAGTCCATCGCGCCGGCAAACAGCTTTCCGGACGGCCCCTTGCCCACCAGGAAGTCGGCAGTGTTGGACAGCGACGCGTCCCTGCCGGGCATCCGGCCCGTCCACTCGCCGTTGGCCTGCTTGCCATCGATGTAGATCGTGATGCCTTCTTGTGCGCTTTGGTCCACCTCAGCAAGGACGTGATGCCACCTGCCGTCGTTGACCGCCGCCGAACCGGTGCAGGAGCAGATCGTCCCGGCGGCCTTCAGCGTGAGTCGCGGACGTCCCGCGTCGTCGATGTCCAGCATGTAGCCGGCCCTGTCGGAGAGCTTGGAGACCACAACCGCGCCCGTACTGCCGGGATGCGTCTTGAAATAGACCTCCACGAGCAGGTTGCTCGTGCCCATGTCCAGGGTGCGTCGCCTATCACCAGGATAGGTGGACTTCTCCTTTACCATCTTTCCCCGCTTGTTGCCATCCTCGTCTTCAATGGTCTCGATGGCATAGCTGCGCTCGTAGTCGCTCTTGAGCTCGCTGTCCGGCAGGATGCAGAAGGTGTCCCTGCCGTTGAAGGTGAGTGCGCCTTCGGTCCAGTCCTCAAGCGGACCCGCAGAGTAACTCTCCAGAGCAACTCCCCTGGTCGTCAGACTGTTCCAGGGGATCTCCCCATACATGACGCGAGTGATGTACTCATCGGTCATGCAGAAGCTCTCCCCGATGACGACGCCGGGATCGGCGGGGTGCTTGCAGAAGTTCCATTCGCCAACCGTCGCGTAAAGGCTCCAGGGCACGAAGAACCGGACCCCGCGGTCCTGCGCGACGGAGCCCTTCCTCAGACGGTAGTCATGGTTGTCCGGGTCCCGCAGCGGCATCTCGGCCGACATCCAGCCGGCCGGGCCGGCGCGCATCTTCAGGGCCGCCATCTTCTCCTGGAAGTCCTCCAGGGCGACGGTCGGCTTGCCGCTCCATTGATCCCTGCCCACGAGCGCCGGCCAGCAGTCCTCTTTGACTCCGTGATACACGTTGTGTGCGTAAGCGATGCTCGAGAGTTCCTTTGGAGTGGTCCGGATTTCTCCGAATGCCCCTCCGAGGTCGCTGCTGGCCCGGATATACATCCCGCCGATGTCGGCCAGCACGTTGCCCATCAGCGAATCGCGCGAGTGCCCAGTGCCGGCAACGTGATAGCCGACGGCGAACTTGTATGCCGTGTTATTGAAGCGATGGTTCTGGAAGCCCAGCACGTTACAGAAGGCCGACATGTTCAGGAAGGTGTCCTCGTAATCCCCCGTTCCCGTCGTGCTCCAGCTCTCGGTGAGCCGGCTCTGGATGCCCCAGGCGATATTGTTGAACAGGAAGCTCCTGTACTGCCCGTCGCAGTAGTAGGCATGTCCCCAGTTTATCCAGTTCCAGCCTTTCGTCTTCCTGGCGCCGCCATCGAACCAGGAGTAGTTCCGGCGCCCGAGCGCGTTCCCGCTGACGTTGTTGAAGACGTAGGCCGGCCCTCCCTGCCAGATCTCGATCCCACCGTAGTCGTTGCAGGTCAGCAGCGAGTTCGTGACCTTGTTGTGATGGATCAGGATGCGGATCAACGGCAGCACGCGCAGGTCATTGGCGCCCTTGCCGCCGTACACCAGGATGCCGGCTCCCCCGCAGCGGTCCAGCATGTTGCCCGCTATCTCCGTCTGCTGGATGTCCGTCAGGCCGATAGCGGGGACCGCCGATTCCTTCGCGCCGTACTGCCGCATGCCGACATTGAACAGCCGGTTTCGCAGGATGTCAACCTGCTCCAAGGTGCTGACGTGATCCTGCGGCGTGGTGGCGCCCTTCACGGGGCCGTCACGGAACAGGATGGCGCTATCGTCGGCGTGGTGAATGTCGCAGTCGCTGATCGTGATGCCCTCCATCACGTCATCCAGCGGCGGCGCGAACATCTCGTCGTCGTCCGTGGCCTCGTTGGTCGTGAAGTAGACATCGTTGTCCGGGCTCGGCCTGGTGAAACCGGTCACGGCGCAGACCAGGTGCTCGAACCGGCAGTCAGCGACCCGGATGTCCCTGCACGAGCCCACCAGGCGCACCGCCGACGGGAGAGCGGAGACCGGCGGCCAGACCATCGAGGGGAACGGACGCCGGTCGAACACCCCCCTGGGCGGGTTGACGAAACTGAAGCGAAGCCCCGTGACCTCCACGTCATGCTGGTGGCGGATGTCGAGGATGTAATCCCTGCATCCCACTTCGATGACCGATCGGTTGGGGTCGCGCTCCTCGGGCAGCCGCACGTACAGCCGGCCGGCGTGGTCACCCTCCCTGGCGTAGTAGTACTCGCCCGGCTCGTCGAGAAACTGGGGCAGGTCCTCCAGGTAGAAGCGGTTGCCGACCTGGCAGCCAGCCGGATACCCGCAGGGGAAGGCGTCGATGGCGTGGAACTTGACGTTGCAGTTCTCGACCGGGTTGGGCGCCCTGTGCGGCGTCGCCATGTTGAAGTGCCACTCCCCCCAGA
This sequence comes from uncultured candidatus Brocadiaceae bacterium, assembly GCA_964592385.1. Classification (GTDB taxonomy): domain Bacteria; phylum Planctomycetota; class Brocadiia; order SM23-32; family SM23-32; genus CAZQEQ01. Next base: position 7,588 of record CAZQEQ010000041.1, on the reverse strand, counting down.
GCCTGGCGCCGACGTAGAACTCGGGGTCAGGGTTGGTCAGGTTCTTCTCGTCGCAGAGCCAGTACTTGCCCGCTTTCTCGTCGCCGTCTTCCTTGCTCCAGAGCGTCCCATCGTCGCCCTCCATCGTTCTGATCTTGGAGGTGATCTGCGCCCATTCGTACATTGGGTCAAGCGGATGGGAATCCTTCCAGTTGGGGGTCCGCGCAACCGGGATGCGGACGCTTTCGCCGTCGTGTCTCTCCCAGAGGGCGCGCGGGATGAAGGAACGGTCCAGATCGATGAACCAGACCCTGGCTGCCTCCGGCATCCGGTCCGGGGCGTCGCCGGGGCCGCATCTGTTCCAGCCGCCCTTGACGCCCAGGGACCCGACGAGCACCGCCTCGCCTTCGCCCCACGACGGGTCGCTCGTCAGGCGGATCGGGTTGCCCGGCCGGCCCGACTGTCTGCCCCTGTCACCGGCCAGCAACTTGCCGTAGTAGACCACGCCGCCCTTGAAGACGTACGTGTGAATACCCGTGCAGGCAGCGGCCTTATTCTGCGCGTTCGGATCCCAGGGGTGGTGCTGCCACGGCGCGTCTTTCGTCGTGCCGGGGTTGCTGTCGTTGCCCGACTCGTAGTCGATGTACCGCGCGGATTCGCCCTTCTCGAACTCGAAGGGCTCCGGTGCCCATTCCAATCCGCCGTTGGCCAGCACCTTCGCGTGGGGCCTCTGCCACGACCAACGGGGCTCATCCTCGGCCGCCCGCACAGTCAGGCAGCCCGCAACCAGGCAGACCAGCGTAACTCTCATCACTGTCGCGCTAACCTTGATTCTCATGCCTGCAACTCCCTTCTTTCCCGTGACAGCCATCTCGCTCTCACGCCGTGCAAGACCCCGGCGCACGGCCGGTCGCCCTGCGCGTGCACGATCCCTACGGCATCCCTCCGACGGCCTCTTCCACCAATGCGAGGAGCTTTCCGTCGCTGTTGGCGACGTAGAGCACGCCCTCGCTGATCCACGGATCGGCCTTGACGCTCGCGCCGGTGTCGAGACTCCACAGCTTCCCGCCATCGACGGCGTCCAGCGCCCAGATTCTGCCGTCGTCACAGCCGACGTAGACCACGGCATCCTGACCCTCCGGGGAGTCGGTGCTTATCGACGGCGCGCTGCGCACCCTTGAGCCGAGTCCGGTGCGCCACAGGCGTTTCCCGGTCAGCGCGTCGTAAGCATAGGCGTAGCCCGCCTGGTTGGCGAAAAAGGCCGCGTCGTTCCATAGTGCAAGCGTGTTCTCGCTCCTGCCCTCCGCCGACTCCGTCGACTTCAGCGTATCCCCTTCGATAGGTGTGTAGAAGATGGGCATGCCCGAGCGGAAATCGGCGGCTCCAAAGCCCTGGCCAACCAGGTAGAGCCTGCCGTCACCGACGACGGGGGTGTTGTGGCCGGAGTGCCAGTACGAGGCGCCGAAGCTGCGGCGCTCCCCGCCGCGCAGGTCCAGCATGCTTCCGGCGACGTGATTGGCCATGAAGAGCTTGCCCTCGGCGAAAGCGAATGACTGCCAGGCGCCGTAGAAGGTGTTGCGGTAGACGTTGAGCACCTGCCCCGTCTCTCCGTGAAGGGCAAGGAGTCCTCCGTCCCCTGTATGCGAGCTGATGTAGACAAAGACAGCGCCATAGACCGGCACGGGGGACCCGGGCGCAAACCCGGCCCCCCGCACGGTGGTTTTCCACTTGGGCCGGCCTGTCCGTATGTCCAACGCATAGACGTGGCCCCTGTTATCGCCGATGTAGAGTATGCCGTCCTTGATGGTCGGCCCCGGCGGGCGAATGGTTCCCTTTCGCCAGTCTTCGGTATCGGTCACAGGACCCCCGACGGTCTTGTAGCGCCAGAGTTCCTCGCCGCTCTGGTCATCCAGCCCGTATATGAACCCGTCCTCGCTGAAGACATAGACTTTGCCTCGCGTCGCGACGGGCTGAGCCCATATGGCATCGCCGGTCTGGAAAGCCCATTTGACCTCCGGTCGCTTGCGAAGGCTGGCCGTGTAGTGCACGCCGGTGCGCTGGAGGTTCGCGCGGTGCGTCGCCCCCTGCAGCGGCGTTACGGCCTCTTTCAGGTTCACGTCCAGCACCTGGATAAAGTCCGGCATCTCCGAGCCGCTGCTGCGGTGCGTCCTTCTCTCGCAGCGCACCGGTCGCAAACCGATCGGCGGATAGCCTTTCCAGTACGGCGTGTTCACGCTTCTGTCCTGGAAACCCCTGCACTTCGGGCGAAAGGTCCGCCACATGCCAACTCCCGTTTCCGGGGCGCCCGGGTAATGGTAGCATCCCCCCTGGATCAGGTGGAATGGGCTGCGCATCTCCTGGTCACGGCCCTTGGGGTTCCACGTTTCGTGGAACGCCTGCTTCTCCCCGCCGAGGCCCTGCGCCCAGCAGTATTCCCAGACGTTGCCGGCCATGTCGTGCAACCCCCAGGCATTGGGCAGCTTCTGACCCACGGCGTGCGTCTTGCCGCCGCTGTTCTCGGCCGACCAGAGGTACTTGCCCTCGTAGTCGAACTCGTCGCCCCAGTAGTACTGCGTTGACGCGGCGGCGTTGTAGGCCACCGTCCACTCCGCGTGCGTCGGCAGACGGTAGCCGTCCGTGGACCAGTCCACTGTCAGGTTATGGGGATTGGGGGTGCCGCCGAATTTGTCGACATATGCGTCCAGATCCGGCAGTTGGCCATAGGTGTAGCCGGGATTGTCATAGTCCTTCGGCGTCCAGTTGCGACGGAATTCCAACGCTCTCTTGTAGACGGCCGGTTCACCCGCATAGTAGCAGGGCGTGCGCCCTTCCATCTCCGAGAGGGCGTTGCACCAGATCATCGCGTCAAAGCGGTTGATGTCCGTGACCGGCTCGGCCGGGCCATAGGTCTTGCCGTCCGACTCGCGGTCCATGCTGCCCATGTCGCCGTCCTTGTTGAACTCGTAACCCATGGCGACGGCCCAGTCATAGACCTGCTTCCACTTCTCATAGGAAACTTCATGCTTCGCCACGTGGAAGGGCGAGGTGTACACCTTCGCCGTGTCCCAACGCACGTAGTTGCCCTCCGGGATCTGCACCATGTCCAGAAGCGACTGTCCTTCCGGCAGGCGTTCAAGCGTCCCGCCCTTGCTCTTGTGTCCCCTATCCAGTGCCCAGACCGGAGGAGCGCCGGAGGGGTCGTTCTTCAGGTCGACCGCCAGGGGCGGCTTCTCCCCGGTAATGCTGCGGACCACGCGGAAGCCGATACTGTAATTGCCCGTACGTGGATCGTCGCCGTACGGCGACGCCGATTTCGTCCACGGGTCGGCCGGGTAACTGAAGTCTCCTCCCATCACGTACTGTGTGCCCGGATAACGGAGGCTCTCATTGTCATTCTCCTCTTCCTCGTACTTCTCGCCGACGTCCCAGACGAATTCCCAAACGTTGCCGAACGTGTCGTAGAGGCCGAACTCGTTGGGTTCGCTCGTCCCGACCGGATGCGTCGTGCCGCCACTGTTCTCCCCAATCCAGGCGCTCTGGCCACCGGCCGCCGGCCACTGACCGCTGACGGCGCGCCACTCCGCGGGAGTGGGCAGACGGTATCCGTCAGCGTCCCACTTGACGAATGCCCTGGGCGTGAACCAGGGCCATCGCCTGCCGCCCACACGCCGTTCGCACTCGCGCCTGAAGACGACTTCGAAGTCCGGCGTGAAATAGTAGACGGGCGTTTTCCCTTCGTACTCCGAGAGCATGTTGCACCAGGTCACGGCGTCGAGCCACTTTATGTCGGTGACCGGCTCGTCAGGGCCGTGTGTGTTCTCCTTGCCCTCCACCAGCAAGTCCATGCTGCCCATGTCGCCGTCGCGCCAGGTCATGTACGGGGGATAGTCCGGATGCGCCCACATCTGCGACACCGCCCAGCGCCGCACCTTTCGCCACAGGGCGTACGGGATCTCGCACCTGCTGATATAGAAGGCCGGTATCTCCGCCTGCTGACCACCTTGGGCTCCGAAGCCTTGGCGAAGGAGGCTGATCTCGGCCATGTCCAGCGTCTCGCTCGGCCTCTTTGGCCTGTGCACCGTGGCGTGGAGTTCAAAGGCATACATCTTGGCGCCGACGTTGGCAGCGCTCCACTTGTGCTTGGCAATGTAGTAGCCGGCCACCCGGACATCATCGAACTGACGCGGCTCGTAGACCGCCTTCTCGCTCTCGAACACGATATGGTACGGGGCCTTGGGATCGTATTCTGCCCACCGCGTTTCGGCCGGGCAGACGTTGAAGACCACCCCCTGTTTGGAGTCCCGAAACAGCTCCTGGCACTCCTCGGTGCCGAAGTTGTATTCCGAAATGTAGAATCGCCCACCGTCTTGCAGGACAAAACGCGCCTCGTCCATGGCAACCCAACTGCGCATACAGTGCAGCCCGATCCAGCTCTTGTCGTCGATGGATACCCGATGCCTGTCCCCGCCGTTGAAGAAATCCTCCTTCTTCCACAGCCACAGGCCGTAGACGCGGTGCTTCTCTCGCGTGCCATGGGACATCATGGTGATGTTGTCGCCGTCGGGGGTCTCAAAGCTGTTGCACATCAACTCGCTGAAGCCGCCCTTGCCGTTATTGTCCGGGAAAAAGCCGGTGACGCCGCCGTAGAACACGGAGTTGCTCGCCTCCGGGTCCCAGTGCGGCGCAGCAGGACTGAGCGGATGATCCAGGCTGAACGTCAGGTAGGAGATGCAGTCCCCATCGGCACTGCCATCGCCGTCAACGTCGATATCGGGTATCAGCCCCCCGCGCTCGGGCCCTTCCGCGCGCGCGCTGCCGAAATAGCCCCACCCGTGGTAGACGAAATCGTCGCCGTAGTCCACGACGCGCACGCCCCGCACCGGCTCCGGCCTCGCGCCCGCGGGCGGCGGGGGCGCCTCCCAGACCGGTGGCGATTGCTGGCCGATTGCCCATCCCGACCACGCAACGACAGCCGTGAGGAGGAAAACGCACGCCCGCGGCAACGGCCCAGCAAATGCGCCGCTCCGGCCGTGCGTTTTCGGATCAGTCGGTCTCCTGCTCTTCGCGCCTGTTCTCATGTGTGTCTGGTCCGGCGAAACCGCCGGCTAAGTACTGATCGTCGTGGCTGCCCACTGGCGCGTGCGACGGTAGACGACGAACTTCGGACGCAGGAGCGTCAGGTGCGCACGGCTCGTGTCCCCCGCCAGACGGCTCAGCAGCCGGTTGGCGCCCACCTCACCCATCTGCTCGTCAGGATCCTCGAGCGCAAGATACCGGTCCAGGCCGTGCTCGCGCAACATCTCGTCGGAATACATCGGCGCAAAGCCTGTCACAAGGATATCCTCCGGCAGCCGGAGACCTTCTCGCGCCAGAAGGCCCAACAAGCCGTTGGCGAGGCCGCAAGTCGTGCAAATGATCGCCGTCGGCGGGCGCCCTTGTTCGCGCAGGTCTGACAGCCATTCCAGCACGCGGCTCTCATCTCCAACCCCATCGAACACGTTCTGGGGCAGATAGAAGATGGCGGGCCGCAAGCCATGGTTGCGCATCGCTGCCCGATAGCCGGACTCCCGCCTGACGAACCCCGGGTCTCTCTCGGTCAACACGTCCGCCGATAGATATGCTATGTGCCTGTGGCCTTCCTTGATGAGGTGGGCGGCAAGCAGCTCGAAACTGAACATGTTGTCTACACTGACGCAGTCGTAAGACTGATGCACTTCATGTCCGATGCAGACGACGCGGACGTCGTGCTCTTGTGCCCTATCCAGAAACGATCTCGAAAGCGGCACGCCGCTGTAACAGAGGATGCCGCGAAGCTGCTCAAGGGGCAGGCTTGAAGCGACTTCCTCGTCCGAGATGTAGCCCGGGAAAAACCGCGTGGCCCACCCCTCTTCGTCGAAGCGCTTGCGGGCGGCGCCGAAGATCACCTCGGCGTCCGGGCCGTTCCGATACACCAGCCCCACAACGCGCCGCGCCTGAACCGGCTCGTCGGGCCGATTCCAGAGCACCTCCCAGCCTTTGCCCGGCCGGGAAGCGATCCATCCGCCATCGGCCAGTCGCTTCAGCGCGCGCCGTACGGTGATCCGACTGACGGCGTGCGTGTCGCAAAGGGCGCTTTCACTGGGCAGGAACGACGCCCCAGCGTATTCGCCGTTGAGGATCCGACCGCGCAGATCGTCGCAGAGCGCCTGGGTCAACGAGCCGGTGCTTGGACGTTTTCTTCCGTTGCCGGCCATCGCTGATCCTCACCAAATCCAGAACACGTCCCAGGAACTGCAAATGCGTCTATTACATGTATCATATGGCCCGGCCCCTGTCAAGACCTAAGACACTCGATTCTGACCTTCAATCGCGTCCCACGGTCCCGCTCGACAGCACAGAGCCGTGATATCACCTGTATTACCGCTCACACTGCTTTCAACGCGCCCCATTGCCCGAACGGGACGGGGGATTTGCCCTCACGACACCAAGAAAAGGGGACCTGAGGCCGCCGGGGGCCTGCCGTCGAAGCCTGGGCAGGACACGATCCTGCGCGCCTACGACGACACCGAGGAGCGGCTCTGGACGTCAGAGTTCTTCATCCCCGCCTCGTGGCTAGCTCGGCGATGGCGGACGAGTTCACGAAGGTCACGCTGCACTTCAGCCTGAACCAGGACGGCCGGCCCAGAGAGCTTCTCGCGTGCGACCAGACGGTCAACAGCAATTGCCGGCGTCCGGTCGCCTGACCCACGGTCAGCGCTATCTGGCTGACTCCTCGACGGCGCGCACTTGCCGCCTGGTCATACCTTTCTGATACGTTGCCAGGGCCCGTTGGACCCCGCTGGCTGCTTTGCGCCGTCGCTCATTCACGCGCGGATGTCGAGTCGGAAGATATTTGGCAGATAGAACTTACGTCGTGAGGGCGACCCAAGCCGGGATATGGCTGAATGCCCGAAAACGCCTCTAAGCAGACTTCTAATCCGTAGGTCATAGAACGTGATGTGATCCATACGACAGGCTGTGTCGAGTTCGTCGTTCGTGCGCGAGGCCGTGTACAGTGGGTCACTCAGTGGGTCAGTCGTCACATAATGGCCACTTGTCAGCGACTGGTCAGTGACTTGGAAACCACTTGCAGGCCCCGTTTTGACCCAGAACCTGAGTCATAACCGCTTCTTATATATGGCTTTATGACTCGATTCATGTCTTCCTAAACCGCAGCCCGTGGGTTCGAGTCCCTCCGGGCGTACCACCCCTCTCCCCTGCCTGAGGCCCTCGCCAGCGCGGCCCTCAGGCCAGTCCCCCCGCCGACCCGTCACCCCCCCTGTCAGGCGGACGCAGTTCCCCTGACACGTGTCCCCCGGGCGCGGAATTCCCTTCCGGAAAACCGGACGACCAGGAATGCGATCGGTGGGCTGTGCGGTGAAGTGTATATGCCCTTTCGGGTGCTCCGTCTGATATGGTGAACTGACACGACCCGCACTGCATATAACGTTTCGGGCGGCGGCCCGACCAGAGCGTGGCCGGCTGATAGCCCGGGCCGTGTGCGCTCAGTGGCCCCGTTCCTCCACGATGTCGAGCCCGGCGAGGATGGGGGCGCTGGTCTCGGTCAACTCCCCCGCCTGCGGGATGAAGG
>CAZQEQ010000040.1:0-29219 GCA_964592385.1 uncultured candidatus Brocadiaceae bacterium | reverse complement strand
ACCTTTTCCAGAAAATCCCCACCAACCCCCGAAAAACTGGGGACGAGCCAGGGACCCGCGCCGCTCGACGAGGAGCACAACCGTTCCAGCGCCGTCAGTTGCGCGGGCGCGGCTGGCGGGGTAGGCTGCCGGATTCAGCTTCGCCAGGGAGAGACGGCCGATGCAGGAGCAGAGGCGGTACTACCCGACTCAGCAGAAAGTTGACGAATGGTGCCCGCGAATCCTGCGCGCCGCCGAGGCGCTGGAACTCAAGGCCCGCCTGCTGGAGGACGCGCCCTACCCCTTCCGGCTCGGCGTGCGGCACACGGGCGGTCGCTACGTGGAGTTCACGGTGAAAGGCGGCGAGCGGTTCTACGGCTTCTGGCAGCCCTGCCCGTCGGACCGGGGACCGGTGCTGTTCCACCTGCCCGGCTACGGGGCCGAGATGAGCGCCCACCCGGAACTGGTGACCGAGGGCTATAACGTCCTGCACGTCAACCCGCTCGGCTACGCAACGCCCGAGGGGCCGGACGAATCGAAGCGCCCCGACGGCGGCTGGCCCGTCCTGCCCGACACGGCGCGCTCCCTCGGCAAGGAGGGCTACGTGCACTGGCTCACCCAGGCCGCCGCTGCCATGCTCTGGGGCCTGGGGCGCGGGGCGGTCGAGCCCGACCGGTTCGCCACTTTCGGCAGCAGCCAGGGCGGCGGGACGGCACTGCTGCTGGCCAGCATCTTCCGCGACCGCGGCGTGCGCGCCGTGGCCGCCGACGTGCCGTTCCTGATCAACTTCCCCATGATCCACGGGATGAGGGACTGGGGCGCGTACGGCATGGTGCAGGGCATCCTGAAGCGGATCATCGAGGAGCGGCCCGAGGACCTGCCCGCCGCCTGGAAGGCGCTCGGGCACGTGGACGTCACCAGCCACGCGCACCGGCTGACGATGCCCGTGCTGCTGACGGCCGGCGCCGAGGACGCCGCCTGCCCGCCGCCGACCATCCGGTCGCTTTTCGACCTGCTGCCGGGCACGCGCAGCTATACGGAACTGGCCGGCCAGGGGCACGCCTACACGACGCCGTTCCTGCACCTGGCCCGCGCGTGGTTCCGCGTCCACGTCTGAATCGATGCGCCGGGGAGGGCCTCGAGTTTGACAGGCCCGCGGCCAGCCAATAGGATTGCTGCACTGACGTTGCCTGATCCCGGGCCACGCCCGCGCGCCGTTCGTGCCACGGAGGATGAACGAATGCTTTGCCCGCTGCTGAGAAGGGTACTCGTCGTCGCCGTCCTGCTCTCGGGATTGCAGGGCTCCGTCTCCGCCCGCGACTGGCCCGCTTACGGTGGGGACGCGGCGCGGTCGGCGGTCACCGAAGAGCGGATCGAGCTTCCCCTGGAGATGCTGTGGACCTGGCAGCCCTGCCAGGCGCCGAGCCCAGCCTGGCCGGAGCCTGCCAAAGAGCTGCACCGGTTGGACTTCGACTACGCTCCGCAGCCGGTCGTCAGTGGCGGAATGATCTTCGTGCCGTCGTCCGCCGACGACGCCGTGCGCGCACTGGACCTGGAGTCCGGCGCGGTGCGGTGGCGCTTCGTCACGGGCGGGCCGGTGCGGTTCGCGCCGGCGCTGGCCGGCGGGCGGCTCTACGCTGCCTCGGACGACGGCTGGCTCTACTGCCTGGAGGCCGCGACGGGCCGCCTGCTCTGGCGCTTCCGCGGCGCGCCGGGCGACGACGTGCTGCTGGGCAACGGGCGCTTGATCTCCCGCTGGCCGCTTCGCAGCGGGGTCGTCGTTGCCGACGGCACGGCTTACTTCACGGCCGGCATGTGGCCGGCGGAGGGCGTCTACGTCCACGCGGTTGACGCCGAGACGGGGGAGCCTCGGTGGTGCAATGATTCCAGCGGGCAGATGTACATGGACCTGCCGCACACCGGCGCGTCGGGCTTCAGCGGGGTCTCGCCCCAGGGCTACCTGGCGGTCACGGGGGATGCGCTCATCGTGCCCACGGGCCGGAGCCTCCCGGCGCTTTACGACAGGCACACGGGGGAGTTGCGCTGCTACGAGCCCGCCCGGGGCAAGTACGACGGCGGTAGCTGGCTGACGACGGCCGGCGAACTGTACTTCAACGAGTCGCACGTCGGCGGCCCGAACATCGACGTGTGCGAGGGGGAATCGGCGCCGCGCCCGGGCGACGGGCTCATGGCCTATTCCGTGCGCACGGGGCGGCCCGTGGCGCGCTACGGCGATAGGCACCGGGCGGTGGCGGCGGGGAGCACGCTCTACGCCAGCGGCAAGGGGGAGATCGCGACCTTCGACCTGGGCGAGTTCCTGAAGGAGTCCCTGTCCGCACAAGCCCCCCGGTGGAGAACCCCGCACGGGCGAACGTACGCCCTGGCGCTGGCCGGGCGCACGCTGCTGGCCGGCGGGGCGGGGACGCTGACGGCCTTCGACGCGGACACTGGAAAGCAGGCCTGGCAGGCAGAGGTGGACGGGCAAGTCCGCGCGCTGGCCGTCGCGAACGGGCACGTCGTCGCGGCCACCGACCGGGGCACCCTCCTCTGCTTCGCGCACAGCGACCTGCGCCTGCCGACGGCGCAGTTGACGGAACGATCCACCTGGAAGGACGTCGCGCCGGCCAGCCGAGCCTCACTGGCGGCAGACGTCGTGCGGCGGAGCGGGGCCACTGAAGGCTACGCCGTCGTCCTGGGCGAGGCCGACGCCTCGCTCGCCCTGGCGCTGGCCATGCAGACGGACCTGCACGTCATCTGCGCGGTTCCGGGCGAGGACCGCGCCCGCGCCGAGCGCCTGCGCCTGCTGGACACGGACATGCACGGCACGCGCGTCGCCGTACACGCCCTCGGCGACGGGGCGAGGCTGCCCTTCGCGTCGTATTTCGCCGACCTGGTGGTCGTGACCTCGCCGGATGGGCCGCCGGCCGCCGAGGCATACCGCCTCACGCGCCCGTGCGGCGGCGTGCTCTGCCCGGTGGACATGGAAGGGACCGCCGCCGCGGCGCTCCTGGCGGCTTCGGGCGCCCCGGAGGGCGAGGCGCGCAGGGTGGACGGAGGCAGGATGCTCGTGCGGGGCCGGCTGCCCGGCGCGGCAGACTGGCGCTGCCAGTGGGGCGACGCCGGCCGCAGCGGCGCCGGCCGGGACGAGCGCGTTCGGATGCCACTGCGCCTGCTCTGGTTCGGCGGGCCCGGCCCGGCGCGCATGATGAACCGGCACTGGGGCACCTCCACGCCCCTCTCGGTGGACGGCCGCCTCTTCGTCACGGGACAGCACGAGGTCATGGCCTTCGACGCCTACAACGGACGGACGCTCTGGGTCCACGATCTGACCGATGCGGCACGGAGGGACACGGTGTCCGTTTCGGCGAACTTCGTCGCCGACGACGACAGCCTCTACGTGACGGTGGACCGCATCTGCCACCGGCTCGACCAGGCGACGGGCAAGCCGGTCGCCACCTATCCCCTGCCGCCTTCCGCCAGCGCGCCCGAACCGCTGGAGGAGGGCAAATCCGTGGCCCTCGAATCCGTCTCCGTGGACTGGCCCGCGCGCTGGCTCGTGTTCGGCCCCTTCCCCAAGGGAACCCCGCCCGCCGCCGCGGAAGCGCTCGGGCGCGTGCCCGAACGGATGCTCATCGGCGAGACGGCGGCGACGGGCAGGGAGCTGCTCGCGGTAAACGGCGTCCTGGACTTCACCTGCCTTTACGGCGGCTACGGCTTCGAGCCGCTCGCGCCGGGCCAGCAGCCGCGCGCCTTCCCGCGCGGCGAGGCCGTCAGCGACATGGATGCCGAACAGCGGGTCTGCTACGCCTTCGCAAAGGTGCGCTGCGAGCAGGCGGGCAAGCTGGTCATCGGCGCCGGCGCCGACTGGTGGATGCAGTGGTTCCTCGACGGCAGGTCGGTCTATAACACGCTCGCCAGTGGCAACGGGGCGAAGCCATACAGCCCGGCGAACCACACGTTCGCCGCGGACGTCGAGGCAGGGGAGCACGTGCTGGCCGTCATGGTGAAGGCCGGCAGCGCGGGCTGGTGCCTGGCCTCGGCGGGCGGCACGGAACTGGCGGCGCGGCTGCGGACGCTGCGCGCCCGCCCGGAGCCGCACAAGTCCTGGGGCTACGTCTGCGCGAGCGGCGACCTGCTGATCGGCAGCGGCGCAAGCCCGCGCCTGGCCCGGAGCGGGAGCACGAGCATCTTCGCCCTGCACAAGGAGAGCGGCGAACTGCTCTGGAGCTACGAGGCCGAGGGCGCGGTGCCCGCCACGGCGGTCGCCATCGGCCAGGAAAGGGTGTTCCTGCTCGACTCCCCGATGGCATTCCTCCTGCCCCAGTCCCCGCAGCGGCCGGGCGGCCGGCAGAGCCTGACGGCCCTGGACCTCGGCACGGGACGGGAACTGTGGCGCAGGACGGTCCCGACGGACGCCGGCGGCATACTCCAGCTATCCCAGGGCGTCCTGCTCGCCGGCGCGGCGGCGGCGTACGACGCGGCCGACGGCAGCCTTCTGTGGCAGAACCAACTCCGCCCCCAGCGCCACCCGGTCATCGTCGGCGACTGGGTCTTCGCCCAGCCTGCCGCCTTCGACCTGCGCACGGGCCAGGAGCGCATGAAGGCCGACCCGCTGACCGGCCAGTCCGTCCCGTGGCAGTTCGTCCGGGCCTATGGCTGCGGCTCCGTGGCCGGCTGCCCGAACATGCTCTTCTTCCGCTCGGGCGTCGTCGGCCTGCTGGACCTGGAGAGCGGGGGCACGGCGAACTTCGGCGCCGTCCGGCCGGGCTGCTCCGTCAACGTCATCGCCGCCAACGGGCTGCTCCTCATGCCGGAGGGCTCCAGCGGGTGTACCTGTTCCTACAACTACCAGACCTCCGTGGCCTTCATCCCCGAGCGTCGCGACGCGGCCGGCTTCTGGTACGTCCATTCCAGCCAACCCCAATCGGTGGGAATCCAACACCTCCGCGTCAACCTGGGCGCGCCGGGCGACCGCGTGGACGCAGACGGCAACGTCTGGCTCGGATGGCCGCGCCCCGCCGTGTCCGGCGCGTGCCCGGCACCCATCGCCGTCGAGGAAGGCCAGGGCGCACGCTGCCGCGCATGGGGCCCGACGCCAGCGGCGGAGGCCGATTGCCTCGCCACCTCGGGCCTCGAGGGCGACGGGCAGGTCACCGTCTTCACGGCGCCGGCCAGCCCGGTAGTCATCGAACGCTGCGCCAGGCCGCCCGTCATAGACGGCCGCATGGACGACCCCGCCTGGCAGGCCGCCAGGCCCGTCCCGTTCGAGTACGGCGTCCACAGGCAGGCGCCGCAGACGACGCTGCTGGCCCTGCGCGACGACACGAACATCTACTTCGCCTATCGCCGCGAGGCCGCCATCCTCGACGGGAAGCCGGTGCCCTTCGTCGCCACGCAGACGGAACGGGACGGCCGCTGCTGGGTGGACGACGACTTCGAGCTCTTCCTCGCCGAGGGCGGATACGAGCGGGGCATCTGCCTGGCCGTGTCCTGCGCGGGCGGCCGCTCCGACGCCCCGATAGAGGGCGACGCGGCCGACGCCGACTACGACTGGCGGAGCCGCACCCGCGTCGAGGGGAGCCAGTGGACCGCCGAGATCGCCGTCCCGCTGACGACCCTCCGCGCGGCGGGGATTGACCCGCAGAACTTCCTGATAAACGCGCTCTCCCGCAACAGGTCCGGCGTGGGCCCGGGTGAGATATACCTGACGCACCCGGGCGAAGGCGGCGTGAACCGCTGCAAGCGCTTCCTGCCCGTGGCGGGCGCTGCACCCGACCTGCCGGAGAGACGCTTCACGGTGCGGCTGCACTTCGCCGGGCCGGAGCCGTGCGAGCCGGGCGAGCGGACCTGCGACGTCTCGATCCAGGGGCAGCCGGTCCTGAGCGGATTCGACGTCGCGCGCGAGCCGGGCGGCCGCGGGGGGCGGGTCGTCAAAGAGTTCCCCGACATAGCCGCGCGCGACGCGATCACCCTCGAACTGAAAGGGCGCGACGGCGCCGGGCCGGCCCTCTGCGCCGTCGAGGTACTGGCGCAACCCGACTGAGCCAGCCCCGGCGAACGGCCAACGACAACGACCAACGAGCCACTGATTCACACGGATTGACACAGATACGACCACAACGACAAGGACCGGGCTGTTACGCCCTGCTTTATCCGGCTTTATCCGTGTCCATCCGTCTCAGCCGTTGCCGTTATCGTGCTTCTCTATCAGTGTAATCAGTGTCTATCTGTGGCCGCCGTTGTAGCCGTTCCCCCTATTCTTCATCCTTGTCTATCCGTGTCTTTCTTTGCCTTTGCCGTTGCAGGCACTTGACATTTGTGTTCGTTTCGAACATAATCGCACACCATGGCACGCAGCCCTGCACAGGCGGAACGGCGGCGCCGGAAGCTGGCCGATGCCCTGGCGCGCCGCGGCGAGGTTTCCACCACCGAGATGGCCGAACGGCTCGGCGTCAGCGCCATGACCGTCCGGCGGGACCTGGAAGCCCTCGAGGAGGCGGGCGTCGCAGTGCGCTCCTACGGGGGCGCGGTGGCCGCGCAGCGCATCACGTTCCAGTTCGCCTTCGACGAGCGGCGGCGCCGTCACCTGGCGAAGAAACGCCGCATCGGGCAGGAGGCCGCACGCCGGGTCGAGGCCGGCCAGACGGTCTTCCTCGACACGGGGACGACGACGCTGGAGGTCGCCCGGGCGCTTGCCGCTGCGGGCGCGTCCTGCACGGTGGCCACCAGCAGCCTGGGAATAGCCAGCACGCTGTGGGGCGCGGAGGGCCTGGACCTGGTGCTGCTGGGCGGCCGTGTGCGGCGGGGCAGCCCCGACCTGGCCGGGCCGGGCACGGAGGTGATGCTGGAGAGGCTGACGGCGGACGTCGCCTTCCTGGGCAGCGACGGCGTGGACCCGGGCCGCGGCAGCTTCGCGGGAGACCTGGAGGCGGCGCGCGTTGCCGAGGGCATGGCCGCCAGTGCGCGGCGCGTCATTGTGGTGGCCGACGGCTCAAAGCTCGGCCTGGCCGGCGCCGCCCGCTGCGTGCGCATCGAGGACGTGGACGAGCTGATAACGGATCGCGGAGCGGCCGCCGCCGTGGTCCGGGCGCTGCGCGCCAGGGGCGTCGCCGTCACGCTGGCCTGAAAACGAACGTCACGGGGAAGGACGCAGAGATGGAGCTGACACAGGAGCTGAGCCCGGCGAGCGTGCTGGGCGCGGGCATCGAACGGGCGATGGGGCGCGCGAGGGACTTCCTCCGGGAACGCCCCTCCGAGGAGTTGCTGCGGCTGGTGGGCAGCACGGTCGGAGAGCTCGCCGTTACGACGCCCGGCGTGGACAGGGCGCCCTTCCCCGCTTCTTACGGGGGCGGCGGCCCGTGCGATGACGATCTGCTGGCGGGCCTGGGGACGTTCTACGTCACCGAGGCCGGCAAGGTGATGCTCGACTGCACCAGCGGGCACTACCAGATGACCTGGGGCTACAACCACCCGGCGCTGCTGGACGCGATTCGGCAGGCGACGGACCTCGGCATCGTCTGGGACAACCACTCGAACATCCCGAGCTTCCCGGTGCGCAGGCTCGCGCACGAGCTCACCTCGCTCGGAGCGGAGGCGGGGCTGGACCGCGTGCTGCTCGGCGTCTGCACGGGCAGCGTGGCCTGCGGCGCGGCCCTGAAGATCATGCTGGCCCGCTACTGGGACGACCCGGCCCTCGCAGCGCTCGGGCCGCCGGCCGTCGTCGCGCTGGACGGCAACTACCACGGCACGGACATGCTGGCGCAGACGCTGCGCGGCATGTGGCCGCGCCTGGGGGCGGCCGTCGAGCCGGTCCAGGTCCAGCCGAACGACGGGGCGGAGCTTCGGGCGACCTTCGAGCGCTTCGGCCGCCGCGTCGCGGGCTTCTGGGCCGAACCAATCATGATGAACCGCGAGGCGATTGTCGTCGAGCCGGAGTACTTGCAGCTTGCGCGAACGCTCTGCTCGGAGCACGGCGCGCTGATGGCCGTTGACGAGATACAGACGGGCTTCTGGTACCCCGAAGTGTTCTATTGCCGCAGGATCGGCCTGGCGCCGGACATCCTGGTCGTCGGCAAGGGGATGACCGCCGGCTTCCATTCCCTGGCCGGACTGCTCTACCGGCCCGACCTGGACATCCTGGCGCAGTACGACGCCATCAGCACGAACGGCAGCGCCTCGCTGGCGGCCTACGTCGGGCTCTGCTGCATCCGGTTGATTGAGGAGGGGGCGGACCGGCTGAGGCGGCTCGCCGCCCGGCACGAGGAGGGGCTGCGCGAGCTGGCGGCACGGTTCCCCGCCCTTATCGAGGCCGTCAACGGCGACGGCTTCCTGACGGGGCTACGCTTCAGGGACCGGGAGGACGCGCTCGGCTTCCACCGCAGCGCCGTCGAGCGCGGGCTCTGGCTCCGGGCGCACGCCTACCATCCCGGCCACCGGACCGTGCTCACGAAGTTCCCGCTCACGGTCGAGGAGCCAGTGGTCGAGTTTCTGCTTGAGCGGCTCGGCGAGCTGTGCAAGACTACCCCCTGGCGGTAAGGGCTGTGGCCGAAAGGGACCACTCGGACTATCGGGAAGTGCAACGCATGGAAACGCTCGGAGTCGGAATGCTGGGTTTCGGGTTCATGGGCAAGACCCACACGTACGGGTACCGGACCATCCCGATGTACTACGACCCGCCACCCGTGCGGGCGGCGCTGCGCGTCGTCTGCACCTCCCGGGAGGAGACCGCCCGCAGGGCGCAGGAAATCGGCGGCTACGAGCGCCGGACGACCGACCCAATGGAGGTCATCGGCGCGGAGGATGTGGACGTCGTCCACGTCTGCACGCCGAACCGGGAGCACTTCGCGGCCCTGGAGGCCGCCGTCCGCGCCGGCAAGCACCTCTACGTGGACAAGCCCGTCACGGCGAACCTGGACGAGGCCGACCGCCTGGCCGCCATGCTGCCCGATTACAGCGGCACGGCGCAGGTGGCGCTCCAGTACCGCTTCCTGCCGGCGACGATCCGCGCGAAGAAGCTGGTCGAGGAGGGCTTCCTCGGCACGGTGACGCACTTCCGCGCCTCCTACCTGCACAGCGGCAGCGTAGACCCGGACAAGCCGGTGAACTGGAAGTCCACGGCCGCCGCCGGCGGGGGCGTCATCCGCGACCTGGGGCCGCACGTGCTGGATCTGCTGTGGTGGCTGATCGGGCCGTTCGAGTCGGTGCAGTGCGTCAGCCGCATCTGGTCGGCCGAGCGGCCTGACCTGGACCGGCCGGGCGAGAAGATGGCGGTGGACGTCGAGGACGCCGCGGCGATGCTCCTGCGCGGCCCGGACGGCGCGTTCGGCATGGTGGACGTGAGCAAGATCGCCACGGGCACCGAGGACGAGCTGCGCTTCGAGATACACGGGCGGCACGGGGCGATGCGCTTCAACCTGATGCAGCCCAACTACCTGGAGGTCTACGACGGGCGGCTGCCGGACGGCGCGTACGGCGGACGGCGCGGCTGGCAGCAGATCGCGGCGGTGCAGAAGTACGCGGCGCCCGGCGGCAGGTTCCTGCCGTCCAAGCTCAGCATTGGCTGGGTGCGGGCGCACGTGCACTGCCTCTACTGCTTCCTGCGCGCCGTGGCTGACGGGGCAGAGGCGCACCCGTCCCTGGCCGAGGGCCTGCACCTCCAGCGCGTGCTGGAGGCGGCGGTTGCCTCGGCGGGAACGGGGGATTGGGTGAACCTTCCGCAGGCGAATACATAGGGAGAGGGACGATGGGCGAGGAAGCGGGACGGCCCAGGGTCGGGCTGCTGGGGCTGACGCTGGAGCTTTACGAGTCCCTTTCGCCGGCCCTGCGCGAGGGGCGGGAGGGGTGGGTGCGACGCGCCGTCGTGCCGGCGCTCGATCCGGCGGCCGAAGTGTCCTTCCCGGGCGCTGCCTTCCGGCGCGAGGACGTGGAGCGCCAGGTGGACCGGTTCGAGGCCGAGGGCTGCGACGCGCTCCTGGTGATGCTGCTCACCTACTCGCCGAGCCAGATCGCCCTGCCCGCGCTGAAGCGGACGCGCCTGCCCATCGTCGTCTGGAACACGCAGGAGCTGTTCTCGGTGGATGAGGATTTCGACGACGCCCGCATGGTGGAGAACCACGGCGTGCACGGCACCCAGGACCTGGCCAACGTGCTGCGGCGCGGCGGGGTGCCGTTCCATTACGTCACGTCCCACCTGAGCGACCCGGACGGCGTCGAGGAGGTCGCGGACTTCTTCGCCGTTGCGGCAGCGGTCAGCCGGCTGAGGCGCGCGCGGCTCGGCCTGCTCGGCTACCCCTTCCCCGGCATGGGCGACTTCGCGCTCGACACGACGCACATGGCGGCGACGCTCGGCTGCGCGTGGACGCAGATGCCGATGGAGGAATACGTCAGCCGGGCCGGGGAGGCCGCGCCGGACGCGGTCGCCGCGCTGGTCGCGGAATACGGGGACGCTTACGAGGTGGACGCGGACCTGGCCGAGGCCGACCTGGAGGCGACGGCCCGGGCGGAGGTCGCGTTGCGCGGCATGGTCGCCGAGCGCGGGCTGGACGGGTTCAGCTACCAGTTCACGGCCTTCGGCGAGGACGAGCGGGTCGAGACGCTGCCCTTCGTGGCGGCCAGCCGCCTGATGGCCGACGGGGTCGGGTTCGGCGGCGAGGGCGACCTGGTCGGCGCCGCCGGGACGGCCCTGCTGAACCGGCTCCGGCCGCCGGCCAGCTTCACCGAGATGTTCACGGTGGACTTCGCGGGCAACGGCGTCTTCATGAGCCACATGGGCGAGGCGAACGTCGCCATGGCGCGCTCGGGCAGGAAGGTCCGGCTGGTCGCGCGCGGGCGGCCCATCACGCGCACGCGCGGGCGGCAGCTCGTGCTGGTGACCGGGTTCGCGCCGGGCCCGGCGACGCTGTTCGCCCTGACGCTCGGCCCGGGCGGGCGCTGGCGCATGATTGCGTCGCGCGTGAAGATCGAGGATGTCGCGCCGCTCGATTCGATGGCCGTGCCGCACTCGAGGATCAGCCCGGAGGGCGACGTGCGGGCCTTCCTGACGGCCTACGCCCGCGCCGGCGGGCCGCACCACTGCGCGATCTGCTTCGGCGACGCCCGGAGGCGCATCGAGATGGCCGCGCGCCTGCTGGACGCGGACTACCGCGAGGTGTAACGCCATGCTCCTGGGACTCGACCTCGGAACCACCAACGTCAAGGCCGTGGCCGTCGAAGCGGACGGCCGAGTGCTGGCCCGCGGGGCCGCCCCGGTCGCCGTCCACCATGGTGCAGACGGACAGCTCGAGCAGGACATCTGTCAGGTCTGGTCGGCCATGCTGTCCGCTTTATCGGACGCGGGCAAGGGGGCCGACCTGGCGGCCGTCGAGGCCGTCGGAGTATCGAGCCAGGGGGGTGCACTCCAGTTGCTCGACGGCGACGGCCAGCCGGCCGGACCGGTCATCAGTTGGCTGGACGGCCGGGGCCGATCGCACGACCGGCGCCTAACGGAGGAACTGGGCGGCGACTGGTTCACCTCGCACACAGGACACGGTGCGGCGGGACTCGCGGTGGGGCAGTTGCTCAGGCTGCGCGAGGAGGATCCCGGCGCGCTGGCGCCGCCCAACGGTATCGGCTTCGTGGGGGACGTGATCGTCGGGCGGCTCTGCGGGCGGCGGGCGCACGACGCCACGTCGCTCTCGATCGGGATGCTGTTCAACCCGCAGCTCGGCCGGGCCGACTCGGAGCTGCTGGAGCGGCTCGGCGTCGCCGAGGGGCAACTGCCGGACCTGGCGCCGGCGCACCTGCCGGCGGGGTCGCTGCTCGAAGCGGCCGCAGGGCAGACGGGCCTGCCGGCCGGCATACCGGTCTCGCCCGCCATGCACGACCAGTACGCGGCCACGCTCGGCTGCGGTGCCGTACGGAGCGGCGACGTGATGTTCGGCGCCGGGACGGCCTGGGTGCTGCTCGCCCTCGCGGAGGCCGGCCCGGGCGCGCTCCGGCCGGTCGTGCCGCGGGCGTTCGCCTGCACGCACCCCGTCGCCGGCCTCGCCGGGCAGATGCTCTCGATGGTCAACGGCGGCTCGTCCTTCCAGTGGGCCGTCGAGTTGATGGGGCTCGGCGGGCGCGGCGGCGACGCGCTGGACGCCATGATGGAATCGGTCCCGCCGGGCAGCGACGGGCTGCGGTTCCGGCCCCTGCTGGCGCCCGGCGGGGGCGCGGGCCTCGATCCCGGGACACGCGGCCGGCTGGACGGCCTGCGCCTCTCGCACGGCCCCGCGCACGTGCTCCGCGCCGTCGTCGAGGGTCTCGTCATGGAGCTGGTCCGGCACGTGCGCCTGCTGGCGCAGGGGGGCTTGCCGGTCGAGCGGCTTATCATGTGCGGCGGCGCGGCGGGCAGCCGGGTAACGCCGCAGGTGCTGGCGGACGCCTCCGGCCTGCCCGTTGCGTGCGTGACGGAGGGGGCGGTCAGCGCGCTCGGCGCCGCCGTCCTCGCCCGCGCGATGGCCGAGGGGCGCGACGATCTGGCCCGCCTCGCCCGCGAGATGGCGCCGCCGGTGCGCGAGTTCCGCCCCGGCCCGGACGCGGAGATGTACAAAGGGATGCTCGCCGAATGCCTCGCCTCCCTGCCCGCAAGGAAATCCCAATGACCGAACCCATCCACCTGCATCACGTCTGGGACTACACCGACGTGGACCGCGCCTTCTGGGCCGAGCACCTGGAGGGCTGGCTCCCGGAACGCATCATCGACGCGCACACGCACGTCACGAACGCCGCCCACCGCACTGAGCCGGTGACCGACCAGATGCGCCGCCAGTACTGGGTCAACGAGGTGAACGAACCCATCGGCGCCGACGCCGCCGAGCGCTGCGCGGGGATCGTCTTCCCGGGCCGGGCCGTGACGCACGTCGCCACCGGCCCGCCGAGCCTGGCTTACGACATCGAGGCCGCCAACGAATACCTGCGCCGCGAGTGCCTGGCGCGCGACTGGCAGGCCCTCAGCGTCTGCCCGCCCGCCTGGCCCGCCGAGCGCGTCGCCGAAGAGCTGTACAAGCCCGGCGTCATCGGGCTGAAGCCCTACTACTCCCTCATCGGCCGCGACCCGAGGACCCGCGACACGCACCTGGAGGCGGGCATCTTCGACTTCCTGCCGCACCACGTCCTGGAGGTCGCTCAGGAGAGGCGGGCCTGGATCACGCTGCACGTGCCGAAGGCGGACCGCCTGCCCCACCCCGACAACATCCGCGAGGTGCGCGAGATCAGGCGGCGATACCCCGACGTCATCCTGGTCATCGCGCACCTGGGCCGCTGCTACACGGAGCCGCACGCCCGGGAGGGCCTGCCGCCGCTGGCCGACGATCCGGGCCTATACTTCGACGTCTCGGCGGTCCTGAACCCCGCCGTGCACCGCCTCGCGCTGGAGTGCATCGGCCCGCAGCGCCTCCTTTACGGGACGGACAACCCGGTATTCTACATGCGCGGACGCCGCCAGTGGCGCGGGCGGACCTACGTCAACCGGACCAATCACCCGTTCCACTTCAACGTCGAGCGCGAGCCGCCCGAGGTCGAGGCGACTTACACCCTCTACATGTACGAGGCGATCAAGGCGATCAAGGACGCCTGCGCGGACCTGGGATTGGCGCGGCGGGACATCGAGGCCATCTTCCACGACAACGCCGCGGCCCTCATCGCACGCGCCACGGGCGCCCGGTAGGCCAGCAGCCCAGTGGAAGGGACACCATGAGCGCACAGGGCACAAGGGAGGGCAAGGTGATAACGGCGCGGTGCCCGGTGGACCCCCGCCAGCTCGGCGCAGTGCTCATGCACGAGCACCTGCACTGCGACTTCTACGACTGGGAGCGCGGCGAGCTCGTCGCCGAAGAAAGGCTGGTCACTCCCGACCGACGCCGGTTGCTGATGGAGGAGGCCGCGCCGCACCTGGCGCAGTGCACGGAGCACGGCTGCCGCGGCCTCGTCGAGGCGTCCCCACCGCCCTATCGCGCCTGGCCGACCTTCTACGCCGAAGTCTCGGAAGCCACGGGCGTACACATCGTGCTCTGCACCGGCTGCTACCGAGAGATCGAAACGGGCACCTACTTCGTGCGCACGCCGGAGGACGCCATCTGGCCTTTCGCAGTCGCGGCTTCCTTGGAGGAGCTCGAGGATTGCTTCGTGCGCGAACTGCTCGAAGGGATCAACGGCACGACGGTGCGGGCCGGAGCGATCAAGCTGGCTGCCAGCGTGCCGGAGCTGACAGACACGGAACGCAAGGCGTTCCGCGCCGGCGCCCGCGCCCAGAGGAAGACGGGCGTCCACGTGACGACCCATTGCACCGCCATCGGCGGGGAGACTACCCAGCTCCGCCTCCTCGAGCGGGAGGGCGTCGAGCTTGACCGCGTCGTCATCGGCCACGCGGGCGCCCACCTGATGGACCGCGAGCGCCGGCGGGTCTGCATGGACTGGATGAGGCGCGGGGCGAACTTCATGCCCACTAACCTGGCCGTCCGGGGCGACGGGCACGAGTGGCGGCCGCTGGTGGAGGCAATCCACGAGGTCTTCGACGCGGGGCTGGGGCGGGCGCTCTGCCTCAGCCTGGACTGGGCGTTCTCGTCGGAATCCGGCCCGCTCGGGCCGTGCAGCTACATGCCGCCACCCCCGTTCCTGCACATGTTCACGCACGTGCTGCCGTGCTTCAGGGAGCTGGGGCTCACGGAGGCGGAGATCGAGGCCATGACGGTCGAGAACCCGGCGCGGATACTGCCGGTGCAGTAGCGGTCCCGGCGCCGGGGCGGCGAGGCGAGAGGATGTCATTCCGAGTGCGCCCTCGGGCGCACGAGGAATCTGGACCGTGGCAAACCGGGGCGCTTCGGGCTTATGGAGATCCCTCGGTGGCTTCTTGGAAGCCGCTTCGGGATGACATCATTCGCGGGAGCCCGGGCTGGCCCCGCCAACCCGAGAGAACACTGACAGGAGGAGCAGCATGACAGCGGTGGAAAGACTCAACGTGGGCATCGTCGGCGCCGTCGGGCGCGGCAGGAGCTTCTGCGCCGCCCTGGAGGCGAACGGCGCGCGCGTCCACGCGGTCTGTGACATTCGGGCCGACAGGCTCGACGAGTGCAGGGAGAAGACCGGGGCGAGCGAGAAGTACGCCGACTACGGGACCATGCTCGCGGAGTCCGACCTGGACGCCGTCGTGATCGGCACGCCGATGCCGCTGCACGTGCCGCAGTCCATCATGGCGCTGGAGCACGGCGTGCACGTCTTGAGCGAGGTGCCGGCCGGCGTCTCCGTCGAGGAGTGCAGGGACCTGGTCGCCGCCTGCCGGAAGTCCAGCGCCCTCTACATGATGGCCGAGAACTACATCTACACGAAGCCGAACGTCTTCATCCGCGAGCTGGCCCGCGCCGGCCTCTTCGGCCAGACCTACTACGCCGAGGGCGAGTACCTGCACGAGCTGAAGCAGCTCAACGAAGAGACCCCCTGGCGGCGCAAGTGGCAGACGGGCATCGACGGCATCACCTATCCAACGCACAGCCTGGGGCCGATCCTCCAATGGATGGGCGGGGACCGGGTCGCGCGCGTCTGCTGCGAGGGCAGCGGGCGCCACTACACCGACCCGCGCGGCGAGGAATACCACCAGGAGAGCGCCGTCATGCTCTGCAAAACGGAGGGCGGCGCGCTGGTAAAGATCCGGCTGGACATGATCAGCGACCGCCCGCACGCCATGAACAACCACCAGCTCCAGGGCACGGACGGGGCCTACGAGTCCTCGCGCGGCGGGCCGGGCGAGAAGGGCAAGCTCTGGCTGCGGGCGCTCGGCGAGGAGATGCGCTGGCACGACCTGGACGCCGTGATGGCCCCCGACAGCCTGGGCGGGGAGTACCTGCCGGAGGGCTGGCTGAACCCGCCGCCGGAGGCGCTCGCAGCAGGGCACGGCGGGGGCGACTATTTCGAGATCGCTGACTTCATCAAGTCAATCCGCGGCGAGATGCCCTGCCCCGTCGGCGTCCACGAGGCGCTGGACATGACGCTGCCCGGCCTGATCTCGCAGCAGTCCATCGCGCGGGGCGGCGCGTGGCTCGACGTGCCCGACTCGCGGCAGTGGACCGGCGAGCCGCCCTGCCCGCAGCTCCAGATGGTCTGGCCGGAGAAGCTGCTGGACTCCCCCCCCGAGCCACGCCTGCCCGAGGGCTACCGCATGCGCCAGTACCGGCCGGAGGACGAGCAGGGATACGTCGAGCTGATGGCGAGCGCCGGCTTCCAGGGCTGGGGCACCGAACGGCTCCAGCGGATGCGCGACCGGGTGATACCGGGGGGCTTCTTCGTCGTCGAGCACCTGACCAGCGGCCGGATCGTGGCCACGGCCATGGCCGTGCACGACGCGAACGCGCTGCATCCGGAGGGCGGGGAGCTCGGCTGGGTGGCCGCCGACCCGCAGCACAGCGGCAAGGGGCTCGGGAAGGCCGTCTGCGCGGCCGTCACGGCCCGGTTCATCGCCGCCGGCTACCGGGAGATATTCCTGAGGACCGACGACTTCCGCCTGCCGGCCCTGAAGATCTACCTGAAGCTCGGATACCAGCCGTTCCCGTACGCCGAAGGGATGGAGGAGCGCTGGCGGGCCGTCCACACGAAACTCGCGGAGCACCGGCCATGAGGGGATACGAGCAGTTCGAAGGCGCCTGGGGCGAGCGGGCGCGCCTGGCGCGAGACACGATCGCCCTCGAACCCACCACGGCCATCCCGTCCAAGACGCTCTTCGTGATGGACATGCCCTTCATGGAGGAGGTGACCGGGCGGCGGCCGGGGGACTACGCGCGGGACCCGGAGGGGGTCTACGTGGCCTTCCAGCGGCGGGCCGGCACTTGCTTCACAGACCAGTTCATCCCCCGCAATCCCCTTACCATGGGTCCGGACGGTTACGAGTCGTCGGCCGAGCGCGGCGCCACAACGGGGGCGGAGAGAATCGTCCTGGACGGCATCGAGATCGACTCGCCGGAGGCCGTCCTCGAGCACATGGAGAGCGTCCTCTTCCCGCGCCGCGCCGAGGAGATCGCCTCCTTCGACCCGGACGATCCGGCCCGAATCGAGAGGATGATCTCGGGCCAGTGCGACGTGCAGCGCCTGCTCGGGACGGACATCCTCAAAGGCCCGTACGCGGGCGGATTCCAGGACTTCCCGCATTTCCACTACGGCACCTACGGCTACGTGCACTACTTCTCGGCCTACGCCCTCTACCCGGAGGTGATGGAGCGGGACTTCGCGCAGCAGGGCGAGCTTGCTGCCCTGCGGAACCGGGCCGCGACCCGCGCGATCGTCGAGGGCGGCCTGCCGAAGATGGTCCGGCTCGACCACGACATGGCGGACTCCGGCGGCACGCTGGTCAACGTCCGCTCGCTGGACCGCATCTGGTTTCCGCACTTCGCCCGCGCCATCGAGCCCTTCCTGGAGGCCGGCGTCCGGCTCGTCTGGCACTGCGACGGGAACCTGATGGAGATGGTCCCGCGCCTGATCGAGGCGGGCGTCGGCGGGTTCCAGGGCTTCCAGTACGAGGCCGGCATGGACTACCCGCGCATCTGCCGCATGACCGACCGCGACGGCGGGCCGCTCGTCATCATGGGCGGCGTCTCGGTGACGCGCACACTGCCCTTCGGGACGCCGGCGGACGTGGCACGGGAGCTCGAGTGGCTGGTCGAGAATGGGCCGCCGCGGGGCCTCTTCCTGGGCGCGAGCAGCAGCATCACCCCCCGCACGCCGCACGCCAACATCCTCGCCCTCATCGAGGGCGTGGCGCATTACAGAGAGCACGGACGCCGACAGTGATCGTCCTCGTTCTCGTCCCCGAAGGTCTCGGGCTCAACTCGATCACGACGACGAGGACGACGAGGAGGACGATTGGGGCTTACCACCTCTCCCTGTGCACCCGCGCCGGATCGTAGCGGTCGGCCGGGCCAGGGCTCTCGGCCGGGTGGCCGATGGAGACGAGCGAGAGGCATATGGCCTCCTCGGGAAGGCGGAGTATCTCCGCCAGGCCGTCCACGCGGTCCTTGACGGGGTGCACGCCCAGCCAGACCGCACCCAGCCCGAGCGCGTGCGCCGCGAGCAGGATGTTCTGCGTCGCGGCGGAGCAGTCCTGCACCCAGTAGCCCCTGTGCCGTTCCAGCGCGGTGTCCGCGACGACGGCGATGCAGACACCCGCGCCGGCGAGCATGGAGGAATAGGGGTGCACGACCATGATCCTTTCCATGGTCGCCCGGTCGCGGATGACCACGAAGTGCCACGGCTGCTGGTTGCCGGCCGAGGGGGCGGCCATGCCGGCGCGCAGGATCGCCTCGACGTCCTGCTGGCCGACTGGCTCGTCCGTGTAACTGCGGATGCTCCGCCTCGTCATCAACAGGTCGAGCGTGTCACTCATCTTCTCCTCCCCTCACGAAAGCTCACCACAACGGCACGACGAGCACAACGTTAACGACTGCTCACCATTGACAAAGGATACGGCCACGCGCTGCTTCTGGCGAATCCCTCTGCACGCCGGATGCTCTACCCCCGAGCCCCCTTCCCTCTCGTGTCTTTCCTTCGTGTCCTTCGTGCCCTTCGTGGTTCAAGCCGTTGCCGTTGTTGTCGTTGTATCCGTCGTGTTCGTCGTGTCGTCGTGGTCAACTCAGGCGTGGGGCGGCAGTCAGCGGACCAGCAGAACGGGGCAGGGGATCTCGTCAATGATGAGCTGCTTCTCGTGGGCGACCAGGTCGCGCTTGGTGGTCGTGGCCCGGAAGGCACCCATGACGAGCAGGTCCGCCGCGCGCGCCTTCTGCTCCTGGATCAGGACGGAATGGCAGGCCCCCCTGAGCAGGACCGTGCGGTTTGTGACGCCGGCCTCGTCGGCAAGCTGGGCGATGTAGTTCAGCTGCTTGCGGCAGGATTCCTCCAGCTCCCGCTCGTACTCCTCCATCTCGTCCTGGACAAAGATGCGGTAGGTGAGCAGTTGCTTGAGGGTGTTGGTGTCCACGACGGCGGCGGCGATGAGCGTGGCGCCCTCGTCGGCGGCGAGATGGATGGCGTCCCGGGCAGCCTTCATGCCGCCTTCGCTGGTCTCGGCGAAAAGCAGGATTGTCGAGTATGTGCGCTTCGCCATGGCCTCACGGGATCACGTGTGCGTCGCCGCGCGCCGTCGGTGCTTGACCTTGCGCAGGACGATGAATTCCTCCCGCTGGCGCTCCGCCAGCGCGTCCTCGATGTATCTCAGCGACTCTTTATATAGGGGGATATAGGTCTTTTCAAGGGCTTTGACGCGGCGCTGAGTGCGCTGCACCTCCCGGGCCAGGCGGAAGACGGCGTTCTCCACTTCGGCCAGCTCGGCCACGAGGGGGACGGCGTCCCAGAACCGCCGCACCACGTCGTCCAGGTAGCTGGCGCCGGCCGTCAGCCCGAACTGCGGGCCGAACTCGCCCGGCTCGCACTCGATGCGCGGGACGGGCACGCCCATGACCGAGCGCGAACGAATGGTGACCGAGTGCTCCAGCCGGACGGCGGCGCTCTCCCTCATCACGCCGCTCATGCCGCTCTGGACGGCGGCCCTGCGCAGCGCCTCATAGGCGGCCGCCATGGCCTGGTTCACCTCTTCCTTGATGCGGCGGGCGGCCTCAACCTGGGCCATCAGCTCGGTGATGAGAATCTGCCTCTTTTTCTCCAGCAGGTCGTAGCCCTGCTGGACGCGCTGCAGCGTCCTCTGGATGTCGAGGTAGTTCCTCCGCGTCGGGGCAACGTTGAGCCGCGGCATGTCAGTCCTCCGCTGCCTCATCGGTGACGTCTTCGGCGGCCGCTTCCTCCTGCCGGCCGTAATACCGGTCCAGCAACTCGTCGCGCACGCGCGCCAGCTCGGTGCGCGGCAGGATGCTGGCCACGCCCCAGGCCAGGTCAAGCGTCTGCTCGACGGAGCGGTTCTCGTCCTCGCCCTGGTGGAGGTACTGCTCCTCGAAGGCCTGGCCGAACCGGAGCACCTGCCGGTCGGACGGGGAAAGCTCCTCCTCCCCGATGACCGAGGCGAGCCCGCGCACCTCCTCCACCCGGCTGTAGGCCGCGTAGAGCTGGTTCGAGATCGCCATGTGGTCCTCGCGCGTCACGCCCTCGCCGACGCCGTCCTTCATCAGCCTGCTCAGGCTGGACAGCGCGGCCACCGGCGGGTAAACCCCCCGCTGGAACAGGCCCCGGTCGCAGACCACCTGCCCCTCCGTGATGTAGCCGGTCAGGTCGGGCACGGGGTGGCTGATGTCGTCGGACGGCATGGTCAGGATGGGCATCTGCGTGATGGAGCCCGCGTGGCCCTTGATGCGGCCCGCGCGCTCATAGAGGGCGGCCAGGTCGCTGTAGAGGTGCCCCGGGTAGCCCTTGCGCGCCGGTATCTCGTCCCGGGCGCTGCTGATCTCCCGCAGCGCGTCGCAGTAGTTGGTCATGTCCGTCAGGATGACCAGGACGTGCATGTCCTTCTGAAAGGCCAGGTACTCCGCCAGGGTCAGCGCGACCGACGGCGTCAGCACGCGCTCGACGCTCGGGGCGTCCGCCGGGCTGAGGAAGAGCGCCACCTTGCCCAGCACGCCGGCGTCCTCGAAGCTGTGCCGGAAGAAATCCGCCTCGTCGTTCTTGATGCCCATGCCGGCCAGCACGACGGCGAAGGACTCGGCCTCCTCGGGCAGTCTGGCCTGGCGGACGATCTGCGCGGCCAGGCGCTGGTGCGGCATCCCGCTGCCGCTGAAGATGGGCAGTTTCTGCCCGCGAATCAGGCTGTTCGAGCCGTCGATGATGCTCACGCCCGTCTGGATGAACGCGGTCGGGTAGGCGCGGGCGGCCGGGTTGACGGGGATGCCGCTGGCCTGGCGCCGCTCGCCGCCCAGCGGCGCCGGGCCGCCGTCTATCGGGCGGCCGAGGCCGTCGAACATCCGGCCCAGCATGTCCTCGGTGACCCGGACGGCGAGCGGCTCCCCCTCGAAGCGCAGGCGCGTCCGCGCAGTGCTCAGGCCGGCCGTCCCGCCCAGCACCTGGATGACCGCCGAGTCGCGGTTCACCTCCACGACGGTGCCGCGGCGCGGGTTGCCTTCGGCGTCGGCCACCTCGACCGTGTCGTCATAGCCGACACCGCGGACGCCCGAGACGGTGACCAGCGGGTCGTCCACGCGGTCCACGCCGACGTATTGCACCGGGTTGTCGCGTATCATGCGTATTGCCGTTCGAGCGTGCCGAGCTGCTCGTCCAGCCGGTCGAGCAGCTTCTGGAGTTCGTCTTCCTGCGTGATCAGCTTGGCGCGCCTCAACTCGCGCACCGCGTCCAGCTCGCGCACCTGCGCTATCGGCGCGCCCTGCTGGATGACGCGCCTGGCGCGCGCATAGAAGGTCGCGAAAGCCCTGAGCAACCTCACCTGCTTGGCCGGCTCGCAGTACCTGTCGACCGGGTCCGTCGCGTCCTGTTGCAGGAAGCCGGTCTTGAAAAGGTCCGCCGCCAGCAGCACGAGCCTCTGTGCGTCGGGCAGGACGTCCGCCCCGACAAGCCGGACGATCTGCTGCAACTCGTCCTCCTCGACCAGCAGGTCCACCATCTCGTCGCGCAGCCTGTGCCACTCGGGCTCGTGGCGCTCCCACCAGGGGGCTACGTCGCGCAGGTACTCGCTGTAGCTGTCCAGCCAGCCGACCGCCGGGTAGTGGCGCGAGTAGGCCAGGTCGCGGTCCAGCGCCCAGAAGCAGCGGGTGAAGCGCGTCGTGTGCTCCGTGACGGGCTCGCTGAAATCGCCGCCGGGCGGGCTGACCGCGCCCACGACGGTCACGCTTCCCTCCTCGCCGGCCAGCGTCTCGACCAGGCCGGCCCTCTCGTAGAACTGCGCCAGCCGTGCGGCCAGGTAGGCCGGGTAGCCCTCCTCGGCCGGCATCTCCTCCAGCCGGCTGCTGGCCTCGCGCAGGGCCTCCGCCCATCGGCTCGTCGAGTCCGCCATGAGCGCCACCGCGTAGCCCATGTCGCGGTAGTACTCGGCCAGCGTGATGCCGGTGTAGATCGAGACCTCGCGCGCGGCCACGGGCATGTTCGACGTGTTGGCCACCAGGATGGTGCGTTCCATCAGGGCGCGGCCGGTGCGGGGGTCCTCGAGCTGGGGCAGGCTCCTGAGCACGTCGGCCATCTCGTTGCCGCGCTCGCCGCAGCCCACGTAAACCACGACGTCGGCGTCGCTCCACTTGGCCAGTTGCTGCTGGAGGACGGTCTTGCCCGTGCCGAAGTCGCCCGGTATGGCCGCCGCACCCCCGCGTGCCACGGGAAAGAGGGTGTCGATGACGCGCTGGCCGGTCACCAGCACGCCCGTGCCCCTCTTGCGCTGCCGGAAGGGCCTGGGCTGTCGCACGGGCCACCTCTGCGTCATGGTCAACTCGTGCTGCTCGCCGCCGTCCGCCAGCACGCAGAGCACGTCGGCGATGCCGTAGTCGCCCTCCGGCGCCACCTCGACCACCTCCCCCCCCATCCCGGGCGGCACCAGGAGGCGGTGCTCGATGGCCTCGGTCTCCTGGACGACGCCGAAGACCTGCCCCCCGCCCAGGCGGTCGCCGGCGGCGAGGCGGGGCCGGAAGCGCCTCTTCCTCGCAGAGTCCAGTTCCTCCGCCTCGGCCCCTATCTGAAGGAAAGGCCCGTCGCGCTCGGCCAGCACCTGGAGCGGGCGCTGGAGGCCGTCGCAGATGGCGCCCAGCAGGCCGGGCCCGAGCAGGACGGAAAGCGGCGCGCCGGTGGGCCGCACCTCGTCCCCCGGGCGCAGGCCGCCCGTATACTCGTAGACCTGTATCGTGCCAATGTCGCCGGAAAGCTTCAGGACCTCCCCGATTAGCCCCCGCGGTCCGACGCGCACAACCTCGAACGCGCCCACCTGCGCCAGGCCGTCCGCCTCGACGATCGGCCCGCTCACGCGCCGCACGGTGCCCGCCTGTGCCGGAGTGTCGCTCATTGGCTGGCCTCGCCCAGGATCGGCAGCGTCCGCGCCAGCTCGTAGCGCATCTGCTCCCAGAGTCTCTCCATTCGGGCCTCGAAGGTCTGGTCGGCCACCTGCCGGCCGCCGGCCGACCGCACCAGCAGCCCGCCGGAGCCGCGCGCCTCGTCGGCGGCGAGTTCCACCCTGACCTCCCTGTCCAGCTCGCGCTTCGCCTCGGCGGGCACTTCCCAGAGGAGCCGCTGCCCCCACTTCTCCCTGTCGGCCGGGCGCAGGACGAGCTCGAACTCCTCCCCGTCCATGCCCTCGATCCCCTGGAGCGCCAGCGCCACCAGGATGCCGCGATGCTCGGGGCCGTCGGCCAGTCGGCGGAGTTCCCCGCGCGCCCGCTCCTGCACCTGCTCCAGGATGCGCTGGGCGGCCTCGCGGCGGACGGCCTCGACGTCCTGCTCGGTCCGCGCGCGGAGCCGGGTCTCCTCGCGCTGCGCCCGTACCTGTGCCCGGCCGAGGGCGCGCTGACGCCGCTCCTCCGCCTGGCGACGCGCCTCCCGCAGGATGCCCCCGGCCTCGCGCTCCGCCTGCGCACGGCGCCGTTGGGCACGCCGCTCGGCGTCGGCCATGATCTCGTCTTCCAGCGCTTTCTCTTCGTCGTTCAGCGTTCAGGGTCCACAGTTCAGGGGCATTGCCGTTGTTCCTTGTCCTTCATACTCTTGCCTTCTGCCTTCCTCTTTGGTCTTTGGTCCTTGATACTTGGTCCTTTGTTGCTTGCTGTTGGGCCGTTGCTGTTGCCGTTACTTCATACTTCTGCCTTCATACTTCTTACTTGTCCGTTTCAGACTCTTATCCCCACGGCGTCCCGGATCATCTTGAGCAGCGAGGGGCTGTCAGGGCTCGGTCCCTCGGGCCCCGGGATCTCGACGATCAGAGGGAAGGCGCCGCCGAAGCGTATGGCGTTCACCCGTTCCCGCACGGAGTTGGCGATCTGCTCCGTGGTGATGACCACGACGTTCCGGCCCTCGCGCACGAGGCGTTCGAGCCGTTCGGCCGCGTCCTCGGGGCTCCGCGCGACGGCGCCCGGAATGCCGGCGTTGGCGAACCCGGCCACCGTGTCTTCGTCGGCCACCACGTAGAAGTCCATTCCCGCCTCCCGGCGCCGTCAGATCTTCAAGTAGAGCAGGACGGCCACCAGCAGGCCGTAGATGGCGATCCCTTCGGCCAGGGCGACGAAGAGCAGGCTGCGCGTGAGCAGCTCGGGCTTCTCGCTGGCGGCGCCGAGCGCGGCGGCGCCGACCTTGCCCACCGCGTAGCCGGCCGCCAGGCAGGGGATGGCTATGGCGACCGCGATGGCCATCGACAGGTCCCAGCGCATGGACGCCGACCCCTGGTCGACGATGTCGCCGGCAGATCCGACGGGCTCCTCCTGCCCGAGTGCGACGGCCGCCCCGACCCCGGTGGAGATGCAGAGGGCCGCCAGAATGAACGTCAGAACCAGCACCCGCTCGATGTACTTCCTCCGGATGCTCATAGGTCTCTCCTCAGAGCAAAGCCAGTCTCAACTGCGCGCCTCCCGGTCCGCGCCCAGGCGGAACGGCTCGTAACGGACCCCTTCCCCGCGGAAGAATTTGGTGAAGAACTCGTAGTACTCCAAACGCAGTATCTGGATGGCGACGATAAGGCCCTCTAAGGTGATGATGACCGCCGTGCCGAGGGCGAACACGGCGGAGGACCAGATGAGGCCGCCCGGCAAGCCGTGCACCAGGCGCTCAAGAACGAATATTGTAAAGCACAGCGCCGCGTGGCTCAATGCGAAAGCCGCCACGCGCAGGAACGAAAACGTATTCGCCAGGTAGACCATCACCGTCTCGACGGCCTCGATAAGGCCCTCGAAGACGCCGATCAGCGCGCCCTCCTTCCAGACGGGCCTGCGCCGGGCGACCAGCGAGTAGAGCGGCCTGTGGACCGCCAGCACGGCCAGCGGCACGCCGATCAGCGCGACGGCCCACCATAGGTCCGCCCCCCCACCGCCGGCGACCAGCAGCTTGACGACCAGCCCCAGCGCGCCCCAGTAGAACAGTATCCCGGCCAGCCCGAACCGCCCGAGCAGCCCCTCCTCGACGTCCCCCCGCCGGAGACGGTTGATGACGTTCAGCACGCCCCCGAGGCTGATAAGCACCACGCCCGCCCCGAGCGCCAGCACCAGGTAGCGCATGACGTGCCCGGCGGCGGTGTCCCCCCCGCCCTCGAAGCGCATCGGCTCGAATCCGAGCGTGAACGGGAAGCCCGCGTCGGCCAGCGACACGCCGAAGAATGACCCCTGGAAGAACGCCCCGAACAGCGCGCTCGCCAGGCCGCAGGCGGCGATGACGTGCCCCGCGTCCCGCACGACCGCCTTCTTGCCGAGGCGCCTGGCGAGCAGCCCCGTGGCGATCAGGCAGAGCCCGTGGCCCAGGTCCCCGAAGATCAGCCCGAACAGCAGCAGGAAACTCGCGGCGAAAAGCAAAGTCGGCTCGATCTCCGTGTAGGACGGCACGCCGTAGCCCTGCACCAGGCGCTGGAAGGGAGACAAGAGGCGGGACTGCCGCAGCCGGCTCGGCACGAGGTCGGCCTCTATCTCCTCGGCGGTCGGCTCAGAGGTCTGGACGACGCAGCGCCCCTGCGTCACGTCCGCCAGCGTGCCGCGAACCTCGTCCGCGCGCTCGGCCGGCACCCAGCCCGTGATGACGACGGTGGCCCACGTCGTGCCGAAGTTCTTCCGCGCCGAGCAAAACCTCAGTTGCAGCGTCAGGGCGCCCCACCCGCGCTGGAGCATGGCGGCGTACGCCTGACCCGTGCCCCGCAGGGAGGCGCGCACGGCGTCCCGGTGCTCGACCAGTTGCCGCTGGCGGGCCACCGCCTCGCCGTAGACGTCGGCGGGCGTCCGCTCGCCCCACGTGGGCACCTTGATCCTCTCGACGGCGCGCTCTTCCAGCACGGTATCGATCGCGAAGCGCCTCCGCCGGCCGGACACGATGAGCACGCTCTGCGACCGCGCGCCTTCGGCCTCGTCGCCCAGCGCAACGACGAGCGCGCCCGGCGGCAGGGCCCTGCGCATCGCCGCCAGCTCCTCCGGGGCGCCGCGCACGGCCGTCACCGACAGCAGCTCGGACCCGGCCAGGCGCGTCAACGAGGACCGCACCTCGCGGTAGGGCGCCAGTCGCTCGACGAGTTCCCCGGTGTCCCGGATGCCCTCCTCCAGCTCCGTCGCCTCGCCGCGCTGCTCGGCGGTCCTCTCCTCCAGGGAGGCGACCAACTCCTCGACGTCCCCGATCCCCGGCAGGTCCCCGGCCGGCAGGTCAAGGGGCGCTTCGACTCCCAGCCGTTCGGACAGGCCCTCCAGGCGGCGCAGCAGGTCCGTACACCTGTCTATCTCGCCCTGGAGGTCCTCCGGCTGCAGTTCGCCGCCGCTCTCCTCGACGCTGCTGCGCAGGTGCAGCACGCCCAGCGCGGCCAGGGCCCCGGTAACGCGCCCTTCATCGCGCGCCAGGACGAAGATCCGCACCTTCCGCATGGGTATCGGGCTCAGCATCGCGTCGACCTACTCATGCTCCCTGCACTGACAAATGAGGCTTTCTCTTGGGACTCGTCGTCAAACAAGTCCATTGCTCGTTGTTAGCTGTTCGTCCCTTGTTGCCGTTGCCGTCACTTCATACTTCTGACTTCATACTTCTGCCTTCTCCCTGGTGCTCAGAGGCCCAGGGCCGCCAGCACGTCCGCACGGGGCGTTCCCCTGGACACCATCTGCACGAGACTGACCATACGGCGCAGCTCGCGCCGCTTCAAGCAGAAATAGCTGACCAGGATGACCGGTCCGCTCCACTCGCTGTAGGGGGCATAGTACTGCCGGTCGGCCGCCCGGTCCACCTCGCGCATGAAGGCGTCCTCGATCCGGCCGATGGGGGCCTCTGCGGCTTCGCTCTCGGGCAGGGCGCCACGGAGCCAGGGCAGCCTCTCCAGGACGGTCCCCACCTCGGGACGGGAATGGATCTCGCGCACGGCGCCGTCCGACAGGTCTCCCCAGCCGGGCGGCAGCAGGAGCGCCACCCGCTCCCAGCTCATTCCGTAAACCCGAGCCGCGCGCAGTGCGGCCAGCACGCGCATCGAATCAAGTTCCCTCGCCAGGGGCGGCGAGCACGCCGTCCTGGCCGGTCCCGGCAGTCGGGCCACGGCCGCGCCCACGGCCGCCCAATGGCCCCTGTCCAGCGCCATCTCCAGCAGGGCGCCCTGCCCGGTCTCCTCATAGAGCGGCATGGCCGCCAGGGCGGCGTCCCGAA
Organism: uncultured candidatus Brocadiaceae bacterium; assembly: GCA_964592385.1. GTDB lineage: Bacteria > Planctomycetota > Brocadiia > SM23-32 > SM23-32 > CAZQEQ01. The sequence goes on along the minus strand of CAZQEQ010000040.1, from coordinate 2,009 downwards.
CCTCCCGCAGGGGGATACGGCCGACGAACTCCCCTACGCCGTCGGCGCTCATCAGCGATTCGACCGGCAGGAAAAGCTCCGCGGGCAGCGGCGTCAGCAACCGCTCCGCCTGCGCCTCCGCGTCCTCCCGCCCGAGCAGCCGCAGCAGCACCTTCAGGTTGTCCACGGCGTAACGGCCCAGCAGCGCCACGTACAGCGACTCGTAGGCGCCCGACAGGTAGCGAAGGAAGTGCGCCAGTTCGGCGACGCACGAGGCGATGAGCTGCCTCTCCAGGCCGACCGCGTCGTGGATGTCCGCCCGGGGGTAGAGGTGGTAGGCCAGTTCCTGGACGCTGTCGAAGGCGGCGAGGTCCGCCAGGCGCGCCCCCTCGTACAGGGCGCTGCGCCGCCCGTGCAGCTTGGCGCTGAGGAACTCGAAAGGGACCTCGGAGAGGCCCCGGACCTTCGGCTCTGCTGGAAGCGTGGTGTCCATCGGATCAGGGGAACAGGGAAGGCTTCTCGAGGTCCCGCGCGGGCTACTCCGGCAGGCCCGGGGCCACCGTGCGCACGATAAACCTTACGGCTTTCGCGACCTCTCCGGCGTCTATGTCGTCCACGGAAGGGAGCTCGCGCCTGTCCTGCTCCAGGCGCTCTTCCTTCTGCTGTTGACCGCGCTCGACCGTCTGCTGGACGAGCCGTTCGGCCTCGTCGGCGGCCGCGCGGCGGCCGTCGGCCGCGAGCTGCCGGGCCTCCTCACGGGCCTTCTCGCCGCTGGCGGCGGCCTCTTCCTCGGCCTGCTCGATGACGCGACGCGCCTTCTTCTCCACCTCGAGCAGCCTGTCTATGACGTCGCTCACAGCTCGACCCGCACCTTGCGTATGGCCGCGACCAGCTCGTCGGCGCCCGCCGCCGCCGTCATGCTCTCGTAAACGCCCGGCAACTGCATCAGGTGCCCGATGTCGGCCAGAAGCTCGACGTTCGGGCCCGGGTTGTGGGGCTCGGCAATGACGAGGAAGACCATGTAAACCAGTTCCCCGTCGGCGGCGTCGAAGTCGATCCCTTCCCGGCTGACCCCGACGGCCAGCTCGACCCCGCCGACGTCCTCGTGCCTGGCGTGCGGGATGGCGACTCCGCCTCCGATGCCGGTCGTCCCCTTGTCTTCGCGCTCGTAGAGGGCCTCCAGGATGCCGTCGCGCTCCCGGACGCGTCCGTCTCTCACCAGAAGCTCCAGCAGCTCGGCGATCGCCTCTTCCTTGTCGATCCCCTCCAGGGGGATCTTCACCGTCTCGGCACGTATGAGGGCCGCCAGATCCATCGCGACGCCCCTGAAACAAAGGATTTGTTCAACGGGAATGCTTCCAGCACTATACGGCATAGAGTCGCTCGGTGTCAACTTCAGGACGCACCCCGGCGGCGTGCGAATCCATTTGCACATGCATCGCGACGGGCATATATAGAAGGGCTACCTTTAGCCACGGAGGCCGCAGATGAAAGGCACACCGATCGGGATCGCCATGCTCAACGACGAGCGAGAGCACGTCTGGGAACAGAACAACCCGGCCAACATGGAGGTCGTGCACGGCTGGGCGGACGCCATCCGCGCCAGCGTGAAGAACCCCGACGGCTCCGCGCCGGAGGTCGTCGTGGCCGACAAGATCATCACCGGCGTGCGCCTGGCCCAGGAGATGGGCGAACAGCTCCGCCGCGCCGGCTGCCGCTCGATCATCATGTGCTACAACGTCTGGAACTTCCCCTTCCTGGCGTGGCCGTTCATCAACTCCGCCGGCCCGGACGTGCCCGTGCTCAGCCTGTCGAACAACAACGGCAAGTTCCCCGGCAACGTCGGCCTGCTGGCGACCGACGGCGCCCTGCGCCAGGCAGGCGTGCGCACCCACCGCATCGTCGGTGAGATGGATGACGAGGGCACCCGCAGCAAGGTCGCCGACTGGATCCGCGCCGCCCAGGCCGTCACCTGCATCCGCAACGAGGTCTTCGGCCTCTACGGCGGACACAGCATGGGCATGGAGACC
>CAZQEQ010000039.1:0-29281 GCA_964592385.1 uncultured candidatus Brocadiaceae bacterium | reverse complement strand
GTTCGGGATTCTACTTGTGCCCCTCCAACCTGTCAAGGCGGCCCGACGAGCGAGCATGACCGTGCCCCGACAGGATGAATCCGATGCCGGTCCGGCGTGGTGGGTTCTGGTTGGCCCGACCGCCAGCGGCAAGAGTGCCGTAGCCCTGGAGCTGGCGGCCCGGCACCCGGTGGAGATCGTCTCCGTGGACTCGATGCAGGTGTACGTCGGCATGGATATCGGGACGGCCAAGCCCGCCCCCGAGGAGAGGGCATCCGTGCCCCACCACATGGTCGACGTGCTGGACCCGGGTCAGCCGTGCAACGTGGCGCGCTTCTGTGCCATGGCCGCCGAGGCCGCAGCCGGCATAGTGGCCCGGGGCGGGCGGCCGCTGGTCGTCGGCGGAAGCCCCCTCTACCTGAAGGGACTGCTGTGGGGCCTGATGGACGCGCCGGGCCGGAGCCCGGCGCTCCGGAGGCGGCTCACGCGCGAGTGCGAGCGGCTCGGGCCGGGCCCCCTGCACGAGCGGCTGGCCATGCTCGACCCGCAGACGGCCGAGCAGATTCATCCCAACGATGTACAGCGTTTGGTGCGTGCGCTGGAGGTCTGTGAACTGACCGGCGAGCCGCTGAGCGGCCGCGGGGGGCAGTTCGCCGGGAAGCCGGTCGTGCGACACGTCATGGTGGGGCTGCGCCGGCCGCGCGAGGAGCTTTACCGCCGCATAGATCGGCGCGTGGAGCGCATGATGGAGCGCGGCCTGCTCCGTGAGGTGGCAGCGCTGCGCGAGAGGCTCGGCCCGCAATCGCGCCAAGCCCTTGGCTACAAGGAACTTGTGGCCCATCTGGAAGGGGGCGTGACACTGGCCGAGGCGGTAGAGTTGATCAAACGCAGGACCCGCCGGTACGCGAAACACCAGTTGACCTGGTTCCGGCACTTCCCCCAGGTGCGCTGGGTGGACGCACGCGCGGGAACTGAGCCCCGAGACCTGGCCGAAACGTGCCTCGGCCTTTTCCCAGGGCCTGCTTGACAGTAGTGTGTGGTTTCGCTATCATAGCCGCCCGATTGGGGACGGGAGGTGAGCGCCAAATGCCTAAGGCTATCTGGGCTCTGGATTTCGGCGGCGGGAGTCTGAAGGCGGTCCGTGGCGGCTTTGACAAGCGAACGGGCAGGATCGTCGTTGACACGATGGAGGAGATCGACTACGGCGAGTTGCCCTGCGGCTATGAGGCCTCGGCGGTCGACAGGCAGAGGGAAGCCGTCATCGAGTTCCGCAGCCGGCATACCATCGGCTCGGGGGACATACTCTGTGTGTCCGTCACCGGCAGTGAGGTATTCAGCCGGTTCATCAACCTTCCCCCCGTGCCGGAGAGCATAGACGAGATCATCCGGTACGAGGCGCGCCAGCAGATCCCCTTTGACCTGGACGAGGTGATCTGGGACTACCAGCCGGTCAAGGAAGAGCATGAGATCGGCGAGGAGATCGAGGTCGGCCTGTTCGCACTGAAGAAGGCGCGGGTCAACCAGTTGCTCGACGCGCTCTCCCCCTGGCGCAAGAACCTGCGCGTCGTGCAGGCGGCCCCCCTGGCCGTGTTCAACCTGCTCGAGCACGAGGGGATGGTCGAGGAGCCGAGCGTTGTGCTGGACGTCGGCGCTTCCACGACGGACGTGCTCGTGCTCAACCCGCCCCGCTTCTGGGTCCGCTCGCTGCTGGTTGCCGGCAACGACATGACGAACGCCCTGGTGGAGAAGTTCGGCGTGGCCGTTGAGGAGGCGGAGCAGATCAAGCGACGCCTGGCCCGCAGCACGCACCGTGACCAGATCGTCAACATACTGAATCCCGTCTTTGACGAGATCGGCAACGAGATACAGAGGTCGCTGGGCTATTACAAGAGCCTGGCCCGTGACGTGCGGTTCAGTCGCGTGCTCTTGCTGGGCGGCGCGTTGCGCATGAGCGGCATGCGCGACATGCTGGCCAAGCGCCTGCAATACCGCGTGCAGGCTCTGGGAGAGATGCAGCGTATCGAGCTTGCCCCGTCGGTGGCCTCGGAGAGGGCCCAGGCCATGCTGCCGGGGTTTGCCGCTGCACTGGGCCTGCTGGTGCAGGGCGCAGGGCGGTCACGTGTATCCATTAATCTGGTCCCTGAAGAGATTCAGCTCGAGAACGTCATGGCTCGCAAGCGGGCGTGGCTTGTCGGTGCGGCCGTCGGGCTGCTGGTCGCGGTGGGCCTGTTGATCGCCGGCGAAAGGCTCCACGCCCAGGAGATCCGTGGGGTCGACCGGGACGTGGACTGGGATGAGGTCAGCAAGTGCCAGACCGATGAGGCGACGTGGCAGGCGCTGCACTCGCAGGTGGAGGCACTCGCCCAGTCGGACCTTGCGGGCTTTGTGGGATCTGACGTTGACCCCAACTTCGTGGCGGACATCCTGACGGTTGTGGCTAACGAGCTGCCGGGCGACGTGTCCATCAACTCCCTGTCGCTGAACTGGCTGGAGCCGGAGAACATCGCCCAGGTCTTCGAGGCCGGCCGGAGAGGCGGCATTGAGCGCGGCGCATCCGGTAGGGAGATGGAGGAGGCCCGGCCCGAGTGGTATGACGAATACATCATGTCCGAAGAAGGAGAGGGACTTGGCGACGAGGGGGGTGCGGGCCTCGTGCCGGGTGGCTCCATGCGAGCAGGTTTCGCCAGCGACGTTCTCCATCCGATGAGTTCGATGCGCTCCAAGCTGGTGGTCGGTTTCGCCGGTGAATCCCGCGTCATAAGCAAGCAGTACATCCAGGAGCAAGTGGTAGGGGCTCTGAAGGCAGCCGTGCTGCCCGGCCGGGCAACGCCCGCGTTCGAGAGGGCTGAACTGGTCGGCGAGTTGCGGGACGTCTGGCGCTCTGCGACGACGGGCGAAATCGTGCGAGGGCTGGAATCGACCGCCCTCGTTGAGCACTTCGTCTCGTTCACGGTCTATGGCGTTGTGGACCTCGGCGGTGCGGAGCAGGAGGAAGAAGTGTCCCGAGGCCGCGGAAGGCCTTAGGGCACGGCGACAGGATAAGGAGGTGCGGGCGTGGACTTCCTGGTGCGCAACAAGTTCTGGCTTGCCCTGGGGGTGCTGGTGCTGGCTGCTGCCGTGGCCTTCGGGGCTGTCTTCATCCCGGCTCGGTCGAGGAATGCCTCCCGCATCTCGGATATGAAGGAGAAGGCAGCGGCTGTGGCCGAGTATGCCAGCACGGGAAAGGTCGTCAACGAGTTATGGATTGCGCAGGAGGAGGAGCTCGCGCGGAACTGGCAGGGAGAGGTGGAGGCGACGCGCGAGTACCTGCGAGAGCGGGACAGCATCATAGAGCAGTACTTCCGGGCGCCCGACGAGCCCGAACGGGAGGATCTGCTGGAATCCGGGACCTGGAAACTGGTTTACAAGGCGAACATCGGCAAACTGCGCGAGTACGTCACGAAGACCTTTCCCGTGGTCGGGCGTCGGCCCGTCGTCGAGAAGGAGTACGGTGACATCTGGCTCGAGCCAGAAGATATGCGCGTCGAGGAGAAGAAGTACTGGATTCAGAAGTATGCGATTGAGGCCATCGGCGCTCTGAACGAGGTCGAAGGGAAGGAAATCGTCCCGATCTACGGAGCTTTTGAGTTCCTGACGCAGCCCGAACGCCTTCTGGACGGCAGTCACGGGACCGTGTTCAAGCCGATACCGTTCAGGATGGTCCTGTCGACCAGTTTCTCCAACGTCGGGCGTGTCCAAGCTGCCCTGAGACGAAGCAAGATAGCCGTCGAGATCACCGGCCTGGAGATCGAGCGTTCGCAGGATGCGGGGAAGACAGTGTTCAGGGGCGAGATAGGCGGCGGGTCCCGGGAAGGGCCGGAACGACGGGGCGAAGAGCGTCGTGAGAGCTCAGTCCCATATGGCACCAGGGAGCTGCCCTCTCACGTCATGGAATCCCTGATGCGTGAGTACCAGGGTAACATACCGCCCGAAATTCTCGATGAGGTGCGAAGGTCCTATTTTGGCATGAGCGAGGGTGCGGCTTCGGAAGACAGGCGTGCGCCGGCAGCGCGGGAGGCCCCCGGGGAAGAAGACGTCGACGTGCACCTGCCCGATGGGTTGGTTGACGTGACGATCAGGGGATACGTGCTCGACTACGTGCAACAGGAAGAGGGACCGGCGGAGGAGATCGAGGAATACTGACCCCCGGTCACGTGCCCCCCAGGTGGCGGGTGAGCCCAGGTAGGAGAGTGTGGGATGCCAGTACAGAGAAGGGGATTCTTTTTTCGGCACTTCGAGAAGATGCTCTGTGCCGTCGTCCTGGTCGGTATCCTCATGGGCGGGGTATACGTCTCACACAGGGGCGGCGACCTGGCGGTGGAACTGAACACCGAGCAGGTGAAGCTCGACATCAAGAACATGGTGGCGGCGCGGGAGAAGCCGCCCCCGGTCGTCGAAGAGCCGGAACTGGCGGCGATGGTGGCCGCGCAAAGCCAGAATGTCAGGGAACCGCAGCAGGTCCCAGACGTGACGGTGACGGCGCTGCCGGCCGTCTATCCCTCCCAGCGCGTCGGCGTCGACATGGAGTTTGACCTGGAGTTCAACGCCCCCCTGCGTGAAGACAGCGTGAGCATCGAGGGGGCCGCCATGCTGGTGCAGATCGTTCAGCACCCGGTTGACGACGACTACTCGAAGGTCCGGCTGAAGACCACAAGCCTGGAGGGTGAGGCGAACGTCACGGGTATCGCCGCGGACAGGAAGCACATCTTCCCGGTGGTCGTCGATGCGGAGGTGGGCAAGACGCCGTACGCGCCCACCGGGTTGACCGCCGAAGCCTTACCGGGCGGCGTTGCCATCGCCTTCACGGAAGACCCCAGGATCGCCGAAGATGCCGTCTGGGTGTCCTATTACGAGGTCTGGCGACGCGACTGGAGCGATGCGCTGGGCCAGTACGAGATGGTCTACCAGTTGAGGCCGGACGTGGCTCTGGGGACAGAGGCCGAGTCGGACTCTCTGGATGACCTGCCCCGCGATATCGTGGAGCAGTTGCGCGAGCAGTTCGGCGACAACATACCCCGTGATGTCCTCGAACGCGTGCGCAGGGACTTCGCGCGCACCGGAGCCCGACGGGAAGAAGAGAGCCCTGTCGAGGAGGGGCAGTTGACTTGGACGGACACAGGCGTGACGCCCGGTGCGAGGTACGGTTACAAGGTCTGCACTGTCGGGTCTAACACGTATCCGACCAGGGGTGAGCCGACGGGCGTGGCGAACGTCGAAGTGCCGCCAATGATTGATTTCCGATTCCTCCTCACCGGCCCGGGCAGCGTCCGCTTCGAGATAGCGAAGCGGGTCGGCACGGGAAGCTTGGCGACGGTGCGGCGGAAGAGTTTCTGGGTGGCCGTGGGAGACGAGATCGGTGGCGTCGAGGCGGACCGAACGACGCAGCGGCTCGACAGCTTCCTGACCGGTTACATTCTGGTGGATTTCCATTCGCAGTTGGTCGATACCGGCACCGGTAGGCCCACGAGTCGGGTCATCTATGCCGATCAGAACGGCATGCTCTACGAGCGTCGCCGGAACGAGACTGGCTCCGATGAACTGTGGAAGGGATAGTGGGAGGCGGGACACATAGGCCTTCCAGGCGCTGTCGGCCGCACGCCTGTGGTGTGCGGCGGCCCTTGTCAGGGCCGCGCCCGGATCCGCCCACGGAACTGCTCGAAGGGCGGTTGTCTGTGCCTTTAGAATGATTCAGACACTCTTGCGAGGAACGATCATGCCGCGAGCCAAGAGTTGCGTCTCTACAGTGTCGTTGGCTGCCATCGTGGGCCTTGGCTATCTGCTCGGCTGTGCCGTCGTCCCAGGGCTCCAGGCGGGTGCGCCGCCTGAATACGCGGACCTCGACACGCCGCAGATGCTCCAGATGGCGGACGAGGCATTCCAGGCCGAGGACTACGAGCAGGCCAGCGGCCTGTACGGCGCGCTGTCCGGGCGCGCCGAAGAACTGACCGAGGAGCAGCAAGAGACCGTCGAGACGCGGCTCGGCCGCAGCCAGAGCATCCTGAGCGAACGGGAACTCCAGCTCGGCGAGCAGAACAGGGAGCGCGCGGGCGAACTGATTGCATCCGCCGCGCAGATGGTCGAGCAGAAGAAGTTCGACCAGGCGGCAGAGGCCATTGCCAACGTCGCTGCGCTGGAGGAATACCTGAACCGGGACCAGAAGGCGCAGTTGGGCGAGCTTCGCACGGCGGTCCTGCGGGCGACGGGCGAGGTGCCCGGCGCGTCGGCGGCGGAGAAGAAGCAGATCGCGCGGGAGTACTACGATGCCGGGATTACGGCTTATAAGGCGCGCCGGTACGCCGAGGCCCAGAAGATGCTGGACGCCGTGGCCGCGATGGACGTGGGCCTGGGATGGCTGACGGACCGGAAGCTGCGCAGCGTCCGCCAGGACGTCGGCAAGACGCTGGCGCGCCTGGGCGCCGCGTATGAGGCCGGCAAGGCCGCCTACGGCAGGCAGGACTATGAGACGGCCGGCGCCGAACTGGGGAAAGTGCGCGACAGCGGCATCGACATCGGCGGGGGCAAGCTGGAGGAGTGCGCGAACCTGGTGGCCGAGATCGAGAAGAAGGCGTCGGAGCTGGAGCTTCAGCGCACCGAGCAGAACATCAAGCGGGCGGGTGAACTGGTTGCTTCCGCCGCCGAACTGGTCGAGCAGAAGAAGTTCGCCCAGGCAATCGAGCCCCTCGCCGGCGCGGCAGAACTGCAGGAGTACCTGAGTCGGGACCAGAAGGCGCAGTTGGGCCAGCTTCGCCTGGTGGTTCTGCGGGCGACCGGCGAGGTGCCCGGCGCGTCGGCGGCGGAGAAGAAGCAGATCGCGCGGGAGTACTACGATGCCGGGATTACGGCTTATAAGGCGCGCCGGTACGCCGAGGCCCAGAAGATGCTGGACGCCGTGGCCGCGATGGACGTGGGCCTGGGATGGCTGACGGACCGGAAGCTGCGCAGCGTGCGCCAGGACGTCGGCAAGACGCTGGCGCGCCTGGGCGCCGCGTATGAGGCGGGCAAGGCGGCCTACGGCAAGGGCGACTATGAAGCGGCCATGGCCGAGTTGAGCGAAGTGCGCGACAGCGGCATCGACATCGGCGGGGGCAAGCTGGAGGAGTGCGCAAACCTGGTGGCCGAGATCGAGAAGAAGGCGTCGGAGCTGGAGCTTCAGCGCACCAATGAGAACATCAAGCGGGCGGGCGAACTTGTGGCGTCGGCCCGCGGGATGGTGCTTGACGGGAAGTTCGAGCAGGCGGGCAAGCACCTCCTGGCGGTGATGGAGCTGGACCAGTACCTGAGCGACACCCAGCGGGCCACCGTGAACACGCTGCGTCGGGCCGTGCTGGAGGCCACGGGCATGTTGCCCGGGGGGACCGATGAAGAGAAGAGCGCCGTGGCCGACGAGTACTTCGACGGCGGAATGCTGGCATACGACCAGGGCAGGTACGTGGACGCCCAGCAGATGTTCGCCGTCGCCACGGGGATGGGCACGGGCTTCGGGTGGGGTGGCGAGCGCAAGCTCCGGAAGGCGCAGAAGGACATCGAGAGCCGGTTGGCCACGCTGCGTATCTGGTATGAGAACGGCAAAGCCGCCTACGAGGCCCGTGACTTTGAGCCGGCTCGCGAGGAGCTGCTGAGAGTGGCCGAAAGCGGCATCCAAATGGACCAGGAGACCGAACAGGGCCTCCAGGCCATGCTGGACGGCATCGACCAGAAGGTGGCCCAGCAGAAGCTCCAGAGGTTGCAGGCCTACGAAACCCGGACCCAGGCCATGCTCGCCCGGTCCGCGAAGGTGATGGATGTTTACCATGAGGTGCAGAACCGGCTTGCCGAGGCAGAGACGGCCGCGGCGGCCCGGGACTTCTCGCAGGCCCGATTGATTCTGACCGAGGCCCAGAAACTGCTTGTGGATCCCGACGTCAAGGGCCAGGCAATGCTTGCCGACTCGGCCCTGAAGGTGGAGGCGATGCTGGCCTCTGTGGTGGACCTGGCCGACGCCCAGATGCGCAGCGAGGCCGCCGCCAAGAAGATAGAGGACCTGGTGACGGAGGCCAAGACGCTGCTGGCGACCGACATGCTGGCGGCGCAGCGCAAGATTGCCGAGGCCCGGCATCTGTCAGCCACTGAGGGCGTGGCCTTCACCGCTTCTCAGCAATCGGTCTACCGGGAAGTGCTCGACGCCGTGGCGGCGGAGCATGGAGTGGAGCGGAGCATGTGGGCCGAGCAGTGCATGCACTTCTATGCGATGAGCGGGGAATACGAGGCCGTCGGTGAGTACGGCAAAGGAGCGCAGTTGCTGGGAGTCATCGAAGGCGGCGACGCGTCAACCGTTTCGACGGCGTTGATCCAGGACGTAAAGGCAAAGCGGACGTCGTTGGAGAAGATGGCGCAGGAACAGACGGCGGCCGCGCAGAAGCTCATAGCCTCGTTCGCGGCGGCCCGTGCATCGCTGGCGGACAAGGACCTCGCGGCCGCCCTGGCGGGCTACAGGGCGATAGTGGGCAAGGCGGAGGCTCAGAAACTCGCCGGCCAGGCCATGATAAGCATCCTGGAAACCGGCGTGACCTTCCTGGCGGACGACGTTGCCAAAGCGATCGCGGCCGTGCGCCCGGACTACCAGGCTGTGGCGGAGCGGCTGTTGGGCCGCGCCAGGGAACAGATGGCCGTCGGGCTCGCCTCCTGGTATCTGACGGCGGGCAACGCCGGGCTGGCGGAGCCCCAGTTGAAGCTTCTCGCAGCCGGTGATTCGGAGCACGCCGGGTGGGCCGAAGACCTCCTCGGAGGCATCGAAGGCATGAAGGCCCAGGCCGACGAGGCACGTCTGCTGGCCGTGACGGAAGACCTGAAGAATGTGTACGAGCTGGCGGAACAACTCCAATCCATGGTTGCGGGCGCGAACCTGGAAGGGGCGCAATACGTCGAGGCCAAGCTGACGGACGCACGCGTTGCGCTGGCCGCCAGGAAGGCGGAAGTGGCGCTGGAGGGCGGCGACTGGGCGAGCGCGAGTCGGGAGCTGGCAGCCGTCCCGGCGGAACGGGCCGGCAAAGGACCGGCCAAGAAGCTCTATGACGGGCTGAAGGCCAAGACGGACGCGATGGCAAGCGTTGCGGATGACCTGAAGGCTGCCGAGGCGGCCCTGTTGGCCGGCGATCTGGAGAAGGCGTCGGGACTCCTGGCGCGCGTGAGGCGCGGCGACGCGCTGGCGGGCCCGCTGGCGATCCAGGCCGAGGCCCTGGCCGGCGTGTTGGAGCCTATCCGCGTTGCCCACGCGCAACTGCTGGACATCCAGGCGCAGGGTGATCGGCTGCTGAAGGCCAGCCGGGAAGCCAAGGCGAGCCTGGAGCGGCGAGAGGAGGGATGGCAGGGCTTCATCGCCGCGGCCAAGATGCTGGGCGAGGGCAAGGGTGAGGAGGCGCAGGCGAGCTTCGTGGCTCTCCTGGATGACGCGAGCAAGCTGTCCGCCGCCGAGGTGGGCGTTGTGCGCGCGATCACCGGCGTGGTCGCCGGGGATCGGCGCGAGGAGATAGACGAAGCGAAGGTTGCCCTGGCTCGGGCCGAAGGGCTGGCCGAGGCGGGCCAGTACGCGCAGGCGTCCCTTGCCATCGAGCAGTTGACGGGACTGGCGGCGTACGGATGGGACCCCGACCTGCGGCTGCGGGCCGCCGGACTGACGGACAGGATCCGGCAGGCCGAGGAGCATGCGCAGGCCCTCTACGCGGAGGCCGTCAAGGCGCACGGCGCGGGCGACGTGGCCGGGCTCAAGCGGGCGCTGGCCGAGCTCGAGAAGGATTACAGCGGCACAGAATGTTACAGGAACCGGCTGTAGGCGCGCCGGGTTTTGGTTGACAACACATAGCCTGTGGCGGTTATACTGAGCCCCGCTGGCACGTTGCCGGCGGCAAAATGCAGGGAGGAATGGATGGGGCGGATGCCCCGGACAACTGTTCCCTTCTCCACAACGAGAAGCTACCGGAGTGCGAAGATGCTGAGAAAAAGCGCCGTCGTCTGTGTGGCCTTGCTGAGCCTGATTGGCGTCTCATACGTTCGCTGCGACGAAGGGGCGGAGACAGAAGCGGCCCCCAGCATCCGCGAACTGGAGGAGTTCCTTCGCGCTGCCGAAGAGGCCGTCCCCTTTAACGCCGACAGGGAGATATCCAGAGCGCGCGACAGGCTGAAGAACGGAGAGCCGGAAGCCGCGCAGGATATACTCCTGAGGGCTTCGCAGCACGCGTTGACGGACAAGCAGAGGGCGCTCGCCGATGACCTGCTCGCGCAGGCCGACACTGCCATCCGCGCGGAGAAGGCGTCGGCCATGGACGAGCAGCTCAGCATGAGGGCGCGCGTCGAGAGGCAGATGAGGCAGACGCGGGCGGCCGAGCTGGCCCTGGAGGCCCGGCACCTTTTCTACCAGGAGAACAAGGTGGAAGAGGCCTACGCGCTGGCCGTTCAAGCGCTGCTCTATGATCCGGAGAACGCCGAAGCACTGAAGCTGAAGACCGAGGCGGGCGCGGCGCTGGGCGTGCCGACGGACAGGCAGCGCCTGGAAGCCGAGCGACTCGCCCAGCTGCCAAGCCGTAGGCAGGAGAGCGCGCTCCAACTGCTGGAGACCACCCTCAGCAACGCACGGGGGCTCTATGAGGCGGGCCAGTACGACGAGTCCCTCGAACTGCTGCGCAGGGCGCGCCTCTACGTTCAGACACTGGCCGCCTACATGGACGTGACCAGGCAGCGCCAGGAGGTGGAAGGCACCATACAGATCGTTGAAGAGGACCGCGAAAGGGCGCAACTGGAGCTGGCGGTCAGGCGCCGGACCCAGGTGAAAGCGATGGAGGACGAGACGGCCCGGGCCATCACCGAAGAGGAGCTGATGAAGAAGCAGCGCCTCGTCGAGCAGGTCCTGGACCTTATGGACCGCAAAGCCTTCCGCGAGACGGACTCGCTGTTGAAGGAACTCGAGTACGACGATCCCAGCGACGACCTGGTCCGCCTGCTGCGGCAGAAGTACCGGGAGCGCCGTTACGAATACCTGATGGACCAGGCGAACGCGCGCGGCGAGGAAGGCGACCTGCAACACGAGATATGGGAGACCGAGCGCGAACTGACGCCGAAGGCAATCTTCGACTATCCGGTTCTGCCATTCTGGCGCGACATCGTTGGAGAGAGGTGGAAACTGACGCCGGACAAGCGGGAGTTGGCCTATATCTACCCCTCTGTGCGAGAGGTGCTTGAGAGGACGCCGGTTGACCAGGCGGTTTACGACGGCCTCGACAAGGAATACGACTTCATCTTCGAGAAGGGGCAGTTGCTCTCGGAGGTGGTGGACTACATTGACGAGGTCACCGAAGTCTCGGCCGTGGGCCGGGGTGACCTGGACATCGAGCTGCCAGCCCGGTTCAGGATGAAGACGACCCTCCAGACGGCGCTGGAGCACATGACCGAGATGACCGGCACGGCCTGGAAGGTGCACCGCGGCGCCGTGGTCATAGGTTCTCCCGAGGAGGTGGCCGATTACGTCTTCCGCGTCTATCCCATCCGGGACCTGCTGTTGAGCTTCCAGGACGCGACGGTGAGCGGCTTCGGCTCCATCGACACCGGCGACGGAGACGAAGGCGAGGAGGGAGAGGAGGATTTCGAGGGCACGTTCCAGTTCCGCCCCTCCACTCTGGCGCAGTTTGACGAGACCGACAGCAATCAGGACGACGATGAGGGTGACGAGACTGCGACGGAGCTGTACGAGCGCACGGTCGCAGTGCGGAACCTTCTGGAGAGCATCTGCGCAACGGAGCCCTGGGCGTGGCTGACGACTCACCCCGAGTCCGAGGACTGGGAGGGCCAGGCGTTCGGCGGGGCAACCGGCGGCGGCGGCGGCGGCGGTGGATTCTTTGAGGGTGTCGGTGGATTCGGGTTCGGCGAAGAGGCCGGGGGCGCCTTTGGCGCGCCCGCCGCCCCCGCTGCGGGAGGCACGACCGGCGTGCGCAAGCGGCCCGGCGCCGACTACCTGCCGCACGACCCCGGCGTGCTCGTCGTCTATGACACGATCGAGGTCCACGAGTGCGTTGAGCAAATGCTCAAAGAGCTGCGGGCGAGGATAAACATCCAGGTCATGGTGGACCTGCGGTTCCTCAGCGTGGACACGGACTTCATGCGTGAGGTGGGCTTTAACTGGGACCAGTGGACTCCTTACAGCGGGACCGAGTTCACGGCAGGCGGCGCGCTGGACGGCTTCGGCGTCTCGACGCCCGGCTACGGCGGCTACGTCGTGGATTCGTCCGGGATGTACATCGCGCGCGGCGTCGCGGCCGGCACTGGCAAGATAGGCGGCACAGGGCTGCCGTTCGTCAGCACCCCGGACATCGGCACGACGCTGAACCTGGCGTACAGCAAGGGAACGTTCGGCCTTACCGGAATGTTCCGGCTCGCCCACCAGCGGAACGCCGTCAGGACCCTGAGCGCGCCGCGGATCATGCTGGCCAACGGGCAGGAGGGCGTGATTCGCACGACCACGGAGCAGGTTTACATCTCCGGCTATTCCATCAGCGACGGCGTGCCCGTGCCCACGCGCTCCACGCTGCCCAGGACGATCCAACTGGTTGTGCGGCCCGTCGTCAGCCATGACCTGCGTTACGTGTTCCTGGAACTGAGCCCGACGCGGAGCGACTTCGAGCTGGGCACCCCCGTTGACTACACGGTGGGGATACCGGGCACGGGGGCCGATGGCGGCGGCGAGTCCGTAACGTTCACGAACCCGATCTACATGCCCACCCGGTCCAGCGAGGACATCCGCACCACGGTGGCCGTGCCCGACCGGGGCACCGTGATCTGTGGCGGCCTCAGCACGTCGTCGAAGTCGGAGCACGAGGGCGGCATTCCCATCCTCGACAAGATCCCCTTTGTGAAAGCCCTCGTCACGGCCAAGGGCCGAATGGTGGACCGCGAGACGTTGTTCATCATGGCCAGCCCGCAGATCGTCTTGCTGGAGGAAGAAGAGAAGTCCATGGAGTGAGTCTCGGGGGTGAGGAGATCACATGGCAAACCACGATTGGAAGATGGCGGTAGTGATCCTTGTCGCGCTGGCAGCTGGCGTGTTGCTGGCCGGCGGGAGACTGCTCCCCGGAACCTACGCGCAGGGCCAGATGGGGGCCGGGGGCGTGGTCTGTGTCGTTGGGGAGGCGGTCTCCGGGGATGTCCCCGTGTTTCTGGTCGACGCGGCCGACCAGGCCCTCGTGGTCTACGAGTATGACATCTCCTCGGACGAGCTGGAGCTGACCTCCGTGCGCAGTTACCGTTACGACAAGCGGCTTACGGACTTCCACACGAAGGATCCCACCGTGGAGAGCGTACGAAACGAGATCCTCAAGAGAGAGGGCTGACGGTAGCCGCAGCGAATGTGAAGATCTGGTCTTCGAGGAGGCCGCCTTAGCCGAGGCGGCCTTTTTTGTCAGCGTTCGCCTGCTGTAGGGAGCGTTGGCCGTGGGAACCCCTGCCCAAAGATCGCTGGCCCCGCTCATGGCCGCCGCCGGTGCGGCTGCGTTGGTGGGGCAGACCGTGCTCGTGCGGGAGCTGATGGTGAGCTTCTACGGCACGGAACTCGCCCTGGCCGCCGTGCTGTCCTGCTGGCTCCTTTTCATCCCGGCGGGCGCGCTGCTCGGCACTGCCGCGCTGAAGCTGGCGCGTCGCGACGGGCTGCTCGTGGACGTGGCGCTCGTCGGCATGGGCGTGGGCCTGGTGGCGGAGTTCCTTCTGGCCAGGCTCGTCCGGCCGCTACTGGGGGCGGAGGCGGGCGCGTTCCTCTCCCTGGGCTCGATGCTGCTCGGGGCGGGCGCTGCGGCGCTGCCCGTGGCGTTCTGGGTGGGGTTCCTGTTCCCCGCGGCGGCTCACGCCGAGGAGTCGGGCGTCGTCGGCCATGCCGCCGGCATCAGCCGCGTCTACGTGGCGGAAGCGATCGGCAGCGGCGTGGCGGGCGGGCTGCTGAGCCTCTATCTGCTCAGCAGGTTGGGGCCGGACGCGGTGGTCTTCTCAACCGCCTTCATACTGCTCCTTTGCGGGGCCTGGCACGCCGCCGGGCGCCGCGAGTGGCCGTGGGGCGCGGTGGGAGCGGTCGTCCTGGTGTGCATGGGCGCCGCCTGGCGTCGGCCGGCCCTGTTCCTGGCCCTGGCCGCGGGCGCGGCGACGTGCTGGTGGGCGTACCTGGCGTTGCGCCGGTCCGCGCAGAGGCGCATGGTCGCCTCCGTCGCATTCCTGGCAATGGGGCTTGCCGTGGCCGTTGCGCACGTCGGCTGGGGCGAATGGCTGTCGTTGGGGACGGCCCGCCTCCGGTGGGCGACGTTCAGCCGGTTCCGGCTGCTGGCCGGCCGCGACAGCCGCTATCAGCGCATGGAGCTGGGCGAGCTCGAGGGCAGTTACGTCCTGGTGCAGGACGGGTTCCGCACGGCGCAGTTCCCGGAGCCTGCCGGCGCGCGCGGCCGCGCCGCGTTGCTGCTGACGCAGCATCCCGGCCCCGCCGACGTGCTGGTCATCGGGGGCGGCCTGGGCGGCCTGTGCCAGAGCATGTTGGGCGCGCCCATCCGGCGGCTCGACTACGTGGAGCCGGACCCTAGGCTCGTCTCGTTCGTCTACGAGCACCTGCCGCCCGATCTGAAGGCGCCCCTCGCCGACGAGCGGTTCGCTGCGTATCGGTGCGACGGCCGCTACTTCGTGCGCACAAGCGGCCGGGACAGGGCCGCCCTGGCACGGACGTGGCTCCCGCTGGCCGGCGACGGGCCCGCGGACGGGCGGCTGCCGGCCGAGGCGTATGACCTGGTGGTGGTGAACGTCGGAGACCCCGTCTCTGCGTCCGGCAGCCGCTTCTACACGCTCGAGTTCTGCCGCGAGGTCGGCGGGATACTGCGCGAAGGCGGGACGGCGGCGTTCTGTGGCATAACGGGGGCGGAGAACTACCTCGGCGGCGGCCCCGCCCTGCGCTACGCCGCGTGCATCTACAACACGCTGGGTTCGGCCTTCGGCGGCGTTGTCGTGCGTCCCGGCGATGAACTGTGTTTCTTTGCCGGCCGGGAGGCGACGGCGGACGCCGGCGTCCTTGAGCAGAGGTTCGACGCCCTCGGGCTGGAGCCGGAGGAGTTGAAGTATGCGTTCAGCCTTTCCGAGTTCCCGGCCGAGAGGGTGCGGTGGATGGCGGACCTGCTCGAGCGGGAGCGCCCCCGGGCGCTGCTGAACACCGATGAGCGCCCCGTCCTGTTCACGTTGTTCCTGGCGCTTCAGAAGCACTATGCGCGCGGGGCCGGCCGGCCCGGGCGGGGAGGGGACGTGTTCCAGGCCGTCCGCTCGCTGAGCGCCGCCTGGTTCTGGCTGCCGCTGGCGGCGGTTCCGGCGTTGGCCGGCGTCATCCGGCTGGGGTGGCGGCGCCGGCGGGCGATCCCGTGGGCGTGCGGCCTCGGGGTGTTCAGCACGGGCGTGTTCGGCCTGTCGGCGGAGATGCTGATCGTGTACCGTTACCAGACGTCCTTCGGGTTCGTCTATCGCGACATCAGCATCATCGTGGGCCTGTTCATGCTGGGGCTGGCTCTGGGGGGCTGGCTGACGGGGCGCGTGCTGCGCCGCCGGGCGGCGCCGGCGCTGCTCCTTGGGGAAGCCCTTCAGGGGGGCCTGGTGTTCGTGCTTCCGGCCTGCCTGGGCCTGCTCTCGTTCTCGCCGGCGGCCTTCGTTCTGCTGTCGCCGGTGGCCGGGTTCCTGACGGGGGTGGAATTCCCGCTGGCGGCGCGGGTGAGCCTGGCGCAGGGGCGCGCGGCGGGCACGACGGCGGGCCTTCTGGATGCGGCGGACCACCTCGGCGCGCTGGCGGGGGCCGTCTGCACGGGGCTGTTGCTGGTGCCGGCGCTGGGGATCGGGCGGGCTTCCTCCCTTGTGGCTCTGCTCAAGTGCGCCAGCCTGGCCGCGCTGGCCCTGGCCCTGCTGCCCGAACGGGAAGCTTGACTGCCCCCGCCCCGCTGCCTATGATGGCCGGAGGAACGGCTGTGAACCGCCCGGTCGTGGGTCCGGCCGCCTGTTTGACGGCACCTTGCAGGATTACAGTGAAATGAAGAGAACATCTGCTCACCTGATGCTGCTGATCGCCGCGCTGTCGGCGGGCGCGCTCCGTGGGGCTGAGGGCGAGGCCGAGCCGGCGGCGCAGCCCGTCGCCCCGGCGGTCTATGCCATGCTGGACGTGGAGGGTTACGTTCCCGAGGCCCTCCCGCCGGTCTATCTGTTCGAGCCGAAGGCGGAGACGCTCTATGACCTGCTGCGGCGCATGGAGCGGGCGCGAGACGACGACGGCGTGCGCGGCCTGATCGTTCGCGTGCGTGGGTCGGTCGGCGGCTGGTCGAAGGCACAGGAGATCCGCCAGGCGATGCTCGCCTGCCGTCGGGCGGGCAAGGAGGTCATCTGCCTGCTGGAGAGCGCCGACAACGTCGGCTACTACCTGGCCACCGGGGCGGGGCGGATAGTCCTGACCCCGAGCGGCAGCCTGATGCTGTGGGGGCTCAGGGCGGAGGCGGTTTTTGCGCGGGGGCTGCTGGACAAGATCGGCGTGAAGGCGCAGTTCGTGCAGGCCGGCCGGTACAAGGGCGCCGCCGAGACGCTGACGCGCAAGGACTTCTCCGAGCCGTTCCGGCAGACCCTGGAGAGCGCCCTGGGCGACTACTACCGCCAGATGCGCGACGCCATGGCAGAGGGGCGTTCGCTGCCGCCCGAGCGGGCGGAAGAACTCATAGAGCAGGGCCCGTACACGGCCGTGCGCGCGAAGGAGGCGGGCCTGGTGGACGACGTCCTGTTCGAGGACGAACTGGTGGACGAACTGGCGGGTCGGCACCTGGGCCGGCTTGTCGTGGACTCCGAATACGGCCGCGCGGCCCAACGCTATTCGCGGGCCGCCGGCATCAACCTCTTCCAGTTGCTGCTCGGCCCGAAGCCCGCCGCCCGCGCCGCATCGCCGGGTCCGAGCATCGCCGTGGTCTATGCCGTGGGCGCCATAGTCATCGACGAGGACGATAGCATGTTGCTGGGCAGCGAAATGGTGGGGGCGCGGCGGCTGGTCAATACGATACGCGAGGTGGCTGCGGACGAGAACGTCAAGGCCGTCGTTCTGCGCGTAGACAGCCCGGGCGGCAGCGCCGCTGCGTGCGACCTCATCTGGCGGGAGTTGCGCCTGGCCGACCGGGCCAAGCCCGTGGTGGCCTCGTTCTCGGACACGGCCGCCTCGGGCGGCTACTACATAGGCGCCGGGGCGCGCCGCATTGTCGCAGAGCCCGGCACGCTGACCGGCTCGATCGGCGTCATGGGCGGAAAGCTGGTCCTGGCCGGGCTGCTTGAAAAGCTGGGGTTGACCGTGGACGTCGTCGAGCGCGGGGGCGGCGGGGCGCTCCTCTCGCCGTTCGAGGAGTTCACCGAGGACGACGTGGCCAGGGTGGAAGAACTGGTGGGCGAGACGTACCGGATATTCTGTTCGCGCATCGTCGAGACGCGCCCGGACCTCGCGGGGGCCAGGATGGAAGCGGTGGCCCAGGGCCGTATCTGGACGGGCCGCCAGGCCAGGGAGAACGGCCTGGTGGACGCGCTGGGCGGCCTCCAGGACGCCATACTGCTCGCCAGGGAACAGGCGGGGATTCCGGCCGACCAGAAGCTGGCCGTCGTGCGCCTGCCGCGTCCGCAGAGCCTGCCCGAGTTGATCCTCTTCGGACCCGAAGGCAAGACCGCGGCCCCGGAGCTGCGCGCGCCCGGACTGCTGGACCTCTTCCCGGGCCTACGCTCCTACGTCGCGTCCCTGCTGGCCCTGAGGGGGGAGATGAGTCTCTGCCTGATGCCCGCCGCGGTGCTTATCAGGTAGGGCCGCCCAGTTGGCCGCTCTCGACGAACGCCTTGATTCGCGCCTGCCTGTCGTATTCGGCCAGTGCGTCGAACAGGCGGTCGCAGTCGCCCATCAGCAGGTTCTCGATGCCGAACAGGTCCAGCCCTATGCGGTGGTCGGTGATCCGGTCCTGCGGGAAGTTGTAGGTGCGGACCCGCTCGTTTCGGTCGCCGGAGCCCACCTGGGACTTGCGCAGTGCGTCCCGCTCCTGTTGCAGCTCGCCCTGGTACCTGTCGTAGAGCCGGGCCCGCAGCACCTTCATGGCCTTCTTGCGATTGGCCTGCTGGGACTTCTCGTCCTGGCATCGGACGGTGATACCCGTGGGCTTGTGGACGATGCGCACGCAGGAGCTCGTCTTGTTGACGTGCTGCCCGCCCGGGCCGGTGGAGCGCACGAAGGAGACGTCCAGGTCCTCGTCGTTGATTTCGACCTCCACGTCTTCGGCCTCGGGCAGCACGGCGACGGTGGCCAGGCTGGTGTGGATGCGTCCCTGGGATTCCGTCTCAGGCACGCGCTGGACGCGATGGCCGCCGCTCTCGTATCTCAGCTTCTGCCACGCCCCCTTGCCGCCGACCGAGAAGACGACCTCGCGCAGCCCGCCCAGGTCGGTCCTGGCGGCGTCCATCATCTCCACCTGCCAGCGCCGCTTCTCCGCGTAGCGCGTGTACATGCCGAACAGGTCCGCCGCGAACAGCGCCGCCTCCTCTCCGCCCGTGCCGGCGCGGACCTCCATGATGACGCTGCGGTCGGCCTCGGCCTCGTCGGAAGCCAGCAACTCGACCGTCTCCCGGAACAGGGCGTCCTCCTCCTTCTGCATCTCCTGAATCTCTTCGGCGGCCAGTTGACGGAGTTCCTCGTCCTCGCCCTCCAGCAGTTGCTCGGCCTCGTCCCGGCGCTGCCGGGCCTGCAGGATGCCGTCGTTCAGACGGGCCATCCTGCCGAGCCAGGCGTGTTGCCGGGCCAGGCGCGTCAGGCGTGCGGCGTCGGCGATCACCTCGGGATCGGACAGGAGGCGCTCCGTCTCCCGGTGACGTTCGGCCAGCTCCCCGAGCTTGCCCAGCAGCCCGTCCTTGACTTTTTCCGGTAAGGCGGCCATCTGTCGCAGCACCCGCCGGGTGGTGGGGGGGTACATAGAAAGCCCTTCCACGTGCGTCGGAAGGGCCGTCGTTTGCGAAAGCTATTGCTCGGTCTGGTCGCTCGCGATGCGCGCCATGCGTTCCTCCATGTGCTTGCCCCAGCGCTTCTGGAACTTCTCGACGCGCCCGGCGCTGTCCACGAGTCTCTGCTTGCCCGTGTAGAACGGATGGCACTTCGAGCAGACCTCAACGCGTATGGACGGCTTCGTGGCGTGCGTGACGAACCGCTCGCCGCATCCGCAGACGACTTCGCACTTCACGTATTCGGGATGGAGTTTCTCTTTCATGGCTCGCTTCTCAACCAAGGGGGGACCGCGTTCAACAACGCAATTATACCCGAAAGTCAGCGGGAATCAATCGGATGCGGCCGTTGCTGCCGCGCGGCCGCGCATGGCCGCACGAACCGTTTGAGCGCCCTTGCAGGCCACGAACACGCCGAGGACGATCAGGACGACGGCGATGCCCGCCAGCAGCTTGCTCGGCGGCAGCGCCGCGACCTCGGTAACGCCCAGAAATGCCAGGAGGCCGTACACCAGCGCCCCTATGGCGGTGACGAATACCAGCACCGCCGGCACGGCCGTGAAGACCCAGGCCCGGGACCTGCTCATCAGGTAAACGGTGGCGATGATCAGGACCATTGCGGCGATGAGCTGGTTGGCCGAGCCGAAGACCGGCCAGATGGCCTTCCAGTTCCCCAGGGCCAGCGCGCCGGCGCAGACGCCCACGAACACCGTGGCCGCGTAGCGGTTCGCGAACACCTTGATCCCGAATGTGTCCGCGAGAAGTTCCTTGCAGATGTAGCGCGTGATGCGCGTCGCGCTGTCCAGCGTGGTCATGACGAAGGTCTTCAGCATCGTGATGCCGATAAGGAACCCGATGGTCGGGAACATGCTCTCGATCAGTCTCCCGTAACCTCGGCCGAACGTGCCGATCCAGCCGGACGTCTTCATCAGTTCCTGGTAGATCAGTCCTTCGCTGCCGGCGGGGGCCTGCTTCCAGTACAGGCCCGCCGTCACGGCGAGGAGGGCGAGAACGGCGAGGGCCGATTCCAGGATCATGCCGCCGTAGCCGATCCGCCGCGCGTGGAGGATGCGGGGCAGTTGCTTCGAGGTCGTGCCGCTCGCGACCAGGCTGTGGAACCCCGATATCGCGCCGCACGCGATGATCACGAACAGCATCGGCCAGAGCCAGCCCTGCTGGGAGCTGTGGAACGCGACGACGGGCGGGCTCTGGATGGTCGGGTGCGAGATCAGCACGCCCACGAAGCCGAGCGTCATGCCCACGAACAGCACGCCCGCCGCCAGGTGGTCGCGTGGCTGGAGCAGCACCGTCACCGGCAGAACCGCCGCCACCATCGCGTAAACGAGCAGGATGACGGTCCACCACCGGGCCGGGTTCTCAACGGGAAGCCGCAGCGGGAAGTGGTATCCCAGCACGATCAGGCCCCCCAGCAGGGCCAGGCCGATCAGCGTGTTGATGCCGACCGGCAGAGGCGTGTGATAGACGAGCACGCCGACTCCGATGGCGACGAAGACCAGCCCGAACGTCGGCACGACTACCTCGGGCGTGCTCGCCAGCGTGGCGCCGGCCACCGCCGCGAAGACCGCCACGATGAGGATGAGCGCCAGGAGCACGAAGATGCTGAAGATGATCTTGGCGGACCTGCCCAGCACGGACTCGCTCAGATCGCTGACCGACCGCCCCTGGTTCTCCACCGAGCAGGCCAGCGCCATGTAGTCATGGACGGCCCCGAAGAATATGCCGCCCAGGACGATCCACAGCACGGCTGGCAGCCAGCCCCAGACAAGGCACGCCACCACCGGCCCGATGATGGGCGCCGCGCCGGCGATGGAGGCGAAGTGGTGCCCGAACAGGACGGTCCAGTGCCTGGCCGGCACGTAGTCCACGTCGTCCCTCAGTGCGACGGCGGGCGGGGCCATGTTCCGGTCCAGCGCGGCCCACTGCATCACCTTCCGACCGTAAAAGACGTAACCCAGTGCCAACGCACCCAGCGCTATCACCGCAAGAAGCAGAGCGTTCATGCCTTCATTCCCCTCGGATGGCCTGGAGGGCGGCCATTATACGGGCTTGCGGCGAAGGCCGTCAATCGGTGGCCCGTCCCGGCCTTCCGCCCATCCCCCCTCCCTCATGCGCCGCGGCCCTCCCCCCCATCCCCCCTCCCTCGGGGAGGGGGTGAAGGGGGAGGGGAAGGAGGCGGCGCGCACTTGCCCTCACCCCGACCCTCTCCCAGTGGGAGAGGGGGAGTGTGCCCCGGCCATTTGCCGGGGCCGCGCGACCCCGGTAGAATGAGGGTTCGCTGCCTGTGCATTGCCGTCTCTCATGGGGAGGTGGACGATGAACGTCGTGCTGGTGATCTTCGATTCGCTGCGCAAGGATTGCGTCGGGACGTACGGGACGGCGCCCTGGGGGCCGGTGCAGACGCCGCACCTCGACGCCCTCGCCGAGGAGGCGCTCGTCTTCGACCGGGTCTATCCGGAGTCGCTTCCCACGCTGCCCACGCGGCGGGCCGTTTACACGGGCCGGCGCGTTTACCCGTTCGTGAACGGCGATTTCCGGCTCAAGGGGGACTTCGTCGGCGCCCCCGGCTGGGGACCCATCCCCGAGGACCAGGACACGCTGGCCGAGATGTTCCGCGAGGCCGGCTACCGGACGGGCCTGATCGCCGACGTCTATCACATGTTCAAGCCCTCCAAGAACTTCTGGCGCGGGTTCGACCAGTGGACCTTCCTCCGCGGCCAGGAGACCGACCCCTACCGCAGCGGCCCCGAGCCGACGCCGGACGAGATCGACCACTGGCTGCCGCCGGAGCTTCAGAACCCCGGCAAGGTGCGGTTCATCCGCCAGTGCCTCAAGAACATGCACGACCGCACCAAAGAGGAGGACTACTTCAACGCGCGCGTCCTGATCGAGGCCGTCCGCTGGCTGCAGCAGAACGGCGACGCGGACAGGTTCTTCCTCACTGTCGAGAGCTTCGACCCGCACGAGCCGTGGTTCGTGCCCGAGCACTACCGGCGGCTCTACGCCGACGACGACGGCCCGCAGCAGGTCGTCAGCGGCTACGCGGACACGCGCGACATGGCCCCCGAGCTGCTCGGGCGCACCCGGGCCAACTACAGCGGACTGGTCACCATGTGCGACCGGTGGTTCGGCTACCTGCGCGAGTCCCTGGAGGTGATGGGCCTGCTGGACGAGACGCTGCTCGTCGTGACCAGCGACCACGGCCATTCCATCGGCGACAAGGGCTACATCGGCAAGAGGGGATACCCGTCCGATCCGTCCGTTTACGACATCCCGCTCTTCGTGCGGCACCCGGAAGGGCGCGGCGCCGGGCAGCGCAGCGACGCCGTCGTGCAGCACCACGACATCTCGGCGGAACTGCTGCGTTTCGCCGGGATAGAGCCGCACCAGCCGCTTGACGGCAGGCCGTTCTTCGAGGAGGCCCTGGCCGGGCAGGAGGTCCGCGACCATGCCACGGTCGGCTGGGGCACCGGCCTGACGGTCATCACGAAGCGCTGGTTCATGAACTGCAAGATCGACGGCGCCGGGCCGTTCCTCTACGACCTGGAAGGCGAATCGCCCTACGAGCGCAACGTGGCCGGTGAGCACGCCGACGTTGTCGAGCGCCTTTTCGGCCTCGCGCTGGAGGACGCCGGAGGGGAGTTCCCCGAGTACCTGATGGAACTGGCCCGCAATCAGAAGGACGCGCCGGGCTGCAGCGCACTCGCCGCGCGGCCCGTGTAAGAACGCCTAACAGAAGCAACCGCGGAGGCCGCAGAGGACGCGGAAAAGGCCAAGAACCTGCTCCACAACAGCTTTCTCGGCTCTGCGCTCTCTGCGTTCTCGGCGGTGAAGCCGTTCTGTCGGGGTTTCTAAGGAGCTACCCCATGCACCCGCTGGACGTGCCCCAGGGGCGGGAGCTCATCGCCCCGGGACTGGTCGAGACTCTCTTGACGTTCGGCCTACTGGCGGCGTGCCTGGTCGGGCTGGTCGTCTATCTGGTGTGGAAGCTTCCGCGGGGCACCGACGGCCCGGGCGGCGACTGAGAGCACGGGGACGCCGCAACCCGATTCCCCCCTCCCGCCGGGAGGGGGCAGGGGGAGGGCTGCATTAGTCCCGGCGGCCGGGCCCGCTGAGCACGACGAACCTGGCCCTGCCGGCCTTGCCTGCGGACGGCCGCCACGCCGCTTCCGACCTTACGGCACCTGGAAGGGGCCCACGTATCCGAGGCGGCCGGTCTCGCTGTCCAGCACGTGCAGCAGTACCCTGTCGCCCGATTCCAGCTCCGAGACGGCCTTGCGGTAGTCCTCGACTGAGGTCAATCTCCGCCGGTTCACGCTCCGTATCACGTCGCCGGGCGTAAGGGCCCGGGCGACGGGACTGTCCGGGCTCACCTGGGTCACCACAACGCCGCTCAGGTCCGGCCTGCCCAGCCTCTCGGCCCTCTCGCGGGTCAACGGCTCGACCGTCAGGCCCAGCGGATCGCCCGCTGCAGCGGTGGCCTCCAGTTCGCCCACCGTCACGCGCAGGTTCTTGTAGCCCCCGTCCCGCCACACCTTCACGCGGACCGCGGTGCCGGGGTCGGTCGCCGCCGCCATCAGCCGTAACTGGGTCCTGTTGGTCACCTTCCGCCCGTCGTACTCGACCACTATGTCGCCGGCCTCGAACTTGCCTTCCTCCGCCGGAGAGTCCGTTATCACCTCGTCCACGAGGACGCCCTCGGTGCCCTCAAAGTCGAACATCTCCGCCATCTCGGGCGTCAGGTCTTTGATGTAGATGCCCAGGCGCCCGCGCCTTACCTCGCGGCCCTCGACGAGGTCGTCGAGTACCTCGATGGCCATGTTGACGGGGATGGCGAAGCCGATGCCCGCGTATCCGCCGGTGCCGCTGTAGATGGCGGCGTTGATGCCGACGACCTCGCCGCGCAGGTTGACCAGGGGCCCGCCGCTGTTGCCCGGGTTGATGGCCGCGTCGGTCTGGATCAGGCTCTCGTAGTCGGCCACTCCGAGGCCCGAGCGGCCCGTGGCGCTGACGATGCCCGCGCTGACGGTGTGCGTGAAACCGTAAGGGTTGCCCACCGCCAGGACCCACTGGCCGGCCTTCAAGGTGTCCGAGTCGCCCAGCTCCACCGTGGGCAGGTCCTTCGCCTCGCCCTTGACCCGGATGACGGCCAGGTCTATCTTGTCGTCCGTCCCGACGACCTCCGCGTCGAACCTGCGGCCGTCGGCCAGCTCGACGGACAGTTCATCGGCGCCCTGCACGACGTGGTTGTTGGTCAGGATGTGCCCCTCTTTGTCCAGGATCATGCCGGAGCCGAGGCCGGAACGCCTCCGTTCCTGCGGCTGCTGGTCGGGAGCCTGCTCGGAGCCCGGGAACCCGGGGCCGAAGAACTGCCGGAACTGCTGGAAGAAGGGATCGTCCTCCAACGGGGACCTGTAGCGGCGCCCTCTGCTGACCGTGGTGGCGGTAATGGCCACGACGGCCGGCTGGACCTTCTCGGCCGCCTGCTGGAAGAGCGTCTCCAGCTTGCCCGCAAAATCGGCCAGCTCCTGCGACTCCCCTGCGGCGACGCGGCCCTGCTCCGCCGCCACTGCATCCAGTTGGGCCGCCGGCGCCATGGCACTGCCGAACAGCACCGCCGAGGCCACTACGCACGCCATCATCAGCACGACAAACGTTCTCTTGCTCATTGCGGAACATCCTCCCGGAGTATCTTCTCAGGTCGAACTGGCGTGGAACCGCTCAGTCCCTCAGAACGCCCAACAAAACGCGCTCAACGCGGAGCACGCCGAGAACGCCGAGGAGACAACAGATCTGCCGGAAACCTTGTTTCTTGAATCTTCTCTGCGATCTCTGCGATCTCTGCGCTTCATTCTGTCAGAGCCTTTTGGTCCCTTAACCATATGTCGCCGAACGCGACGGAAAGTTCACGGTTCTCGCGCCCCTTATCATTCTACACCGAATCCCCCGCGCCGTAAACGCCGGCACCGGCGCCCTCACCCTCCGGGAGAAGGCAGAGGGCCTCACCACAACGCCACCACGACCACAAGGGACGGCAACGGCGAGCCGAAGCCCACCGCAAGGCCGGAGGCTTGGCAGGGGATAGAACCGCAAGAACACCGCCAAGCCGCACCGGAGGGCGAATCGAAGGGCTAGCTCGCCGAGGCCCCGGCGAAGGAGGGTCACCGTTGTTTGGTCATTGGGCCTTGGTCATTGATACTTGCCCTGCCGTCAGGGCATCTGCCATATCTTGACCTCTGTGCTATTGAGGCCCTTGGTGGCCAGGAGCGGCGCGCGAAGTGTTCTGGAGTCCAGGCGACCCGTGTACCGCTGGACATGGTCTTTGGCATCTCCCTACTTGGACGGAGCAAGGGGACAGTGATAGACTATGCATACTGTGAAGGAGCTGGGGTGCATGGCACGTTTCCCTGCATAGCACGGGAGGTGCTGAACGTGAGAGAGAACCTCGAGGGTCGGATAGGCAACGTTTCCCTGCCTAAGCGCGCGTATCTTCGCCCTCTGCACGAAGCAATTATCAACTCCGTGCACGCGATCCAAGAGCGATGTCCCGGGGACGGTAGGATCGAGATCGAAGTGCTCCGGGAGCCAATCCAGACTGGGTTTGACGGGTCAGCACAACTGCCATCCGTAACCGGCTTCGTTGTATCGGACAATGGCATCGGCTTCAGCGACAAGCACTATGAGTCCTTTGGGACGGCTGACTCGACCCTGAAGGCTGCGATGGGAGGGAAGGGCGTCGGCCGTTTCATCTGGCTGAAGGCGTTCTCCCACGTGCATATAGAGAGCACATATGGTGAACCAAGTTGCCTCAGGCATCGGGAGTTCGACTTCCAGGTCACCGAGGATGGTATCGAGAATCTGCAGGATACCGAAGCGGCGCCTGGTGCTGAGCATCGCACAGTAGTGAGCCTGACGGGGTACAAGCGCAAGTACAAGGAAGAATGCCCGAAGAGCCTGGAGGTTATCGCGCGTCGGGTGGTTGAGCACTTTCTTGAGCACTTTCTGTTCGATCGGCAACTGCCAGACATACTGCTCAAAGACTCAGCGACCAGCGAGGAGATAGTGTTGCGTGGGATCTTCGACCGCGATTTTGACACGAGCCAGACTGACGAGATCACGGTCAAGAAGCACTCGTTCTCTCTCCAGCACGTTCTCATGGTGAGTCCGCACGACCGTCACCACTACCTGCACTACTGCGGTCACCGGATGGTCGTGACTTCGACGAGGCTTGGCAACGACAACATTCCCCACATGGACGAGCCCCTTCACGATGACGATACCGGTGATCGGTTCTACGCGGGATACGTGTCCAGTTCCTACCTTAACGAGAACATATCCCCTGAGCGAACGGATTTCACGATCGGTGACGGCGCCTCAGGCCCGATGTTCGATGGCGATCCTGGTTTCCAGGACATAGAGCAAGGGGTACTGGTCGCCGCAAAGAGCTTCCTGGCGCCGCGCACGGCAAGAACGAGAGAGGTCGCTCTTCTGCGCGTGCGCGATTATGTCGAGCAGAAGCAGCCGGAGTACCGTTACCTGCTGGAGCGCTATGGAGAGCGGATCGGCGACTTGTCGCCTCACTTGCCGGAAGAGAGGATAGAGGAAGAACTCCACCGGATGGAGTTCGAGACCACCCAGCGCGTTCGCCGCGAGGCGAGCGAAGCCCTGGCAGTTGAGGAAAGCGCGACAGAGGACTGGCAGCAATTCCAGGAGAGGATGCGACGGGTGCTCGGGGACCTTTCAGACCTGAACAAGTCTGAACTGGCGAGGTACGTCAGAGACCGCAAGATCGCCCTCGACTACCTAGAACAGGCTCTGAACCGCCGACCGGACGGCTCCTACCCTCCCGAAGAGGCGATCCATGACTTGGTCTTCCCACGCCGACATACGTCTGACGAAGTCCGGTTCGCCGACCACAACCTGTGGATGCTGGACGAGCGGCTCGTCTACCACCGCTACCTTGCATCCGATGTCCCGTTCTCAGCTCAAGATGCAGCGCCTGTGGAGGTGCACAGCCAGAAGCGATGTGATCTCGTGATATACGACACGCCATCTGCCCTGGTGGAAGAGGACGACGCACCATTTCGTAGCGTCACCATCTTCGAGTTCAAACGCCCTGAGAGAGACAATTACCCCGACAAGAGAGACCCTATAGCCCAGGTGCGCGACTACGTTCGGGATATCCGAGCCGGAACAGCGAAGGACATCCACGGCCGGACCATTCCGGTCCCGGAAAACGCGCCATTTTACTGCTACGTAGTCGCGACGCTCACGCCCAGGCTCAAGCACTGGGCTGAAGACTCAGACATGACTCCCGCCCCTGACGGTCTCGGCTATTTCGTCTATCACAGTCAGCTCAAGGCTTACATCGAAGTGATCAGCTTCGACAAGTTGCTCGCGGATGCCCGCAAGAGGAACCAAGCTTTCTTCAGACGGTTGGGTTTGGCGTGATAGTAAGAGCCCGTGCCCGACGGGGCTCTGGGGTACGCTTGGCTGAGCCCGCAGGCTTCACAGGGATCGGTGCTTGATTCAGAGGCTGGGCTGGGCGCGAGAAGCCGACACGACAGAGCAGTTGCCCTGGGGAACTGGCGAACCGTCAGCTCGGAACGAACACAGGTCCTGGGACACACGGCAGATCGCGTAGGATAAGCAGGTGAAAGGTAAGGAATCGCGTGGCGGCTGATCGCCGCCGAGCCGACCGTCCTTCGCAGGCCGTAGGCCAGCTATGGCGGGCGAGGGGGCCAAGGAGATCAACGGGGCGTCCAGGGGTATGCACCCTCTGCGCAGGCCGTTTCCTTTGGCGGAAGGCGGGCCAGCGTCGCCTTTGCGCCGAGCACCCCACCGGCCAGTAGCGCGCCCGCACCGAGCGCCGGGGCGGACCGTGGACGAGTGGAATCTGCCGGCGCACAAGCCCGACAACCATTGGCTCCACTGCGTTGTCGGTTGTGCCGCGGCCGTTGGGATGCAGGGCGTGGAGCGTATCGGTGCGGCCGTTCAAGGGGTCGATAGGCGCAGACCGCTGAGGCTTTCCGAACTACCAAGGGATCTGTGGAGCAGCGCCCAAATGTGATGTTGACGATGGCCCCATCACAAGCTATTCTGAAGCGACTTCGCAACGCGTGGGGTCCCCTTTCGCGGATGTGGTGCTGCGCTCCAGGAGTCGGTCACTTCGGGCTTGCCTTGAATGGTTCAGAAGAAAGGGTCGAACAGCACGACTGGTGTTGCCTATTCCCGCTAGTAGCGGGCGCACGATTCCATCGGGAGCTGCAATGGAGCCATTAGTCTCGGTAATCCTTGGGAAGGTCTTCGACAAGGGATTCGACGGGGTTTTGCGGGCGTTCCGTCAGAAGCGAGACGTAGTGCTGACACACGTCGGGACTCATCTGCAGGGAGTGGTCCGCTGGAGTGGCCGCATCCAGTTCTACGGCATGAGCGAAGCGCATGACACAGATTCGGCGACGGTTGGTCTGTCCATCGATTCCGTGCCTCGGAGGTTTCGGGGTCCGCAAGACAGAGAGGAATTCCTGGACGAGCAGGCCCTACTGCAAGACGACGAGCATTATGTCTTGCTGGGCGACCCGGGCTCAGGGAAGACAACGACGATCAAGCGCCTTGCGCGGATCCTACTCTCGGAAGCACCACTTTCGGAGTGCGATCGCTGGCAATACCCCTTGGTTATACGACTAAGAGAAACCGACGGGCAGCCGTCGCTCCATGTTGCAGTGTCAAACGCACTGGGTGTTGAACACCACGTGCGGGAACGGAGAGGTCCGGGCTCAATGCCCAACGACGAGTTGGGGGATGTCTACATTGGCGGGGTCCCGATCCAGATCGGTTTGCCGGAACTCCTGAATAGGTCAGGAGCGCTGTTGCTGCTAGACGGCCTTGATGAGGTGGACGAGCAACGCCGCGACAAGTTGGTCGCGGAATTGGCGCATCTGGCCTTCAAACTGTCTGACGCAAAGGTCATTGTCACATGCCGCTCCGGTGCCTATGTGCGTCATTTGGACGGCTATCGTGTGGTGGAGCTGTGCCCTCTCGACGAGAGCCAAGTGCGCCAGATAGCAGGGGCGTGGTTGCCGGACCCCAGCGTCTTCTTGGCGAAGCTTGCCGAGAGACCGTACCGCGACCTAGTCGACCGCCCGCTGTTCCTTACGCAGCTTCTGTTCCTGTTCGGCAGATTCGGGTACCTGCCGGAGCAGCCCGCCACTGTGTACAAGAACAT
>CAZQEQ010000038.1:11622-29671 GCA_964592385.1 uncultured candidatus Brocadiaceae bacterium | reverse complement strand
AACGCCTCTTGCCATCGCCTTGTTCAGGTCCACAATCTCCTCGGCGAGTGCCACTGCCTGCTCGAATGACCGTTGGGTGTCCGTCGCCCATTGCCGCTCCTGGTCGGACAGCTCAAGCCCCTGGTAAAGGGCCAGGTGGCGCCCGAAATCCTCTTCGTCCTCTTCGATGTGTGTCTCACTGTCGGCCGTGCCCGTTCTGATCAATTCCCCCAGCCACTTGGCGATGCCGTTAACGTTGATCTCCATCTCCGTTACGGCCTGGAGTTTCTCGTATGCCTCTTGCTCATCCTGTGTGATCCCCGGCTGTATCTTCTCATCCAGAAGCTCATCTATGTCCTCCAGGTGCTTGGAGAACGCCAGCAGCTTGTCAGCCTCCTCGTCGTGCTCTGCAACGAGCTGCTCCATCAGTGTCTTGAATCGCTTGTAGCTCTCATCCACGGTGCCCCGGAGCGCCCTGCCCTCGTCAGTGTGCACGAGCTTCGCGTAGATGGCCTGGTTGCTCTCGAAAGTGGCCTGGTGCACCGCGAGGCGTTCCAGGTGCTCCTGGCGCCCATCGTGCAGATAGCTGACCAGTCGGGCACGTGCCCCCTGAAGAGCGAGCGCCATCTGCTGCGCGGCGTGGCTGGTTGGCTGTGCAACGTCTCCGATCGTGCGCACTCTGTGCCGGACGTTTCGGAGCTGGCCGAAAACCAGCAGTGAGGAAACCACCCACAAAGCGATCACTATCCCGAATCCTGCCGCCAATTTCCCTTTGATGCTCATCTTCCCGGCTCCTTCTCTATCGCAGCGCCCTGTCCGCTTGTCTCCTGCGTCTTGCGTTCCGCAGTGCTCTCTGCTTTCAGGCCTCTTCGTGGACGACGATACCCGGCTCCTCCAGGAGCCGGCGCAGGTCGAGCACGATCAGCATGTCTTCCGTGACGCCTCGCACGAACTTCGGGCCGCCGCTTGCGACCGTCTCGGCCGCCGGCCGCAGGGTACCCCGCGGGACATCCAGTGCTTCCGGCACGTCGTCGGCCAGGATGCTCAGTTCCATCTGCTCTCCAGCGCTGTCCTTGCCGGCCACCAGCAGGACGTGCGCCGCCTCGGACAACGGCCGCGGAGGCAGGCTCAGGAAATGCCCCACGTCCATCAAGGAGTAAATGCGCCCCCGGATGTTCACCGCTCCAACGATGAACTCCGGCGCGCAGGGGACCCTAGACCACGTGGCCCTGTCGAGCGGCTGGACTTCCTGTACAAAGTCCGCCTCGACGGCGTAGCGCTCCGTGCCCACGCTGAAGGCGACCAGATCGAGCACGTCGGCACGCGCCCGCTCATCCGGGGGACGCGCCAGCAGGCGCGCCCGCTCCTCCAGGATGCGCCGCGCGTCGCGGTCCGCGTCCGACGTTGTCGTGTCCTGTGAATCGGATGCCACAGCCCCTCCTCAGACCTATGGGGTTCCCATCGCCTCCGTTGCTTCCAGCATTGTCAGCAGCCTGCCGACCGTCGTGCCGTCAGAGCCGGGCAACACCTCGTCAGGGCTCTTGCCCGCTGCAAGGCGGACGACCTGCCTGCGCTCACGGGCGGCGTCCCGGGCGCGCCCGAGCGCCTGGTAGGCGCCGGCCAGGCTGAAGCGCGCGACGATGAATTCAGGTTCAAGGTAAAGAGTTCGTTTGAAGCATTCTGCCGCGCCCTCGAGGGCACCTCTCTCCTGCCGGATCAGGCCGAGGGTGTAGTGCGCCTCCGTCAGGAGAGGGTCCAGTTCGATAGCGCGCGAGGCCCATTTCTCTGCCGTGTCTAGGTTGCCGACGTTGGCGTAGAGCCGGGCCAACTGGCAGCAGGCCGTCGGCGAACCCGGGTGATCTATCACGTAGGCGCAGAAGCAGGCGATGGCCTCCTTGTAGCGTCCCTCCCGTGCCAGGCGTGCGGCCTCGGCGGAGCGGTCCGGCTCGGCCGGGGGAGAGGGCGCGGGCGCGGCCCTCGGACGGGGCGGCCGGCGGGGCGGGGCCGGCGTCTCGATCAGGAGCGCCTGGCGTGGCAGGGCAGGGCGCGGCTGCGCGGGCCGCTCGGCGGCTTCCGCCTGCTTCTGGTAGATGATCGCCCCCTCGACGTTGTGGCTTGCGAGCGGGGCGAACAGCGACGTGCCGGTCTCCGCCGCGCCGACGATGAGCCAGCCGTCCGGCGCCATGCACCGGTGAAGCCGCTCGCTGACCTTGCGGCTTGTCTGCTCCGAGAGGTAGATGAAGACGTTCCGGCAGATGACCAGGTCCATCGCGTTCGTGTTGCTGGCCAGCGAGGGGTAGGCGTCCTCGGCCAGGTTCAGGTACGCGAACGAGACCATCTCACGCACTTCGGGGCGAAGTCCGAAGGAGCCGTCGCGCTCGCTGAAGTAGCGCCGGCGGATCCGGTCGTCGCAGTCGCGCAACGACCACGGCTGGTAGACCGCCTCGCGGGCGGCGGCGAGGGCGTCTCGGTTGATGTCGGTCGCCAGGATAAGGATGTTCCAGCGGGACGTCTCGGCGAGCCCCTCGGCTCCGCTCGGGACGGGCAGCAACTCGCGCAATAGGATCGCGACGGAGTATGGCTCCTCGCCGGTGGCGCAGCCCGCGCACCAGATGCGTAGCCTGCGCTCCCGCCGCCGGCGCGAGATCAGCTCGGGCAGCACGTGCTTGCGGAGGGCGTGCATGTGCGCGGCGTTGCGGAAAAAGTATGTCTCCCCGATGGTGACGTGACTGACGAGTTCGTCCCACAGCTCCGTGTCCGTCTTGCTCCGCTGGAGCAGGCTATAGAGTTCGTCGAGGCCGCTGCAGCGGGCCTCGCGCGCAACCCGGGCCAGGCCGCGCGCCAGCGCCGGCAGGCGGCGCTCGGCGAACAGGATGCCCGTGCGGTCCAGCACGAGTTCGCGGAACCGGATGAAGTCCGCCCCCGCAAGCACCGGCTCCCCTCCGATTGCCTGCGGCAAGCCGCCGTCTCCCGCGGCGCCTTCCATGTCTCGCGTGTCAGACGTTGTGCCTGTCACTTGCCGGTCTCTCCCGTCGAGTTGCGGGGAACGTGATGGGTCTCCCCCTCCGGCTGCGGGTGAACGGCGGCCGCGACTTGGTGCTCGGGAATCAGTTTCGCCGTGTCCAGGACGAGCGCCATGTGCCCTTCGCCCCGTATCACGCAGAGGACGGGCTCGGAACGGCGCAATGGCTCGGGAGGCGGCTCGACCAGCCCGGCCGCGTCCAGCACGTCCGTCGCCTCGTCCACCACCAGGCCGACCGTGCGTCCCTGCGCGTGTATGAGGACAAGTCGGTCGTCCGGGTGGGGCGGCTTGACTTCCATGCCGAGGCGCGCGCGCAAGTCCACGACGGCCACCGCCCGGCCCCGCAGGTCAATGACACCCGCCACCCATCCCGGGGCCTCGGGCACAGGCGTGACGGCCACCATGCGCAGGACGCCCTCGACGTGCTCGAGGGGGAGGGCGTAGGTCCGGGCGTCGAGACGGAAGGTTACGAACTGACCCCACAGGCCAGCCCTGTCGGGAAGGGCTCGCGGCGGCTCGCTGCCTCTGGCGGCGCTTGCGGCAGTCATGTTGCCCGCTGGCGCTTGTTCGTTCTTGCTTGCGCCGCTTCCCGGGTCTGCCCACGAGACTCCGGACGGCCGGATCGGGAAGGCGCTCATGCGGACCCGTTCGCTGCGGTCCGCGGTTTATCCGCGAGTTGCCCGAGCACTTTCGGAATCTCTGTGAACTCGGTCGATTTGTCCAGGAAGTAGTCCGCGCCCAGTTCCTCGCATCTCCTCCTGTACTGCGGGTAAGGGTAGTTGGTCAGCACGATGACCTTCGGCGGCCGCTCTTGCTGCTTGGCCTCCTGGAGGACGTCAATCCCGCTCCCGCCCGGCATGCGAATGTCCAGTATTACCACGTCCGGTTTGCACCGGGCAATCTCTTCCTTCGCCTCTTGCACGTCCGAGGCCTCGCCAACCACGTCAATGGCTGCCACCTCCGTCAGCATGCTTCTGAGGCGTGCCCGGAGCGCGGAGGAATCGTCTGCGATAAGTGCCTTAGTCCCCATGCGAGTATATTCCCGTGTGGCGGCTTGAGCGCGTTGCCGGTCCATAACATCCTAGCACTTCCGACTGCCCTTGTCTGTCGCTGGTGCTGCCTACCCGTTGTCGTTCTGTCAGTTGGCTTCTTGTCGTCGTTTGGACTACAAGAGGCGGCAGGCAGGTCCGTCACACGGGGCAAGAGGGGAACCCGGGGAAAGGGGGGACCGGGGGAAGAGGGCTACTTGGCCCTGATGAGCCACTTGCCGGCGTCGCGTATCATGACGACAATCTGTGCGATGATCCGGTCATACTCGGCATCCAGACCCGCTCTGACGGTCTCCGGCATGTAGCCGCACCTGGGTCTCAGACGCTTCGCTCTCGGCGTCAATCCAGCAGCCCCTTTTCGACGGCGTAGCGGGTCAGTTCGGCGTTTGTCTCCATGCCCATCTTGTCGAGCATGCGCCTGCGGTAGGTGCTCACCGCGCTGACGCTCAGGGACAGCTCGTCGGCGATCTGCCCCACGGTCTTGCCGGAGGCGATCATGCAGAGTATCTGGAACTCGCGATCCGACAGGACTTCGTGGACGGGTCCCTCGGGCGCCACTTGCAGGTAGGTTGCCAGTCTCTCGGCGACGGCGGCGCTGACGTAACTGCCCCCGCCCAGGGCCTTGTTGACGGCCTCGACCAGTTCCTCGGGGACGCTCTCCTTGGTAAGGTAGCCCGCCGCGCCCGCCCGCAGGCATCGCACGGCGAACTGGTCCGGAGGATGGATGCTGAGCACGAGCACCGGCAGGCGAGGCTGGCGTCGCTTCAACTCGTGCAGCGCGTCCAGGCCGCCGCGTCCCGGCATGGATATGTCCAGAATGACGATGTCCCAGTCTTCCTGGGCGGCCTGCTGCAGAACACCGGGGGTGTCCTCGGCCTCGCCGAACCGGGCGGTCGGGAACTCCTCGGCCAGGATGGCCCTCAATCCCTGACGGACGACGGCGTGGTCGTCGGCAATCAGTATCTTCATCGCATTGCATCCTTGCTTGCCACTCGCGTGTCAGTTCACCCGACCATGGGGATGCGCACGGTGACGGCGGTTCCCTTGCCGGGTGTGCCCTCTATCTCGACCTCTCCGCCGAAGGCCAGGGCGCGTTCCCGCATGCCGATCAGCCCGAGGGACTTCGGGTCCGAGACCTCCCGCTGGGTGATGCCTCGACCGTTGTCTCTGACTCCCACCGTCAGCACGCCGCCCCGCGCCTGTATGGAGACCTGGACGGCAGTTGCCTCAGCGTGGCGGGCCACGTTGAACAGCAGTTCCTGGAAGATTCGAAACGCCGCCGCCGACCGCTCGCGTTCCAGGATCACGCTGCCCGGGG
Source organism: uncultured candidatus Brocadiaceae bacterium (assembly GCA_964592385.1). Taxonomy (GTDB): domain Bacteria; phylum Planctomycetota; class Brocadiia; order SM23-32; family SM23-32; genus CAZQEQ01. The sequence goes on along the minus strand of CAZQEQ010000038.1, from coordinate 24,303 downwards.
TTGCCACGATCTTGCACCGGATTCCCGTTCTCTCCTGGAAGTCCTGCGCCTGCCACTCGACGGCCTTGATGAGCCCGAGGTCCAGCACGCCGGGTCTCAGTTCGGTGGCGAGCTTGCGCACGCGCTCGATCGTCTGGTCCAGCATGGCGGCCATGCCATCCATGTGCTCTTCCGCCGAGGACGCGGTGAGCTTCGCGTCGGGCGCGAGCAGCCTTCTCCTGAGCCACGCCACGTCCATCTTCAGCGCCGTCAGGGCGTGACCCAACTCGTCGTGGATCTCCCGCGCCAGTTCCTCCCTTTCCTCTTCCCGCACGGAAGTGACCCTGGCTGCCAGCGCCCGCAGTTGCGTGCGGGAGTCTTTGAGCTTCCGTTCGGACTCCTTCTCACCCGTGATGTCGCGCGAGATTATGATTGCCCCCTGGGGGAACGGCGCAATGGTTATGGCGAGGAACCTGTCTCCGTAAGGCATCTCGGCGAATTCCCTGAGCTCGCCCGTCTCGATGCACTGCATCAGTTCCGCGTGCATGTCAATGCGGTGTCTGGAGGCGTAGTCTCCGTACATTACGTCGCCGGTGTTGGGGAGGCGGGAGTCCGCCTGACGCTTGGCCATGTTGAAGTCCGTGATTCGTCCCTCGCGGTCCACGATGACGGTCTGCATGGGATTGTAGTCGAACAGGGCCCTGTTGAACTCCTCGCTCTCCCGCAGCGCCTGCTCGGCCCTGAGGCTGGCAATGGCGCTGCCGATGCCCACTGCTATCGTCTCCAGGGCCTGGCGGCGCCAGGCCGCGACTTCGTCAACGGTGTGCGACGCGACGTTCAGGCAGCCGACCACGCGGCCCTCATGCTGGATGGGAATGACGGCCAGGGCGCGAAGCCCCTCACGGCGTTCGGCCTCCGAGAGCGGGAGGGCCGCTTCCCGCTGTTGGCCGTAGGCCGGCTCTCCCGCCGTCACCAGGCGCGCGTTCGCCGAATCCGCGTCATAGTGCGCCGCCGCGCTGACAAAACCGTCCGACAGACCCCGATGACAGGCCAGGTGGACCTCGCCGGAAGCCGGGTCCACCAGGTAGATGCCTCCGCAGTCCATCCCCGAGACCTCGACCGCGGCATCCAGCGTCGCCCGGAGACCCTCTTCCAGGCTCGTGACTCTGCTCAGGGTCACGGCCAGGTCACGCTGACCCCGAAGCGTATCCTCCGCACGCTTGCGTTCGGTGATGTCGAAAGTCGTCTCCACCGCGCCGACTACCCTGCCTTCAGCATCGCGAACCGGGTCGCCTCGCACGTGCCAGACGCGTCCGTCCGCCGAAGTGATCTCACCGTCCTCCAACCTGCCTGTTCTCATGGCGCGCAGGACGGGGCAGCCGGCGCATCTTTCGTCGCGACCCTGCCACAGTTCGTAGCAGCGCTTCCCTATCAGGTTCTCGGGGGACGTGCCCAGCGACTGCGCGGCGGCCCTGTTCGCCCAGAGGACCGTTCCCTCGGGGTCTTGATAGGCAAGCAGTTCGGACATGCTGTCCAGGATGGTCACTTTCTCGCGTTCTGCTTCCTGCTGCGCCCTTTCGGCATGCCTGCGCTCGGTCAGGTCCGTGAGAGTGGCCATGCTTCCGGCAAACCGCCCCTCGGCATCGAAGATGGGCCGGGGTGAGACCAGGGCGAAGACCTCGCCGCCGTCCTTGCGCTTCAGCGTCACCTCGTAGCGGTTCCGTGCGCCCTCGCGACGCCTGGCGAACTGCTCCCGGAGCACCCGCCGGTTAGCGTCGTCCATGAGGACGTCGACAGGCAGCCCGATCAATTCCTCTCGTGCCCCCCCCAGCATCTCGCACAGTCTGTTGTTCGCGAACGTGAGCCGTCTGTTCTCGTCCAGAACGGCCAGCCCCTCGTTCATCATCTCGATCAGCCCACGGTAACGCTCCTCACTCTCGCGCAGGGCCACCTCGGCCTGTTTGCGCTCCGTGATGTCGCGCCAGATGCTCTGGATGAGGGGTTTCTGCCCAATCGAGATCGCCCTGCTCGTTACCAGCACGTCCCGCACCTGTCCGTCCTCTGCCCTCTGCTTCGTCTCGAAGGCGCCCCTTCCCCGCTTCACGATCTTCTCAAGGTGCCCGACTACTTCCTCGGGGGACTCGATCACCTCGATGTCCGCTATGGTGAGTTTCTGGAACTCGTCGCGCGTGTAACCCAACTGCTCGTGCGCCCTGTCGTTGAACTCCAGGAGTTCGCCCGTCTGTGCGTCAACCACCACCACCGCATCCGCAGCTTGCTCGAAGAGCGCACGGTACCGCTCCTCGCTCTCGCGCAGCGCTTCTTCAGCCTTCCTGCGCTCGGTGATGTCAACCGCCACCCCCAGAACACAGGTCCCTTTCCCTTCGACGAAGACCGGGACCTTGTTAGTCTGGAACCAACGAGTCGTTCCGTCGGGCAGGGCGAAACTCTCCTGTGGGATGAACCTTGGTCTCTCCCGGGCTATGATGTCCTGGTCGTCACGACGGAATCTCTCAACCTGCTCAGGGGTGGTCAGGGAATTGTCGAGATAGTCTGCATCGGTCTTCCGCAACATATACTCGGGGGTCGTACTGTGAAGCGCGGCAACCGCTTCGTTCACCACTAGGTATCTACCATTGTCATCCTTCAAGAAGATGCAGTTCGGGTCAGCGTTGATTACTGCCCTCAGCAACTCCTCGCTCTCCCGCAGAGACTCCTCGGCCCGCTTGCGCTCGGTGATGTCCCTGTCGACGCCGACGATGCAGTATCGCCCGTTTCTCCTGGTCGAGGCGGAATGGAACTCGTAGGTATTCTCCTTGCCGTCGGGTCGATTCCAGGACGCTGTGCCACTCACCCGACGTTCCTCGATAACGTGCTCGTGCTGCTCCCGCAGTTCCTCGGGTGTGTGATGGGCCGTCGCAAGCTGGTTGAGATCGTCGGCCGCCATCAGTTCTTCGCGCGTGTAACCCGACATTTCGACGTACTGATCATTGCAGAAGACTAGGCGGCGCTTGTGTGTCACAGGATCGAACTCGGAGATGCTGATCCCTTCAAAAGCGTTCTCGACCACAAGGCGGAACAGCTCCTCGCTCTCGCGCAAGGCCCCCTCGGCCTGCTTGCGCTCGGTGATGTCGCGGTCAAGGCCGATGATGTGGTATGTCTCGCCCCTCTTGACGGAGGCCGCGCTCCACTCGTATGTGTTCTCCTCGCCGTCCGGCCGCTTCCATGAGGCCGTCCCGCCGAAGGGGACGCCGTTCAGGATGCACGCATAATGTTCTTCCAGTTCCTCGTCTGTGTGGTGCTGGACGACAAGCTGGTTCAGGTCCTCACACGCGGCCAGCTCTTCCCGGCTGTACCCGGACATCTGGACGTAGCGGTCATTGCAGAAAACGAGCCGTCGTCTGAGCGTGACCGGGTCGAACTCGCAGATGTTGATCCCGTCGGACGCCCTCTCGGTCACCAGGCGGAGCATCTCCTCGCTTTCTCGGAGCGCTTGCTCGGCGCGCTTGTGCTCCGTGATGTCCTCCCCCATCTCAATCAGGCCGACGATCTGGCCGGCCGCGTCCCACACGGGGTCCACGCGGACGCGCAACGAGCGCCCGTCGGGCCTGGTGACCTCCTTTTCCTGCGAATGGCCCGTCTCCACGGCGGCTACGGCGAAGCACCCCTCGCAGGGCTCGTCCCGGTCCCACCAGACCTCGTAGCACCGCCGGCCGACCAGGGACTCCGCTGGCGCCCCGATCACCTGCGCCGCGGCCCTGTTCGCCCAGATGACCCTGTGGTCCATGTCCCGGTAGAACAGCGTCTCCGAAATGCTGTCCAGTATGGTCGCCTTCTCCCGCTCAGCTCTCTTCAACGCTTCCCGCACGCGCTTCCGGCGCGTGAGGTCCATGCACATCGTCTGATAGAGGTCCCTCTCGTTCATCCGTATCTTCGATACGTAGAGCAGCGCGTCGTAGGGGGTGCCGTCCCTGCGCACCAGGCCCACGCGGAAGCCCTCCACGTGCCCGTCCTGCCCCAGGGCGGCCAGGAGGGCCGTCCTGTCCTCGGGCTTCTGATAAGTGTCGGCCAGCTTGAGCGTCTTCAGGCTTTCCAGCGAGTGCCCCATTATGGAGAGCATCGCTTTGTTTACGGCGACCACCTTGCCGTCGAGGGTTGCCAGCCCGATGCCGATCGGCGCGTCCTCGAACAGGCGTCGGTACCTGGCCTCGCTCTCCCTCAGCGCGCGCCCCTCGCCCTCATGCTCAGGCGCACGTTCGAGTTCGGCCACTTTCGCGCGCAGGGCCTCGTTCTCTTCGATCAACTGGGCTTTGGTTCTTCTGGTGGGGGACATCTCTCTGGTTCCTTCCGGTGCCGCGCGGCCCCGAACGCTCGGCAGTGGCCGACCGGGGCACGCTCAGACGAGAAGCGCTGGATACGCGGACTCCCTCTCCAAGCAGGCGCCCATTATCGAGGCGGGCCTGCGGCTAATCAAGACCTTTTTCCTGCCTGCCCGGGGAGGGGCCGGCAGCGACGTGCCCGCGCGGAACCGCTCGGAGTCCGAGGAAGGAAGGTAGATTCCTCGCGGGCGCCAGGGGCCACAGGTCGGTCGGAAAGTGTCGGCACTTGTCACTTCAGCAGGCGCTCGAGGAGCCCGCGAGTGCTGCCGCGCATCAGCGACTTGAGATTGTCCCCTATGATGTCCCGGTTGAACTCGGGACGGTCCAGCGTTCCGCGGATCGGGACCTTGATCGTCTGCCCCTTCAGGATGTCGTAGACGCTGTCGCTCTTCACCAGTTCCCGCGTGATGGGAACCTCCACGAGCAGGTCCAGCGTCTTGTCGAGCGCCACGCTGCCCGAACTGACGAGGGTGTAGCCGTGGATGTTCAGATGCATGCGGTCGTGGTGCACGCGCCCGTCCTTCAGCAGGACGTGCACGTCCTGGTCCGGGACGTCGATGGTCTCGTTCGCGAGCCCGACCAGGCCCAGGAGAGATCGGAGGAGGCCGCTGGAGCCCGCCGAGACGCCGCGGAGCGCGACGACGGCGTCAATGGAGGCGTTCTCGAGGTCGCCCGCGACGGGGACGTGGAACTCGTTGAGCGTCACGTTTGCCGTGCCCGCCACGTCCACGGGGTTCCTGAACACGGGCAGGGCCCGCGCCAGCAGCCTGTTGGCCGCTTCATCGGTAATCTGCGCGGCGCTGAGGACCGCCCCGGGTTCGGGTAGGACGACGGCCGCCCCGTCGTCCAGGATTCTGAGGACGGGGTTGAACGTCAGGGGCCCCTGGTTCACCCGCCCGGTCAGGCCCCAGCCGAGACGGCCGCCTTCGCCCTTGACGCTCAGCTCCATCTCCTCCGCCTCCACGCCGGCCCACCTGAAACGCCGCACGTGTACGCCGCCGTCGGCCGTGGTCTGCCGGAGCACCTGCGCCCAGTCCATCTCGCCCAGCCGGGTGCTCAACTTGAAGGACCGTTCCTCCGCGCCCTGGAGCTCGACGTCCAAGCCCGTGAGCGCCTTCAGCAGGGCGCCGAACCGGGCCCAATCAGGAGTCGCCGCCCCTTCGAGCGTCAGGTGGCGGGCCCCGGCCCAATCCTCCAGCCCGCCCGACGCCGTGGCGCGGAGTGTGCCCGGGCTGGAGGAAATCTCGAGCAACTCCAGAACGATATCGTTCCGGCCGTGCGGAACAGACGCGACGGCCTTTATCTCGAGGCTGTCCTCGGTGAACCAGGGCGACTGACCTCTCCGGAGCTTGAGCGGCCGCAGGGAGATGCCGGCATCGGCGGTCAGGGCGTCTTCGCCGACCGAAAAGGCGCTCCGGGACTCAAGCTTACCCTCCGCCTGCAGGCCTTCCGGCAGCGCGGCAAAGGGATGTAACGCGTCGAGCACCCGGACCAGCTCCGCGCTCGCCGTCAGGTTCCCCGCGACGCCGCGGGGCAGGCGCGCCCAATCGGGAATCACCACGTCCGCGGCCCCGCCCGACCCGAGGGAGCAGTCCAGTGTGGCGCGGTAAACTCGCGCCGACCGCGCGGCCAGGTCCGCCCGACCGACGGCAGATAGCCGGAGTTCCGGCTCCCGGAGGGCCTCCTCTCCACGGGCCAGCGAAAGCTCCCCGGCCACCGCACTCAGGTCCTTCACTTCGAGGACCCCGGCGTCCAGGGAACCGGAACAGTGGAGGTCGAGGTGCCCGGCGACCTTCACGTCGGCCGGCCCCACGCCGAGCTGCCGGGCGACCCGGGCGAGCGGCCCGAGCGACGCTTCCGCCTCCAGGTTCAGGCCCGAGACGGCCCATTCCTCCACGGATGAAGCGAGCGCTACGCCGTCGGCCGTGAGACGCACCGGCGCGAGGCGGCCGTCGGTCACGAGCGAGACGTTTTCCAGACGGTACGCGCCGCCCTCCCGGGCCGCTGCAATGGTCGCATTGAGCGTCAATTGCATGTGCTCGTCCTCAAGTATCGGCCCGCCGGCGTTGGACACGTTTAGGGCGGCGAGGCGTGCGTTGGCGGAAAGCGTGCGGCGCCCCGGTTCCTCGCCCGGCGCCGGAGTGAGACTGGCGTCCAGGCTCAAGCTGCCCGCGGCGGTAACATCCACAGGGAGGGGCAGGAGCGATCCCAGGTCGGCGAACAGTCGCCCGAGGTCCGCTTCACCGGACAGTTCGCCCGTTGCCCCCGCCAGCGGGGCACGCCAGTCCGGGACGGTGAGGTGCGGGATGCTGAACCGGCCGCCGGCAGACTCCATCTCGGCGCCGCTCACCTCGACGCGCCGAGCCGCCAGGTCGGTCCGGAGGCCGGTCGAGAGTTCCAGGCGGTCCTGCGACAGTGTCCGGTCCGGCTGTCTTACCTGGAGGTCGCGCAACGCAACGCGCATGGAACCCAAATCCAGCACGCCCCCGGCGAGGCTGCCCTGCAGGCTGCCCTCTACGGTCCCGGCCAGACCGATTCTCTCGGGCCCGAGATGCAGGGCGCGCTGCAACTCGCTGACGCGCGCGAGGTCCAACCGGGCGGTCGCCGAAACGTCGGTCATCTTCGTTGCTGACAGGGCCTCCCCGACGACGAGGCCCCCGACGGTGGCATGGGCGCTGCCAAGGCCGCTCTCCAGGTGCGCCCTGACATCCCGAAAGGCCCTGGGAACATCGTCGCCGGCATCGGTGCGGGCCTCGGCCTGGACGAGGAGGGATTCCTCCCGCAGCACGCGCTCGGGAGCCACCTCTACGCGCAGGTCTGCCAGTCGTGCATCCGCCGTCAGGCGACGCTCCCCGTCGACGGTCTCCACCCGGACGTTCAGATCGGCGCGGCCCGAGAGCGCGTCGGCCGGGACGTCGACGAACTTCGCCGCCTCGGTGGCGGCCGCAGCCAGGTCCGCGACGGCACTCAGCGTGAAGTCGGCCGGGGTCCCTCTGCCCTCGACGGTGGCGAAAGGAGAATCGACCGTGAGCGACTCCACCCGCGGGCCGCTCGCGTCGAGCCCGGCCTTCAAGGCGATACCAATCTGTGCCCCGGGCGTGATGCGCCGGCCGTCCTGCACGGCGGCGAGGTCGGCGACCTGGAGACCGGCCTGGAGCGCGAACCCGGCTTCGCCGCTGGACAGCTTGAAATCGCCCAGCACCCGCCCCCGCTCGATGGCCAGTCCCGGGCGGAGCCGGAGCGTGTTGCGGAGCTGCGCCGCAACCTCCGCCAGCTCCACGGACGCCGATCCCTCCAGTTGCGCGTCCGACCTCAGGCCCTCGAGCGTCGTTGGCAGCGTTCCGCTCACTCTGGCGCGGGCGAGCGGCGATTCCAGCGTCAATGCGCGCAGCTCGATCCTGCCTTCCTTGACTGCCGCGTCGAATCCCACCTCGGCGCTCGCAACGGCGGGCCTGTCGGCGCGCAGCGGTCCGCCCGCAAGGGCCAGCGAACTCACCTTCAACTTCCCGGTGGCTGCGATCTCTCGCGGGCCCTCGAACTCGGCCGCCAGGTCGGCATCCAGCAGGCCACGAACCTGCAAAGTCGGGTCCGCCCGGCGGACAAGGGGTTGAAGCGAGGAGAGATCGAGCCGCTCCAGCGCGACCTGCACGCTGCCCTGGAGCGCGCCCGGCCGCAGCGTGCCGTCCCCTGCGACCCGCGCGGAACCGGTCGCCTTGAAGGACCCGCCCCCGTCGGCCAGGTTGCCCCGCACGGAATAGTCTATGGGCTGGCTCAGGCCGCCGACGTCGGCCTCGACGCTCAGGTCTTCGACGGCGAGCAGTTCTGCGTCACCTTCGGTGACAGAGACATGTCCCCCCGTAACCTTCAGCGTGCCGGTCAGGTCGAAGGGCAGCCGTTCCGGCCCCTCCTCCTGCGGCACGTCGCCGCCGCCGCTGGTCGGTCCCGCAGGCCCGGCCTCCGACAGGTCCACCGTGACGCGGGGTCTCTCCACCTCGAGCGCCCCCAGCTTCTTGGTCGGACCCAGGAGATCAGGAACGGACGCGGAGAGGCGCACGGCGTCAATGGAGGCCAGCCTCGACCCCGCTTCATCCCGGACCTCGACACCCCGAAACTCGAACCCCGACAGCCAGCTCAGCGAGCAGGATTCCACCCCCACGGAACCGTCCATCCTGGCGTTGGCGACTGCCACCAGCAGGGCCCGTCCAGGACCCGTCGAAAGCAGCCTGGGCAGGAAGACGAACAACAGCACCAGCGCCACAAGTACGCACCCGACGACGCGGCGCCACCGGCGGCGGCGTCCCCCGGGGCTGGCCGGCTCCTTCCTTCCGGCGTCCTTGTTCTCGGTCATCCGAGAGGCCCCCTTTTTCTCTTCGGCTTGACAGGCGCTCTCATGGAAGCAACGTCATCTCGCCGTCATTCCTTCAGCGCGAGTTGGATATTCAACGTGAGGCGCGCGTTCTAGCAGCCCGTTGAAAAATGTAGCTCAGCCGCCCCCGCTGAGAACGCCACAGGCGAGGGCGCCTGTGCTACACCGACACGGCCCCTCGCGCAGGCACTCTCCGGGGAATCCTCCTTCTTCAACGGGCTGCTAGCCGGCGATCGAACAATTGAGGCGCAACCAGCCCCCAAAGTGCTTAACGCGAGTGAAGTAGAGCCCCTTTCCGGATATTGGCGGAAAGCATGTTCCTTCGTCGGCCCATAGGATGCCGTCACTGGATACCTGGACGGATGCGTGGAGGGCTGCCTGATCTCCGCAGATCTCCTCGACACTGATGAAGAAAATCGCCTCGCCAGCCCAGCCGCATTCGTACGGGTGCGTTTGGAAGTCACCCGTGAACTCTCTCTTTACTTCGAGTGGAGCGCTGTAGAATTCGCGCATCGTGACGCCGTCCCTTACTCCATGGAGATCAACACCGAATCCACGTACAGAAAAACGCGTCGATTGGTGTCGTTTTCTACCCATATGTTGGGATTCAACAGCTTCTCAATCCGAGCGTAGCCCGGAACGAGCGTAAAGTCAATCCCGCGCACAGCGAAGGTTACGTCCTCACACTGGAGTTCCACGTATTCGCGCCTGGCGGTGTCGATGAGGAGGCGGAAGTAGAGCCAGTTGATCTTGCAGTCGGTCTCGTTGTAGCAGAGCTGTTGCTGAGCGCCCGGAACGTCGCAGAAACCATCATGGCGCCCGTCGGGATAGCGGCGACCATACCAGAACGGATCGACGCCGCGCCTGCACCACTCGCCTTGGCGTCCGAACGTCCACTCCTCGTCCGTACATTCGGCCGCCTTCATCACCTGCCACCGCTGCTTGAGTCCGCCGTTGACGGAATTCAGGTACCGTGCGCCGGCAAAGTAACGCTCCCCGCCCTCCTGCATGTCGAAACTCGCACCAAACGCCCGGATGGAGCACTCGCTGAGACCGGCAAGGTCCTGCGTGCCCGAGACACGATCCTGTTCGGCGGTGTAAGCAAACCACATCTCAAACTGAACGAGGCCCCGTTCCGGCCGGTGAAAAGAAAGCCGCTTGGCCGCGTGGCCCATACTCCCGGCAAGCGGGATCTCTTCGTAACGGCTGGCCAGGGGCCGCGTCGATAGTCTCAGCGAGTAGGTCCCGCTCATGGAACCGTGCGTGCCCGGGCAGCGGTACGTAGCGCTGCTCAGCATGACCGGCGGCCACTGCTTCTTGTCGATGACGCCTTCCCGAGTGCCGAAATCAGGCGCTTGGGTGAAATTCGGCATAAGCGTCACCCACCCGTTGAATCCGTTGTTGAACACGTCGCAGACAAGCACCTTCTTCAACGGATTGAACCGGTCCAATTCAATGACTGACAAGAAGTGTGTTCTGTCCGTCACGTGCCGGCCACCTCCTTGGGACCCAGCCTCGACCGCATCGGCGGAGGCGTGGCCCGTGGGAACCTTCCCTATCCGAAGGGCATCAGCGAACCAACTCCTCGATCACAAGCCTCCACTACACTGTCATGGCGTTTACCTGGACAACGAACCTGCCCCTCTCGCCGATTACCTGCTTGGTGCACCATCGCCTGTCCTTCCCCAAACAGCTCCGCGCACGCGGCGAATCTACTCCATCACCGAACGTGGTTCAATGGGAATGGCACGGCACACTGGGATTGCACAGATGACTTGTCGCATGGTAGGAGCGCAAGGTGGCAGAGGCGAAGGGCGTGACGGACAGCGCACGTCAGATCGCGCCCGTGGAGCCTGCCTTCGGCCGGCGGGTTGGGGACCTGCGGGACGCCGCGGCCGTGGAGGAGGCCTGCCGGGATATAGACGTCGTTGTGCGCGTCGCGGCGCTGCACGGCAGGGCGCGGGCGGAGGCCGGCGATGCGGCGGGCTTTGCGGTGAACGTGATCGGCACAGAGAACGTGCTGGAAGGCGCGCGAAAAGCCGGCGTCAGGGGGGGCGTTTCCACGTCCTCGATCTGGGCGACGGGCCACGGCCCGGCGGCATCTTGCCGGCCGATGCGCCGCCGGGCGCCCGGGGAGCCGGCTGCGCCCTCCCAGTTGCGGCGGGGACCGGCGCGGAGAAAGCTAGCCAGAATGCTTCCGACGAACGCCTGCTCAGCTTGAGGCCGGGCGGGATGGAGCGGGAGGAAGCCGTCGTTCAGAGACGCCTTGCCCTTTGTCCCTGGGCTCGCCGTCTTTGTGCTCGTTGCCATCCGGCCCCTGCATCGCTGCGGACGGACTGACTCGGGTAGAATGGCCGCCTGACAACAGCGGATGACGGAAGCACCGTCACCAGCAGGATCTCGACGCACTGGCCGCCACCATGTCGGGAACGTGGCACGGCGACGTGTACCGCGCCAAGCGGCAGCCGAGGTGCATCGTGGCCTTGGCGCGCGGCCCAATGTCGGGCAGATGGGCGGTGACGCAACCAGGTCTCTTCCTCCGGCGGCGCGGAGCTCACCGGCCCTTCAGGCAGACCACCTGGCCGTCATCAGTGCAGACGAACAGGCTGCCGGGGATGGCGGCCATGCCGTCGAACTTGGGCGCGGAGGGGAGGGCGACAGCGCCGCCGATGGCGCCACCGTTGTCTGTCTCATAGGTGCGGACCTCGCCCCTGGTGGGGTCGCTGTTCACAGGCATGGCGGCTACGCAGATGGTGCCGCCGGCCACAAGAATCGCACGCGCGCGGCCGCCCGCGGGCATCTTCACCCTCCAGCTCCCCTCTCTTCTCTCGCCGGTGTCGGCGAGCGGGATGAAGGCGTTCTTCTTCACGTTCTTGAACATCTCGCCGATGTCGTTATACAGGATGTAGACGTCCTTCTCGTATACCGCCAGCGCTGTCCCCTTCCCCTTCCAGCGCCCGTTCGGGTACATGTACTTCCACTGCCGCTGCTCTTCGTGCTTCCACTCGTAGGGCGGATTGGAGATGTCTGCTGCGAAGCCAACCGGACCGCCCCAGATGTAGTTGCCCGTGGCGCTGGCCAGCTTGCCGTCGGCTGTGCTGAACTGGCTTACATGCATGTACAGCGTCTTCCCGTCCGTGCTGAGGATGTCGTTCATCTCGTTGGCGATCTGGCCCGCGCGGGCCTGCACGTGGAACTGCTCCCGGCGAATCTGCCGTTCCCAGTGCACATCGCCCGAGGCCGGGTCCATCGCGTAGAGCATGATGCCGCCGTCCGTCTCCGAGTGCCGCCCGGCCGAACAGTAGAGCGTGCCGTTCGCGACGACGACGCTGCCGGGCACGGGCCATGCGGACTCGATCTGCCCCCGGGAGACGATGCGCTTGTCCTCCGGGGCCGCGCGCCGGCGCCAGACCATCTCTCCCCTGTCCGCCGTCAGGGCGTAGACCCAGCCGTCGCGGCTGCCGAACAGCGCCAGTCCGTCGTGGATCGTCGGCGGGGAGTCGACACGGCCCCCGGCCGTGTAGCTCCAGTGCGGCTGGCCGCTCGCGGCGTCCAGGGCTGTGACGCGGTGCTCGTCCACCGCGGCCACGAACAGCAGGCCCCCGGCTGCCACGGGGCTGGAGACCTTACTGCCCACGTCTGTCGCCCACGCCTGCTCGAGCACGGTGGGCAGCTTGGCAGCGGTAGACCCAAAGCGCTGCTGATCCCCCCGGAACGTTGGCCAGTCGGTTGCGGCGACTTGCAGCGCGCCCTTGCGGCCCCAAGCGGGGCCTTTCTCCAGCGTCGGGCCGGAGCGTGCCCGCATGCCCGCCAGCGAGGGGATGTCCTCCGCGGCCACGGCCGGGACGCCACGCAAGTGCGCGAAGCACATGCACACCGTCGTCGAGCTGTAGAGCAGGCCGTTGGCGGGCATGTAGCCGAAGCTGCACGCGCCGCGCACGCCGTAGAATGAGTAGA
>CAZQEQ010000038.1:0-11612 GCA_964592385.1 uncultured candidatus Brocadiaceae bacterium | reverse complement strand
CTCTCCGCCGCGAAGTCGAAGAAGTCCATCCCGCCGGCGAGCACGTACTTCTCGGTGGCGCGGTGGGGGTAGCAGCGGTGCTTGACCTTGTTCTCCATCAGGATCGTCTTCTTCACCTCGCCGGTCTGCGGGTCCAGTCCGCGCCAGGTCTCGTTGCGGCCGTACTTGAATGCGTGGTCGCCGACGTGTACCCACGCCAGCCCGCCCAGCAGCCACACGTGCGCGCGCCCGCCGTGCCCCGGCAGGGGATACTCGTAGGTCCATAGCAGGCGTCCGTCCTTCGCCGAGATCGCGCTGTTGATGCCGGTGGACTTGCCGTCCTCGTCGCGCCTGCCCCCGGTCGTGAAGATGAGGCCGTCCCGGTAGCACAAGAGACTCCCGACCGACGGCACCTTCCATATCTCCTGACCGGTCTTGAGGTCCAGGCAGACCGTGTGCCTGACCTTCTTGTCGCCCACCTCTGCTGCGTAGAGTGCCGCGAAGACCTTCCCCTCGCCGATCACGACGTCGTAGGCGCCGCGGGGGTAGCGCCACAGTTCCTTGCCTGTTTGGAGGTCGATGGCGTGGGGCGCGCCGGGGGTCATTACCGCGATGCTATCGATATGCGCGGCCCGGTACAGCTGGCTCTTGCCGAGGTCCTTGCCGGTCGCCGCGTCCAGGACCTGGCCGGGCACGTAGAGCCGGTCGCCGTCGGTCGACATCTGGAAGTCCATCACCCAGGTGTCCTTGGCGGGGAAGATCCGCTCCCAGAGCTTCAGGCCATTGAAAGCGTCGCGCGCGAGGATGATGTGCCCGGGGTCGCGCGTGACCTTGTAGCCCTTCTCGATGTTGTACTTGTAGAAGACGCGCCCCCCGGCGCTGACCATCTTCATGTAGCCCCAGCCATGGTCGTCGGTCCAGTACCCGCCGGTGATCCAGCGCAGCGCCGTCGGCGGCGCCACCAGCCTGTCCGGGGAAACTGCCGCCCGCGACGCGTCACAGCGGGCCTGGCGCCACTCACCCATTGCGTCCGGGAAGGGCTTGTCCAGTCGCGTCCAGCCCTGCTGCGGCGCCTTGCCCGGCTCCAGGCCGTCGATCACGGCCGAGCCGCCGGCCAGGAACGCCGTTCCGTAAGGCGCCAGCACGCGCGCGATCTCGGCCGTGGTGAGGCCCTCCCCGCGCCGCGCGGGGAAGTCCTCGACGATGATCACGTTGACGGTGTTCTGCGCGTAGGGCAGGCGCTTCATCGCGCAGACGTCCGCGGAGACCGGGCCGTAGACGCCCAGCGCGGCGATGTTGGCCCGGGCGCTGGCGACCTCGGCCGGGTCGGCGGAGAGGCCGTGGACGAGGTAGCGCTCGTCCAGGTGCAAAGCCGCTGTCGTCTTGCCGTCGCCGCAGCCGACGTGCACGACCAGGCCGGGCCGCACGCCCGGGCCGGCCAGCAGTTCCACGGCCGGTGGCGCCGCGCCGGCGCGGCGCGAACTCGTGACGAGCAGGGCACATATGACGGCGGGCAACACAAACCGTCGCGCGCAGCGGACCGCGCGGGTCGGGTAGCGCTCCATGACCATCCTCGCAAGTTGTGGGGGCATGCCGGATCCCATATTCACCATAGCATGGCGCTATCATACACGTGTCGCACGCCCGCGCCAAGTCTCGAGTGCAGTTTACGCGCCGCCCTCGGACTCACTGGCATGGCCGGCTGCGGCCCAAGGGGTTGGGGCGGCGCGGGGCCGTCTGCTGCGTTGCGTCTCCTCGACGATACGTCGAGCATCGCCTGCGTCGCCGCGCCTTGCATCCGACCCCGCGGCGCTCCCAACGCGACCAGATCCAGTTCTTCAACAGGCTGCCAGGCCCTCCAGGGCAACAAGGTCCAGCCGCTCGAAGGCAAGAGCCTGCTCCACGCGCCATCCTCGACCCGCTCTCGGCCGGCAACCAGCCGATACACTCGGAGCACGAGGGCAACCGCGCGGGCCGCTGGGAACTCTGTGACGTAGACGCCGACCGGACGGAGTTGGACAATCTGGCCGACACGCATCCGGAGGTCGTCCGGGAACTACTCGCCCGGTACGAAGCCTGGGAGGCCCGGGTCAGGGCGCTGGACTGAGGATCCGTCACGGGGGCCGCCGGGTTCTACTGAGCGCCGGAGAACGACCGATCCGGGGACGTGCCCGCTTGGGCTCGCCAATGATCGACGGTGCGCTGCATCGGCCCGTGTGCCATCCATGCCCCGGAGACCATGCACAGCTTCGCTGCGCCTGCGAGGGCAGAAACGGGGGCGAGAGGGCGGAATGGGGCAGGGGAGGGCGCGTATAGCGGCCCCCGGAAGCAGACGCGATGTGCCCCACTTGGCCCCTGACACCAGCCCGATCTGGCCCGCTCGCGGGGGAAAGATCCCCGATAGCCGTCCACTCTGGCCCGGCATCGTGGTCCGGCCGCCGAGACCTGCCGACGCAGTGGCCGACCCGGCTGGCCCTGGGGGGAGGGGCGCGGACAACTCGCCCCACCCCGTATCCACCTGCCCGCACAATTCTTGCTGGGAACTCCGGTTCCCTGTCCGTGTGCTCGCCCACCAGAGGTAGCGTCAGACCCTCTCCTCCGTCCACAGCAGCCGTTCGGCTTGGCCCAGCAGGTAGCAAAAGATGTGAGCCGGAATGCGGAGCACCTTCGCGTCGCTGCCTTCCACTTCAACGAGCCCGAAGTCCTGTTCGCGCTGCGTGACCCAGTAAGCGTGCTCTGCCTTCTCCGACTGACAGAACTCCGCCAGCCCGCTGCCATTAACCGCCCGGGCGCTGGCACAGTACTTCACCTCGACGGGGATGGTGTACTTCGGCGTCCGCACAACGAAGTCCACCTCCCTGTCCCCCCGCCGTTCACGCCAATGCGACACCTCGGGGGTATCGGCGTGGTACCGGGAGAGCAGATGTCGCAGGACGCACGTCTCCACGATGCACCCCATTTCATCAGGGTCACTCAGGACTTCCTCTCCCTTAAGCAGCACTGCGTTCCGCAGGGCCGCATCGACAAGGTAGACCTTGGGTGGAACTTTCAGCGCTTTCTTGCCCGTTCTCCTGAAAGGGGGCAGCAAATGGACCAGGTTGGCCTGCTCCAACGCCTCCAGGTGGTTCCCGACCGTCGTTTTCGTGCTCTCCAGGGCGTTGGCGCAGTTGGTGGGAGAGAAGACTCCTCCGCTGTGGATGCAGAGGTAGACGAACAGGTTCTCCAGGTTCTGTACGCTGCGCAGGTTGAAGAGGACGACCATGTCCCGCTTGAGCACTCCGTCTATCACGTCATCGCGCAGCATGCGGTGACAGAAGGCCAGGTCGTCACGCAACGCCGGCTCGGGGAAGCCCCCGAGCAGCAGATACCGCCCGAAAGAAGGCATGATCGGGCGAAAGCGGCCGCCCAAGAGGAACAGTTCCCTTGATTCCATGGAGAAGATATCCTCAGGCCGGAGGTCATCCGGCAACCCGTCCGGGGCTTCTTCACGAAGGTGAAGGTACTCGTAAAAGGAAAGCGGAGGGACCAGCGTCGTCACCCATCGGCCCACACCGCTCTCGGCCACCTTCTGGCGATGCTCCAGGCTGGCCGACCCGGTCGCGGCGATCCGATAAGCAGGCCAATGGTCCACGAGTTGCTTCAGGTATAGGTCCCACTGCTCCGAGTACTGTATTTCATCCAGCAGCAGGAGCACGGGCTCGCCTTCCGGCCACACGTTCTCGTGGTAGACCTCGAGGAGCTTGGTAACAGGCACGTGGCTGAGGACCGGGTGGTCCAGACTCAAATAGCAGACCGACTTGGGATCGCGGCCCTCTTCTACTACGGCGTTGGCGATCTGCTGGAGAAGCGTGGTCTTGCCGACCCGACGCGGTCCGGAGAGAAGGACAGCCCGCCGCAGCTGTGGGTCGTCGAGGTAGCGCCGGCAGGCATAGTAGGCTATGCGCCGGAATGGCGGCACGCTGGCCGGGCGCCCCGTCCACCAGGGGTTGTGCCTCTGGATGACCCCGACCAGTTCATCTCGGTTGATGACAACAGCCCGCGCCGTCAGCTCAGACGTAGCTCGTATGCTGGCCGATCCTTGGGCTTGATTTCGCTGGTTCTTGTCCATGACCCGGACTCCGAGGAGGAAGCTCTATGCCGTGACTGTCCTCGCAGGCAGTTTCAAACGGCGTACTGAGCCATATGGCGTTCAGATAGTATAGCACACTATACCATAACGGCGTTCTCTGGTCAAGTAGGCCGCTCAGACTCTCCTATAATGGCACGGATGGCCTCGAATTACGCGCCTGGCGGGAAAGGCGCCGGCAGTTGCGACGACGGGGCGACCTGGACTCGGGCGACACGGGGGGAGGCCCCGCCCGGACCGAACCGCGCCGGACTGCATTGCCCGGCGGCGGCGGCCGCCGCCCGGCGGCCTGGGCGACGACGGGGGCAGGTGTTCGCTACGCGCCGGCCGGCAAACCGGCCGACCCTGGGGGGAGGGGCCCGGGCGGTCTGAGCACCCCATACTGAGCCGCCCGCACAATTCTTGCTGGAAAGTCCGGCCATTCCGGCGCTGGCCGTGTGCGTACACAGAGCCGGGATGGGGTCTGTCTGACCTCCCCCGCAGGCGCGAATATTCGCGCCCCGAGACGCGCAAGGGGGGCAACGTGGTATTGCGGGTAGATGTTCGCCCCGGACGCGCCCAGGGGCGTGATATCCCTGCCGGCTGACCGGCAAGACGCGTTGACAATGCGTTCACATTGGCGGTGCCAAAGCGATGCAGCCGAGCGCCTGACCTGCTCTATCAGACGCTCGGCTGCTGACTTGCATTGGTACCCCCTCGGGGACTCGAACCCCGGACCCGCGGATTAAGAATCCGCTGCTCTGCCGGCTGAGCTAAGGGGGTACAATGGCTGCGAAAAGCGGATGCTCACGCATTACGCTTTATAGCCGGGGCCGGCCCGCGTGTCAAGAAAAACGCGTCCTCAGCGACTACGCTGGCCGCGATAGGCGTTGACCCCGGCGCCGCGATGGGATACCTTTGCTCCGGTTGACGTCGGGCCATCCGCAAGTGGGAGGACGCGACTATGCGGACTGGGGGGCGCGCGTATCGGCAAGGCGGTCTGGTTCTGTGTGCGGCGGCGCTGGCGTGCGCCTGCGCGCTTTCGGGGGTCGCGGCGGCGGAGGAGGAGGGCGCTCCCTCGCCGGCCGAGCAACTGCTGGAGTGCGCGCCGAAGGGGACCTGGGGCGTGCTGGCGGTGGACGTGGCGCAGGTGCTGGCCTCCGGGCCGATGAAGGGCGCGCGGAATTGGCTCCCCGCAGAGGTCACGGGGACGCGCGCGGCTGCGTTCTTCCTGCCGCCGGGCGAGTTGCCCTTCGAGGAGCCCCCGCCCTGGTGCGGCATCATCTCCATGGACCCGGCGAGCAGGCCGGCCTGGGAGAAGAAGCTGGCTGAGGACGGTGAGAAGCTCGCCATTGAGGGTCTCTCCGTTTACGGTACGTGGGACGGGATCCAGGGCTTCGCTGCCGACGACGCCTTGCTGATGGGCGGCGATCAGGAAACGTTCAAGGTCCTCCTGGCGGCCTACCGGGCGGCGGAGAAGCCCGGGCTCGACGAAAAGCTCGCAGGGCTGGTGCGGCCGTACGCGGGCGGCATTGCCCTGGGAGCGATGGCGGTGCCGGGAACAGGCCGATTCGCCGACCTGATTCCCGCCGAAGAGGCGGAGGACGTGCCGGCCTACCTGCGGGGAGCGAGCGCAGCCGCCTTCGGCGCGCGGCTGGCGGAGAACCTGACCGTCTCCGGCCTCGCCTTGCTCGGAAGCCCCGAGGACGCGCAGGCGGCCCTGGCCGCGGCCAGAGAGCGAGTCGCCTGGTTCAAGGAGCGAATGGAGGAAACGATGCAGGCCCAGCCGACAACGGCCCTGTCCATGCAGCGCTTCTTGACGATCCTGGACAGCCTGAAGATGGAGGCCAAAGGCGCCGAGATCCATGGGGGTTTCGAGATGGATCGGGGGCAGTTCGCCACCCTCTCCGTCGCGGCGGTGATGCCGCTGATAATGTCCAGAAGGCGCGCGGGGACGGGCGCCAAGACCGACTTGGCAATGGACGGTGGCGCTTACGAATCGGAGATTGTCTCGGCCCTGGCCACGGTCCGTTCCGCTTCCCGCGCTTACAAGGCGGAGCACGGGCAGTACCCGACGGCGATGTCCGACCTGACCGGCGGCAAGTGGCCGTTGCTCATCCCGGATGACTTCGCCGACCTGGAGCACGTCTCCTTCGACCAGTTCGGCATCAAGGCGGGTTCCCCGGGCGTGGGGGAGTGGAACGGCGAGATCGAGGGGTATCCTCACACGCACGTCGAGATGAGCGTGGCCGGCGCCGTCTCGCGGTCGTAGCCCGGTTCCGGGATGCGGACGCACCCGCGCGGGCCGTCGGCGCCTTGCACGCGCGGCGGGTCTCTGATATGCTCATTCGTCGGCGTCTTGCCGGCGTTTCCCTGCTCTGGTTGCCCCTCCCGGATGCTCGACAAGATAAGAAACTTCTGCATCGTGGCGCACATCGACCACGGGAAGTCCACGCTGGCCGACCGCCTGCTCCAGCTCACGGACGCCGTGCCCGCGCGGGAGTTCCACGATCTGATGCTGGACGACATGGAGCTGGAGCGCGAGCACGGCATCACGATCAAGGCGAGCTGCGTGACCATGTCCTATGAGGTGGACGGGGAGGTCTACCAGCTCAACCTGATCGATACGCCCGGGCACGTGGACTTCAGCTACGAGGTGTCCAGGAGCCTGAGGGCGTGCGAGGGCGCCGTGCTGCTGGTGGACGCGAACCAGGGGGTCGAGGCGCAGACGGTGGCCAACCTGAACCAGGCCCGGGCGCAGGGGCTGGCTATCGTGCCGGCGGTGACGAAGATCGACCTGCCCGACGCGCGGCCCATCGAGGCGATGACGGAGATGGAGGAGAGCTTCGGGATCGACCCGGACGACGTGCTGCTGGTCAGCGGCAAGACGGGGGAGGGCGTGCCGGAGTTGCTGGCGGAGGTCGTGCGGCGCGTGCCGGCGCCCGCGGGCCGGCAGGAGGGGCCGCTGCGGGCCCTGGTCTTCGACTCGTTCTACGACCCCTACCAGGGCGTGGTCGTGCTGGTGCGGATCGTGGACGGGCGGGTCGAGACGGGCCAGAGGATACGGATGCTCGGGTCGGGGCGCTCCTACGAGGTGAGCCGCCTGGGCGTCTTCGGCCCGCTGAGGGTGGCGCGGGAGTCGCTCTCGTGCGGGCAGGTGGGCTACATCATGACGGGCATCAAGGACATCCGCGAGGTGCACGTGGGCGACACGCTGACGCTGGAGAATGACCCCGCCGTCGAGGCGCTCCCGGGCTACCGCGAGCCGAAGCCGATGGTCTTCTGCGGGCTGTTCCCCCAGGACAACGACGACCTGCCGACGCTGCGCTCGGCGCTGGAGAAGCTGTCGCTGAACGATTCGTCGTTCGTCTACGACGCGGAGACGTCGGACGCGCTGGGGTTCGGATTCCGTTGCGGGTTCCTGGGCCTTCTGCACATGGAGATCGTCCGGGAGCGGCTTGAGCGCGAGAACGACGTGGCCATCCTCCAGACGGCGCCGAACGTGACCTACGAGGTGGTGACGCAGGACGGCGAGACGGCGCGCATCGACCGGCCGGCGCAGATGCCGCCGGAGGGCGAGATGGCCGAGATCCGGGAGCCGTGGATCCAGGTGAGCGTCATCCTGCCGGCCACGTACATCGGCAACGTGATGAAGCTGGCCGAGCGGCGGCGGGGCAGGCACGTGCGGTCGGCCTTCCTGAGCGACCAGCGCGCGATGCTGCTCTACGAGCTGCCCCTGGCGGAGGTGGTGTACGATTTCTACGACCGGCTCAAGTCACTGACGCGCGGCTATGGCACGATGGACTACGACCTGATAGGCTATCGCGCGGGCGACCTGGTGAAGGTGAGCATCCTGGTCAACAACAGGCCGGTGGACGCGCTCTCGGTGATATGCCACCGGGAAGAGGCGCAGAGGCGCGGGCGGAAGATCGTCGAGCTGCTGCGCAAGAAGATCGAGCGGCACCTGTTCGCCGTCCCCATCCAGGCGGCGATCGGCAGCCGGATAATCGCGCGGGAGACCATCAGCCCCATGCGCAAGGACGTGACGGCCAAGTGCTACGGCGGCGACATCACGCGCAAGAGGAAGCTGCGTGAGAAGCAGAAGGCCGGCAAGAAGAGGATGAAGTCCGTCGGGAACGTCTTCATCCCGCAGGAGGCGTTCCTGGCCGTGCTGGAAGGTGAAGAATAGGTCGGGGCCGGACACACCCGGGGGTATCGAGTTGAGCGAAGGCAACAAGAGGGAGCGGCTTGCCAACAGCGCCTTCCGGGCGGGCCCGCCGCGCCAGCGCACGCCCCTGCGCGATAACCTGGAGTCCATCGCCATAGCCTTCCTGCTGGTCCTCTGCTTGCGGCAGGTCGTGGTCGAGGCGTTCCGGATCCGCCACGGCAGCATGGCGCCGACGCTGGTCGGCGAGCACATGGAGCTGCGGTGCCCCGACTGCGGGTGGACCTTTGCGGTGGGGCGGGACAAGCCGACGCAGAACGGCGAGGTGGAGTGCCCGAACTGCCACTACAGGTGGCCGGGCGCCTCGCGCGTGGACCAGTATGGTCTGCCCCTGCGGTTCCGGTCGCCCGAGTGGCTCTGGAACCGGGCGGAATCCCGCGCCGGGCAGGTCGTCCGGGGATCGGACGCGGCGAACCGGGTGCTGCGCGGGCCGGCCCGCATCTTCGTCAACAAGTTCATCTACCGGCTGCGCAAACCACGCCGCTGGGAGGTGACCGTCTTCCTCTATCCCGTCTATGACGCCCATTGCAGGATGTGCGACTGGGAGGGCCAGGTTCATTCCCTCGAGGACGCGCGCTGCCCCGATTGCGGTTCGGACGATCTGGACCTTCAGGCGAAGAACTTCATCAAGCGCATCGTGGGGCTGCCCGGTGAGGCGATGCAGTTGCGGGACGGCGACATCTGCGTGAACGGCGCCATCTCGCGGAAGCCCCGCCAGATACAGGAAGGGCTCTGGTTCCACGTGTTCGACTCGCGCTTCATGCCGCAGAGGAAAGGGGTGAGGATCTGGGACCTGGCCGATGCCCCCAACAGGTGGGAGAGGAACCCGGAGAAGGGGGCACTCGCCGTGGACGCACTGGACGAGGAGCAACCCGTTACGGCGGCCTTCGTGCCGCGCATCGCGGACTTCTACTCCTATGACGGCCTGAGCTACGAGGCGACGGGCAACGCCTACCAGGCATCCGGCAGTAACACCGTCGGCGATTGCCGCATTCGCGCCAGGGCGCGCATCGGGGAGTGTGACCCGCAGCGGGGCGCCGCGGTCCTGTCCATTGACGACGCCGGGCACGAGTTTTCCCTGCTTGTCGGCGTTAACACGATTGTCCTGGAGGACAACGGCGCGGTGATTCGGGAAGTCACGGGGTCCGGCCTGGAGCCCGGCAAGGCGGAGTGGATCTGCCTGGAGAACTACGACGACCGCGTCGTGGCCAGGGTAGGGGGGCGGGAGGTGTTCTCCTACGAATACGAAGGGGTTCCCGGGCACCGGCACGGCGTCGAGTTGGGCGCCCGTGCCGCGCGGGTGCTCTGGGAAAGGGTCCAGATCGAGCGCGACGTGTTCTACGCAAACGTGGTAGGGGGCATGTCGGGAGAGCGCGTCTATGAACTCGGCGAGGACGAGTACTTCGTCCTGGGCGATAACAGCCCGGCCAGCAGCGACAGCCGGCGCTGGCAGCATCCCGGCATTCCGGAGGGCAATCTTATAGGCAGGGCCTTCTTCGTGTTCTGGCCCGTGCACTTCATGAAGTGGTTGTCCGGCGGGCAGTAGCGCGGCGTCCGGTGCAACCGGGCGCGCCTGCCCCTTTGGGGGTAGCGCCGGGCGTCTCGCCCGGCGTGTGCGCGCGCGTGGCCCCCCCCGGCGAGACGCCGGGGGCTACCGATGTGTGGGTAGCCGGGGCGTCCCGCTCCGCCGACGGAGGTTCTCATGGTCGAGAAGGTCTTGATTGGCGCAGGGGCCTTTCTGATTGCCTGCGGTTGCCTTGGCATCTGCTACCGGGTCATCCGGGCGGTCACGAAGCGGAAGCGGCGCCGACAGAATGGAGCGCAGAGACCGCAGAGGGCGGAGAGACGCTCAAGGGAATAGGTTTGTCAGGTGCCCTCTTGTCTGCTCGGCGTTCTCAGCGGGCTCCGCGCTGAGTTCGCCTTCTCAGAAGCTCTAAGCGCCGCCGGTGCGCGCGACGCCGCGCCCCCCTACAAAAAGGGCGGCCATTCTGAACGCCGCCTGCCTTTCTCTCCGCGCCCGCCAAATCCGTAAGTCCCTGTTGCGCAATGGTTTATCTGCCCCGCCCCCGGCCGGCGGCGTCCGTCCGGTCCGGGCAGCTTGAATCCGCCAATCGACCTTGATTATCGTGACCGGGATGCCGGTGCGTTCGCGTTGTCTGAGGTCATAGGTGAGCAAATGAAGAAGCTGCTGCTGTTGCTCCTGGCTGCCGGTGCCGTCGGGCTGGTCATCTCGAACAGGGAATCGCCGTCGGCGGAGGAGGGGGCCGCCCCTGCGCCCGCGCCAGCCGCGGTGCCGCAGCAGGAGCCGGCGCCCGAACAGCCTGCGCCGGCCGCCGTCGAGCCGGAACCGGAAGCCGCCCCGTCGCCGCCCCCGCAGCTATCCGCAGTGACCGTGGCTGAGCCGCCCGCGGAGCCGGCGGCCCAGGCGCCGCCGCCCGCCAGGGTGCCCCCCGCCGGCGTGGCCGAGGCCCAGGCCCTGCTGAAGGCCGGCGACCGGCTCGGCGCGCGCCGCGTCCTGACCGGGCTCTACCTCGACGCGCGAGGCGAGCAGGCGCAGGCGCTCCGCGCGGCGCTGGACAAGATCAACGCGGACCTGGTCTTCAACCCCCGCTGCACCGAAGGCGCGACGATGCACACCGTCCAGCAGGGTGAGCTGCTCCTGACGATCGGCAAGAAGCACGGCGTCAACTGGCGCATGATCGGCCGCCTCAACGCCGTTGACCCGAAGAGGCTGCGTCTCGGCAGGCAGTTGAAGATCCTCACCGGCCCTGTCGGCATCATCGTCTTCAAGAGCGAGTTCAGGCTGGTCCTGCTCCTGGACGGGGCATACGTCAAGGAGTACCGGGTCGGCATCGGCAAGGAAGACCGCACGCCCGTCGGCGAGTTCGTCGTGGACAGCATGGAGATAGGGCCGCCGTGGTCCCCGCCGGAGGGCGGCGTCATCCGCTACGGCGAGGAAGGATACCTGCTCGGCGAGCGATGGATAGGCTTCGCCAACGTGCCCGGGGCGACCGGGCTGGGCATACACGGCACGAACGACCCCTCGGGCATGGGGACGAAGTGCTCCAACGGCTGTATCCGCATGCGCAACGAGGACGTGATCGAGGTGTTCGATTTCATCCAGATGGGCAGCCGGGTCGAGATAATGGAGTAGGGGAAGCGGATTGCAGATTGGGACGGCAGGACGGCAGGCTGGAGACAGGAGGCTGGAGGCTGGAGGTACGGCAACGGCGAACGGCGAACGGCGAACGGCAACGGCAACGGCGAACGGCAACGGCGAACGGCAACGGCGAACGGCAACGG
>CAZQEQ010000037.1:6711-30779 GCA_964592385.1 uncultured candidatus Brocadiaceae bacterium | reverse complement strand
CTCGTACCGGACTCGGAAAGCACATTGCAAGGGTTTTTCAGACAGAGCCTAACCCCGACTGCGGCCGGGGTGTGCGGCGCGCTGCGCAGCGCGATCCTGGCATACGGCGTGCCGGAGAAGTTCCTTCGCGATAACGGGCGGGAGTTCACGGCGGGTCGGCTGGGCGGCAAGGCGGCGCGGCTCCAATCGCCGGGCGCGAACGACCTGCGCGGGCGCAAGCGCTGGCCGGCGGCCATGCCGGACGAAGCGGAGCGCGCCGGCGTGTGGCAGGCCCTGGGCGTGGAGGTTGTGACGGCGCTCCCTTACTCGGCCTGGAGCAAGCCGATTGAGAGTTACTTCGGGGCCTTCGCGGCGCAGTGGGAGCACAACGTGCCCGGCTACACGGGTCGCGACGCGAAGGATCGGCCGGAGGTCCTGGAGAAGCACGTCGCGGCCGGGAACGTCCTGACCTGGGCGCAGTTCCAACAGGTCTTCGCGGAGCAGGTCGAGCGCTGGAACCGGGAGCATGTGGTCGGCCAGCGGAAGCACGCGCCCGCGTGGTACTACAAGGACTATTCGCCGAGCATCCCGGCGCCGGAGACGCTGACGTTCCTGCTACAGGACGAACGGGAGCTGACGGTGCGGACGCACGGGGTCGAGATCGATGGGCGGCTTTACCAGTCGCCGGCCCTGGCGCTCCACGTCGGCCGCAAGGTGCGCGTGCGCTTCGACAGCGCGGCGGACGAACACGTTTACGTCTACACGCCGGAGGGGCAGGTCCTGGCCGTGCCGAAGGCGCCGCTTGCCACCTGGGCCGGCTTCGGAGAGGCGAACCTGCTGGCGAAGCGCTGCGCCCGCGAGCAGCGGGCGCTGCTGGCCGCGACCCGTGAGGAGACGGACGGCGCCCTGACCATAGCCGAGCGGGACCCGACGGGGACCTTCCGCATGGTGGCTGACAGAAAGTCCAAGATCGCCGCCGGCCAGGCGGAGCTTGCCCGTGCCCGGAAGGCGGCCCGGAAGCAACTCGACGCTGAGGCCGAAGCCGCAGACCGCGCGAAGGCTCAGCGGGGCGGGCGGCGCCGGACGATCTACGACGACATCATCGACCGGGGGCTCGCGCGGGCGCGGAGGGAGACGGAAGCGCAGGGGGCGGCGGATGGGCGCCTGCGCCGGCGGGAATCACGTCGCGTCTCCGACGTCACGATCTACGGCGTGGGGCTGCGCCGGGAGCGGGGCGCGGCCTACCTGGCGGGGGCCGGCAGGCACAAGCCCAAGGTGGCGGCGGCCTATCGCGTGATCGCCGGGCTTGTGGACGTGTGCTGCGAGGCGGCACACGAAGGGCTGGTGGCGGAAGCCGACGCCGAACTCCTGGGCCTGACTTGGGCGCGCGCCTGGGGGCACTCGGTGATCTTCCGGCGGGCCGTTGACCTGGCGCTCGAAGGCGACGTGCCGGACGGCCTGCGCAAGGACCTGGGCGTGCTCCGGTTCTATGGCTTGCTGGATGAGCAGGCCGACGCGACCGGGCCGGAGCGGCTGCCGTTCGACGTGTTTATCGAGCAGCTGCGCGGCATGGACCCGGCCAACGACAAGGAAGCTTTGCTCAGCGCGGCCCTACTCGACCTGGCCGATCTGTTGCCGCGCGGGAAGGCCGCCGCCGGGACCTGGCGTGAGGGGCTGCCGGAGCTTCGACGTATCCGGTCGGGGTTGAAGGGCCTGACGCCCGCCGACCTGGCGGACGTGGACGACGTGGTGGTTGAGTTCTCTACGTGGCTCCGGCTTATTCCTGACGCGGCGGCGCTGGCAAATCGAGAGGTGGCCTGAGATGGGGAAGCAGTTCGAATTCAGCGTGGTCGCGAAGTTCAAGGACGAGGCGTCGCGGCTGCTCCGGCGGTTCCAGTCCCGGCTCAAATCGGGATGGGGCGCCGGGGTCGGGGGCGGGTTCGCCCGCATGTTCGGCGGCGGGGTCGGCGGCCGCCTGGCGCAGCGCATGGCCTCCAGGCCCTCGGGGGCCGGCGGTTTCTTCGCCGACGTGATCCAGGGGGCAACCGGCGTGCTCCTGTTGCCCGTACGCATCCTCGGGGCGTTCGCCCGGCTGATACCCGGCATCGGGGGCGTCCTCTCCGGCGTGGTCGGCACGGCCAGCAACATCCTGACGGGGATCGTGGGGATCGCCGCCAACGTGGTCGGCTCCGTAGTGAATGTCTTCGGCACTCTCGTCTCCGCCGTGGCGGGCGTCTTCGAGAAGGTCGTCTCCGTGGCCGGCCGTATCCTGGGCGGCCTGGCGAAGGTTGCCGGCGTGGCCGTGGCCGGGGCGACGGCGAGCTTCGTCCTGATGTTTCAGAGCGTAGTCGCGACCGGAGACGAGCTCGGCAAGATGGCGAAGCGGACCGGCCTGTCTGTCGAGTGGCTCAGCGAGATGCAGCACGTCTTGGAACTCAACGACGCGAGCCTGGGTGACCTACAGACGGCTATCCGTGGAATGAGTCGGGCCGTCGAGGGCGGGGTCCGCGGAGCGGGCGAATACCTGGAGGTGTGGCAGGCGCTCGGGGTCAACTTCCGCAAGCAGAACGGGCAGATCAAATCGAGCGAGAAGCTCTTCGAGGAGGTGGTCAACGGCCTGCACAAGGTCGAGGATCAGACGCTCCGCATGGGGCTGGCGCAGCGTATCTTCGGGCGGAGCGGCGAGTCTATGCTGGCGTTGATCGACTCAACGAGCGAGAGCCTGGCGGAGCAGCGGGCGGAGGCCCGGCGGCTCGGGGCGACGTGGAGCACGGACCTGGCCGCCGGCGCCGAAGAGGTAGCCGACGCGTGGACGCGGATCAAGACCGCCTGGCGGGGGGTGAAGCGGGAGTTCCTGGGGCCGTTCCTGGAGCCGATTGCCGAGAAGCTGACGGCGACGGCGGAGTGGCTGGCCGGCTGGAAAGACGAGGCGAAGGAATGGGGCGAGAAGCTGGCGGGCGTCTTCGAGGACACGCAGGCCCGGATAGAGAAGGCCGTGGACGTGCTGTCGAAGATCAGGGTTGACTGGGGGGGCTTGTGGGAGGCCGTTGCGGAGTTGAAGACCGGGCTTACGTCCCTGTTCGCCTTCAAGTTCCAGGGGGAGTGGCATATGGGGCCGTTGACCAACTGGGTCATCACGGCCTTTGAGATGGCCCTGGCGCAGGTGCGGGGCCTCTTTGATAAGCTCTGGGTCGACGTGGGCCAGGACCTGCAGAACCGGCTGCTCGGCGCGGTGTCGGACGTGGCGCAGTCAATCAACGAAGCCCTGATGAGCAAGGTTGAGAAGAAGGCGCGGGCGAGATACGAGGCTGAGCGGGCGGGCTATCTGCGGGGGGCGGGGCGCCTGGCCCCTGGCGGTATGCCACCGTGGGAGCAGTTGCCAGGGGCCGGCCGGGAGCGGTTAATCGGGATGGAGCGCGTCGGGGTTGGAGAGAAAAAACTGATTGAGGCGCTCTCCTGGATCCAGGAGATCATCGCCGGCGCGCAGCGCACGAAGGGGCCGGGGGAGAAAGCCGCCGCGAAGGAAGCGATAGACGCGCGCACGCGCCAGGAGATGGAGCGGGGGGGGCGGGAACTCGACCGGCACGAACGCTTCATGCGGCGCGCCCTGGAGCCGGCCGGGGGGAAGTTCAAGGATGCTGTTGACCTGTCGGGGCAACTCGACAGGACGGCCACGACCCTGGAGAACTACCTGGCGGGGATCGACGCCGAGCACGTAACGCAGCGGGAACGGCTGCGTGTGCTGGACGGGCGGGTAAGGCGGCTGATGATAGCGAGGACGTGAGCATGGAAAACGACGCACGCGCGGAAGTAGAGGCCGTTGTCGCCGATCTGGACCGGGCCGTTGACGAGTATCGCTGGGAGGCCGGGTACGCCAACGCCGCACTCAGAAAGTGCACTGAGCTACAGGACAAGCTCCGGGCATTGATCGGGGGGGCGCGGCCTCGGCAACGGGAAAGGGACGCCACAACGGAAGCCGATCCGATAGAGGGCCTGCTGTCGGCGGACATCGGCGATCCCGTGGCCGCAGACGACCTGCCGATGCGAGTTCTGGAAGCCGGGTTCGATGCGCCGGGCCAGTGGCTGGCGGTGCAGGCGCACCGGGCGGCCCTGGCAGAGCAACCGGAAGCCGATTTGCGCCGAAGCCTGGAGGCGGCATACGCAGTCTTCCGGCCCCTGGCCGAGCGCTATGAGGAGCTCCGCGCCGGCCTGGCGGCCGCCGGCCTGTGGCCCTGGGAAGTGGAGGACGATGGTGAGTAGGGCGCGGGTAGAAGCGGCGCGGGCCTTGTACGCCGAAGGCCGGAGCATCAAGGAGATCGCCGCGCAGCTGCGTTGTCCGTCCCGCACGGTCTACTACTGGCGGATACGGGATCGCAAGGCGAGCCGGCCGTGGAAAGGCCTCCGCGCGGCCCTGGGACGTGGAGGACAAAGGTTGAGACGCAAGGGCGAAATCGTCCTGAGTTTTGAGGTCAACCGGCGGGAGCGCATGGCGCTTTCAGCCGACCGGCGGCGCCGCTCGGCCCTGCTTTACTTCGCCGGTTTTGAGGTCCGCGAGATCGCTGACATTCTGGGCCTGGGCTTCGGCACAGTCCGATGGTATCAGAAGGTGGCCCGCAAGGCCGGCCGCCCGTGGACACGGGCCGAAGACCTTGTGCTGACGTACGCGGAGGCGGGGCGGTATCTCGGTGTGTCGCTTCGCACGGTGCAGCGGTATGTGGCGGCCGGCCGGCTGGCGAAGGTCTATACCGGGCGGCGGCTGCCCGGCGGTCAGCGGGAGAAAGGCGTCCTGGGGAGGGGCGTGCAGGTTTTGAGAGCAGGAAAGGGGAAGCAGAATGGCCAAGCCTGAACTGGAACAGCGGAAGCGTGAGGCGCGCGATGCAGCGCGCGTCGAGGAACGCAACGTGCGGCAGCGCCGGCTCAACGAGCAGGCGCGGGCAATCGAGGCGGCGGAGTCGAAGGTCTTAGAGTTGGAGGACGCCAGTTACTTCAACCTCCCCATGCTGGAGAAGCTCAACCGGCGCCACGGGGCCGCAGTGTCGGGCGTCAAGGAGCGCCTCAAATGGCGGCACATCAAGGGCGGGATGTGGGCGAAGTTTAAGGACCTGGAGGGCCTGTACGACTCTTTTGACTTCGGGTTCTCACCGGTGACCAGGCTGGAGGTTTTCAGGGTCGTGAGCTTCGATGATCTGGCCCCGATGGATCGCCTGACCCTGGGAATTCCCATGCCGGTCCGGCCCGGCGTGCAGGGGGGATACGTAGAGAACCCACATATGGTGCGGCGCTTCGATAACGCGTGGGCTGCCGTGGATCGGAGCAGCGCATTCTACGCGGAGGGCTACCCGTTGCTGGACCTGCCGGACTTCCTTCGGGCGTCGGTGTGGGCCGCCGTGGACGGCGATCCGTCGAAGCGGCCGGTCCTGACGATAGAGGACGCCTGCCCGTTCGAGGTGGTCTATGACCGCGTGGAGAATCGGGTCCTCTCCGTCAGGACGCTCAAGCGGCAACCGAAGCCGCGCCGGGGCAAGGCGAAGGCCGCCGACGCTGAGAGCAAAGAGGCGGCGTGACATGAGGACGGCATTCGGCCAGGGCGGCGTACGGACTTCGCACGGCCGGTTGGCGCGGGGGACCTTTTGTGGTACTTCCTCCTCCACGTGAAGCGCGAACGCGGGCGCAAGAGTAGGCGCCGGCGTGGCTGACCGGAGGCACGCCCTGGCCGGGCTGTCGTCCGTAGGAGACGCGTGTGGAGCGAATAAGGCTCAAGCTCGGGCTATCCGGCGATGCGAGCGAAAGCGCCGTCCTGGCGCGTATAGAGGCCCTCCAGGCGGAGCTACACGAGCACAGGGCGGCGGAGGCGGTTGACCTGGCGGTCCAACAGGGCAGGATCGGCGTGCATACCCGGCGCTGGTGGCTGCGCCATGCGATAGACGACCTGCCCGCGACACGAGCCGCCCTGGCGGCGCAGCCGGCGAGGCAGTTCACCGTCCACAGCCGGGCTCTCACGGCAGAGGAGCGGGAGGCTGCCGACCTGTTTGGCTTCGACCCGACGCACTTCGCCCAGGCGCTCCTGTGGCTCGACTGCAACCCTCAGAAGACACGCCAGCGGCGGCCTCTGGAGCCTGGCGCGAGCCGGGTCCCTGACGATGACCACCGCGCCCTGCGGCGGTCATTGGGAAGCGGTGCGAGAGGCCGCCCTGGCGAGCCCGATAAACGCCCGTTGAACAGTGCTTCAACCCCGATGCAATCAACCGGCGCGGGTGACCACGGGACCGGGCCTGTAGCCCGGCCCGATGCCAGTGTGGCACGTCAGCCAGACGCCCGCGCCGGCGATCCAACCGAGGGGGCCGACCAAAACCGAAGCGGTGCTTGAAAGGAGGCGTAACAGCCGCGCCGGCGGCCACAACATGTGGCAGGGGCCGCCGCACGGCCTGGCAAACGAAGACAAGCGCCCGCCGGGCGCCTCGTGAAATTTTTGTCTCCCGCAACCTACCGGATTCCGCCCGCCAACCCGGCCTCTCGGGCCTAATCGTGAGAAATTCTCAACTGACGTGCAACTGACCAACACCGCGGCCCAGCGGGCAACATAATATGTGTTATCAGACGTGTCACGAGGCGCCATCGCTCAACGCGCTTCAGCCAGGGACCGTTCCTCCTGCCCCCTTTCTATTGCCGGGTGTGCGTGCTCGGGCCGCCCTGGTGTCACAGAGTCCTCTCGTCCACACCGGCCGTCGCGGGCCGCGAAGGTTGCAACGTGCATTTCTGCCGGGACGGGTGCCCGGTAATCAAGCGTCGTGCGTGTGCGAAGGGCTGGGATAGTCGGAGTTCGCGGTCTGGCCAAGGAGATATGCGCTGATCCGGGGCATCGGCATCTCCCTGGTCCAGCCTACGGCTCGCTGAGGCAAAAGGGCACTCGGGCCACGGGCCCGGTGAACGCGGACGGACTCGGGGCGCGGCGGGTCAGGAAGGCTTGCCTTCTTTGGGGATCAGGCAGAGGAAGACGACGGCCTGGCCCGCGTCGGCAGTGAAGCCGTGCTCCTGGCCGCCCGGAAGGAGGACGACGTCGCCCGGGCGGAAGCGCTCCCCCTGGCCTTCACAGAAGACGGTCCCCTGCCCTTCCAGGACATAGACCTCGTGCTCCCACGGGTGGGAGTGTGTGGGGGTGTGTCCGCCCGGCTGCAGCTCGAAACGGCGCATGTAGAAGTTCGGCGCGCCGTCCGTCTCGTCGATGAGCCAGCGGACGCGCACCTTTGCGGCGCCCGGGAGCCGGACGTCCTGTGCCTCGACGTCGCTGTAGGCTACGTGCTTCATCTGTGTCTCCGTGTCCGTTGGGGGGACGATCCGTGCGTCTTCTCAGCCCGGAAGGCGTGTCAGGCCGTGTGATATGGCGTAGCGCGTCAGATCAGCAACGTTGTGCAGGTCGAGTTTTCGCATGATGTGATTGCGGTGGTTCTGGACGGTCTTCGGGCTGACGTTCAGCAATTGGCCTATTGCCCTGCTCGTCTTGCCTTCAGCAATGAGCTGGAGCACTTCCCTCTCGCGCGGCGTCAGGGGCCCCACGTCGCCCTTGGTCGGGCCGCCGCTGCTGCGCTGTCGGATTGACTCCAGAACAATCGTCGATATCTCCGGGCTGAGGTAGGATCGGCCCTTCGAGGCCGCCCGTATGGCGTCGTTCAACTGGTCCGCTGAGCAGTCTTTCAGCAAGAAGGCGGCGGCCCCCGCCTCCACGGCACTGATGATCGTATCGCGATCGCCATAGACCGACAGGACGACAATCTTGACGCCCCGGCACGCCCTGGCGATCTTACGGATGGCCTCCACGCCGTTCAGGCCCGGCATCCCGATGTCCATGAGAACAACATCCGGTGTCATCTTTTCGGCTTCGCGGACCGCTTCGCGGCCGTCGCTCGCCTCCCCGACCACCTCGACGTCCGGGGAGTCCGACAGCAGCTTCCGGATACCCTTCCGGATTATCTGGTGATCGTCCACTATCAGAATCCGTATAGCCAAGGCCCATTCCCCCCGACGTGTGTCACTGTGCAGCACTGCAGGCAGATCGACGCCAGGAATCCTCCCGACATTTGCTCACCCCCGGCCAATACACTTATAGGCCAAATGGCCCTGGAAGTCAATGGGTTTCGGCCCATACTTGGCGTGTGGCCCGACCTGTGTGCCTGGGGCGTCAGGCCGTGCCGGTGGCTGCCCGGAAGGAGCTACCCACAGGGCACTCGCACGCGGCAGGCATTTAGGGCGCACCTTCTGCGGGCCGCCCGCCCTGCCGGGGTGCCAGCGGGATCGTCAGTCTGATCTCCGTTCCCTTGCCGACAGCGCTTCTGACCTCGAACGTCCCCCCGACGTGGCGCGCCCCCTCCTCCATCATGTACAGGCCCATGCCACTGCCGATGGATTGCGCCCGCTCCGCTTCGAAGCCCTTGCCGTTGTCCTTCACGGAGAGTTCGGCACGGGTCTTCTGCACTCTCAAAGCCACGGAGACCTCCGTGGCACCAGCGTGGCTGCGTGCGTTGCGGAGGGCCTCCCGGGCAACCTGGTACGCCGCCCTGGCAGCCTCGGGATCCGTACCCTCGGGCATCTCGTCGCAGCTCACTGTCACGGGGATGCCGCTTTCCCTTTCGAACTCTTCCGAGAGCCGCTTCAGTCCCATGTCCAGGCCGATGCGGTCAACGACGCTCGGGTTGAGCGCGAACGACATGTCGCGCATGGTTCCGACGGCTTCATTCAACTGCCGGGCAAGCTCTCTCATGCTGTCCGTCATCGAGGGACACGTCTCTGCCGCATCCTTTGAACACGCCTCGATGCCCATGCGCACGGACACAATCTGCTGTGCGAGGACATCGTGGAGTGCTTCCGAGAGGCGGCGTTGTTCGTTCTCGGTCGCCTGCCTTACCTGGACCAGCGCGGCCCGCAGAGCAGCACTACTGTCGGCCAACCTCTGCTCGTACTGACTCCTTTCGATGCGCATCCCGATGCCGTGCGCCAGGAAAACCAGCGATTCCAGGCAGTCCGGCTCAAAGCGCCCCACCTGCGCCGCGGCCAGTTCGACAACGCCCAGGCGACCGTCTCGGCCGGGCAGCGGCACGCTGACAAAGGACCTGTACGGGCCGGCGAGGGTCTGCGCGTCCGCGAGTCCCGCGAAAGGGGCCTGCCGCACGTCGGGAATCACCATTGGGCTGCCCATCGTGAATACCTTGCCCGTCCATCCCTTGCGAGGACTTATGCGCGTGAAAACGGGCACGACCGCCGGCTCGACGCCGGAAGTGCTGGCGACGTCAAAGCTGTCCATCTCTTCGTTGTAGAGGAAGATGGCTCCCACGTCGGCTCCCAACCACGCGCGCAGGTGTTCTGTCGCCTCCTTCAGCGCTGACCGAAGGTTGGTCTCACGCACAAGGGTATCACTTACAGAGGCCAACGTCTCGAGTTCCCGGGTGTGCCGGCGGAGCGCTTCCTCAGCGGCCTTTCGCTCGGTGATATCGCGGGCGAAAACGGCGATCTGCGATGGCCTTCCTTCGGCGTCAAAGACGGGGCAGACATTGTTTTCGAACGACCTCCCTGCTCGGCTGTCCTCAAAACGGACGACCCTGTGGTCTGTCATCGCCCTTTCGCACTTCTCACGTCGATATTCGGCCACTTTGGGGGGGAAGAGATCGAACGCATTCCGCCCGAGCAGCTCGCACTGCCTGGCGTGCAGGTACTTGCCCGCCGTGGTGTTGAGCGCCAGGATCTGCCCCCCTGGCTCTATCAGGAACGCCCCGTCGGTCGAGGCATTCAGCAGGGCTCGAACGGTCTCTTCGCTCTGTTCGAGAGTATCGTCTCTGGCCTTGTGCTCAGTGACGTCCCTTGTGACAAGAACGGCCCCGTTGCCCCCGTCCGTAGTCACGGGCGAGAGCTTGCCGGCGAACCACCTGGTGCCGCCGGGCATGTCAAGCGAGTACTCGATCTGAGCATGTTGACCTTTCGCGGTCTGTTCAAGCGCCTCGGTCAGCATCTCGACGGTGTGCGGCGGCAGGACCTCCGCATAGTGCCTGCCGAGGAATTCCTGCGGACTCACGAGCAAATCCTCTCGGTCCGCGGGCGCGTTACAGAACGTGAACCGCCCCTCCGCGTCAAGCACGAAGACCAGGTCGTCCATGGCGGAGAGCAGGCTCCGGAGTCTGCTTTCGGAATGCTCCAGCGCCTTCTGCACGCGCACCTGTTCGGTGATGTCGCGGTCGATGCCGACGATGACATACTTGTCCCCCTTCCTGACCGACACGGACCTGTACTCGTAAGTGTTCTGTCTCCCGTCCGGCCGATTCCAGGAGGCCGTGCCCCGGACCGGCAAGCGCTGCATGAGACGTTCCCGCTGTTCGATCAGTTGCTCCTGGGTTGCATGGGCGGTCGCCATCCAGCTGACGTGCTCGGGAGCCGTCAGTTCTTCCCGGCTGTATCCCGACATCTCGACGTAACGGTCATTGCAGAACAGCAGGCGGCGCGTGTGTCTGACAGCGTCATACTCCGAGATGCTGATGCCGTCGAACGCGTTACGGACCAGCAGCTCGAACAGGTCCTCGCTGTCCGGCAAGGGTCCGTCCGGCGGTCCCTTATCCGCTGTTTCGCATTCCAGCTCCCTCAGACGGAGGCGCAGCGCTTCGGTCTCCTCAGCCAGCTCCGCTCTGGTCTTCCTTGTGGGGGTCATGTGCCTGCTGCTCCGATAATGGGGCTTCGCTTCAGGCTGCGGGTGGAGCGACGGGGCGGGCGCCTGTGGCACGTCCGCCCGTCCGAATCCCCTCTCAATGGGGCAAGTGGACGGATTATTGCTGAGAAGGCGAGCGGAATCAAGCACTTCCAGTACCAGCCACCGCCTGCTTGCGGCAAGGGATGGTTGACAGGCACGCGGCAACCGGGTAGCTTTGCGCCCCACCGTCCCTTCAATCCTGCCTCAGAGAGGCGCCGAGGACCAGAGACATGGCAAAGGTAAAGCTGGCGGTCATCGGGTGCGGCGGCTTCGTGCGCTCGCACCTGAGGGCGATAAGCGATGGCGTGCCGGAGTTCCGCGTCGTCGCGCTCTGCGACGTCGTGCGCGAGCGCGCCGAGGCGCACCGCAAGGAGTTCTTCGCGCGCCGGCGCGTCGCCGTCCACACCGATCACAGGGAGATGCTCGCCGAGGTGCAGCCCGAGGCGGTGATCGTGTCCACCCCGCACACGCTGCACTTCCGCCATTGCTTCGACGCGCTGTCCGCGGGCGCGCACGTGATGGTCGAGAAACCGATGGTGACGAACGCCCGCCACGCGCGGCGCCTCGTCCGGAAGGCAGAGAAGGCGGCCCGCGTGCTCCAGATCGCGATCCAGGGCACCTACACGGACACGTTCGCCTACGCCCGGCGCCTGCTGTCGGACGGAACGATGGGCGAGCTGCAACTGGTGACGGCGGCCCTGGCCCAGGACTGGCTCAACATCGTCGGCGGCTCGTGGCGGACGGACCCCGGGCTGTCGGGCGGCGGCCAGCTTTACGACAGCATGGCCCACGTGCTGAGCGCCATGATGTACCTGGTGGACTCACCGGTGCGCGAGGTGTTCTGCTGGACCGACAAAAAGGGCTGCGAGGTGGACGTCAACGCCGTGGGGTGCATCAAGTTCGTCAACGGCGCCATGGCCAGCATCACCAGCGGCGGCAACAGCCGGAGCTGGCTGAGCCACCTGTACCTTCAGGGCACGGAGGGCCTGATGGAGGTGAGCCCGCACGGCGGGGACTTCCGCGTCACGCGCGGCGCGCCGTGGCGGGACCCCGAGCCGCCGATCGTCGGCGTGCCGGACGACTGGGACATCCCCACCGTCGCGCCCGTGCGCAACTTCGCCGACGCCATCCTGCACGGGCAGACGCCGAGGTGCGGCGGCCGCATGGGCATCCTGCTGGCGGACCTAATGGACGCGCTCTACGAATCGGCCGCCACGGGCAAGGCGGTGACCGTCCAGGCGTGAAGCTCCACCCGCGACGAGGGAGACACAGATGTCAGCCGGAACCGTCGGGCCGAAGGGCGATGACCGGCGGCGCCCGAACGTCGTCTGCTTCATCTCGGACGACACGGCCTTCTCCATGCTCGGCTACAGCGGCGGGGCGGTCCTGACGCCGAACATTGACGCGCTCGCGCGCGGCGGGGTCCAGTGCACGCGCTACCACACGTCCACGCCGGTCTGCACGCCGAGCCGTTACAGCAACCTGACGGGCCACTACGCCGGCCGCTGCCCCGCCGATAACTTCCGCGACGGCTTCCCCGACGGGGAGCCCTACTGCATCACCTGGAACACGGACCTGATGCCCGACCGGGAGCAGTGCATCGGCCAGGCGCTCCAGCGGGCCGGCTACGTGACCGGTCACGTCGGCAAGTGGCACACGGGACCGTCAGAACGCGCGCTCGGAGTCGATTTCTTCCAGCCGGACGACGACCCGTGCGACCCGGCCATCGACGCGAAACTGAAGGAACACCAGCGCGCCCTCGTGGAACAGGTCAGGAGCAACGGGTTCGATTACGCTGCCAGCATTTGCTGGGGCGACGTGGACGGCCGGACTATCAAGAAGCTGCACAGCCACAACCTGGACTGGACCGCCTGGGGCGCGCTGGACTTCCTGGACCGCCACGGACGCAGCGACAGGCCGTTCTTCCTCTACGTGGCGCCGACGACGATCCACGGCCCCAGCCACGTGCTGTCCCTCGTGTCAGACCCGCACATGACCGGGGCCGGGCGCCTGGAGGAGCACGTCGGCCTCATGCCGCCCCGTCTGTCCGTAATCGAGCGCATCGAGCTGGCCGACAACGTCCCGCTCAACCACAGGACGGCCGGCGCGCTCTGGATGGACGACCTGGTCGGGACGGTCGTGGCGCGCCTCGGAGAACTGGGCCTGGAGGACGACACGATCGTCATCTTCTCGACGGACCACGGCGCCTTCGACGGCAAGGCGACGTGCTACCAGGGGGGCGTCCACATCCCGTTCGCGATGCGCTGGCCCGGGCGCATCCCTGCGGGTTCGACCTGCGACGCCCTGATCCAGCACATTGACTTCCTGCCCACAATGCTCGCCGCCTGCGGCGCCCCCCTGCCGGACGGCATGGCCGCGGACGGCAAGGACATGCTGCCGTGGCTGACCGGCGAGAAAGTCGAGGACGAGGACCGGGAAGACCTGTTCTTCGAGTTCGGCTACGTCCGCGCGGTCGCCACGCGGAAATGGAAGTACATCGCGGTCCGGTATCCGCCGCGGCTCGTGGAGGACATGAAGTCCGGCAAGGTGGACGAGGCCTGCTCCTACACAGGCCGATCCTGGCAGTCCGCCACGATGCAGCGTTACCCGCACTACTTCGAGCCGGACCAGCTCTACGACCTGGACAGCGATCCCGAAGAGCAGAACAACCTGGCCTATGAGCCGGGACACGCCGGCGTCCTGGCCGAGATGAAGGAGCGACTGCTGGGATACCTGGAGACCTTCGAGCGGCCGTTCGACCTCGACACCGTGGACGAGTTCCTGCTCAGCGACCGCTTCCGGCAGATGGGCCGGAAGGCGGCCGCCGCGGACATGAACCGATTCGACTGGTACCGCAAAGGCTGGTATTGATCGCGACCCCTTGCGTCCGCGCGGGCTTGCGGCACCTCACAGGTCCAGCAGGAGGTAGCGCGACCTGCGCTCCCAGCGCGTGCCAATCAGCGCGTGCGGCGTCTTGAATACCTCGGCGTACTCGACCCGCGCCTCCATGCCGTGGAACCGGTTCTGCTGCCTGGCAGAGCTGCCCTCGGCGACGCCCGTCTGGGAGGCGTGGCACTTCAGGAGCGCCATCTTGCGGTCCATCACGTCCGAGATGTTCACGTAGATGTCCGGCACGAACCGGTTGGTCTGCCCGCCGAGGCTGGTCTCGTACATGTAGAGCTCCACGGTGTAATAGAGGCCGGCGTGGTGCAGCGCCTTCTGCGTGACCTCGTATGCCGCCGAGTGGTCCCGCACGTCAATGGGCCACATGGTGAAGACGGCCGTCGGGTCGAGCTTCTTGAGGAGTTCCCCGACCTTCCCGCAGAGGTCCCGGTCGGCGTAGAGGTCGCCGTCCATCTGGCGCATCAGGGTCAGCTCGGCGCCGATCATCTCGCAGGCCCGGCGCTGCTCGGCCTCCCGGACGGCCGCGGCCTCCTCGGGGGCCTTCCCCTTGATGCCGGCCTGGCCGCTGGTCAGGATGACGTAGTGGATGTCGTAGTCGCCACACAGCATCAGGCACGTCCCCCCCGCCCCGAAATCCACGTCGTCCGGGTGCGCGCCGACGCAGACGATCTTCTTCCGACCCGTGCTCACAATCGGCCTCCCTCCATACAAACGAACCAACTCCCGCCGGCCCGCCACACCAGTGGCCCGATAACGAAACCGCACAGGGCTTGCCGGGTTCCGTCTGTTCTCGGCAGCGGGGCGAGACGTTTACGCGCCGAGGCGTGCCCCGCCTACCCCCTATGGGTAGCCCCCGGCGTCTCGCCGGGGGTTGGAAAACGCGGGACCTCGGCCAGCAAGGCACCAGACTACGCACGGCGCGGGACGGTGTCAACGGTCCCGCGCTCGGCGCCGGACGGTGACTTGAGGCTGCCAGAAAGCGCGGTTATACTCACCTGTCCGGCCGCGCCGAGCGGCCCTACACGTGCAGAGGAGCCCGGCCCCGTGCCCGAGCGTCCGAACATCGTCTTCATCCTGACCGACCAGATGCGCAGCGACTGCCTGAGCATCACCGGGCATCCCGTCGTCGAGACGCCCAACCTCGACGACCTGGGCCGGGGCGGCGTCGTCTTCAGGGCGGCCTATGCCTCGTGTCCGTCGTGCATCGCGGCGCGCGCCTCGATCTGGACGGGCCTCTCGCCGAGTTCGCACGGCAGGCTGGGCTACCGGGACCAGGTCCCGTGGACCTACGAGGCCATGGTGCCGCAGCTCCTCGCTGAGGCGGGCTACCAGACGCACTGCGTCGGCAAGACGCACTTCTACCCGCAGCGGAAGCACTGCGGGTTCCAGTCCCTGGACTCCTACGAGGCGCAGCAGAACTTCGACGGGACATACGTCAACGACTACCACGAGTGGCTGCGGGAGCGGACGGGCGGCCGCCTGGAGGAGACGGACACCGGCCTGCAAAGCAACTCCTGGGCGGCGCGCCCGAGCGCACTGCCGGAGGAGCTGCACAACAACACGTGGGTGGTCACGAAGGGCATCGAGTTCCTGCGCCGGCGCGACCGGACGCGGCAGTTCTTCCTGAACCTCTCCTTCCACCGGCCACACCCGCCCATTGATCCGCCGCAGGTCTTCTACGACATGTACCGTGGCCGCGACCTGCCGCCGGCGCCCGTCGGCGACTGGGCGACCGTGCACGACGTGCCGGTTGACTCGCTGAACGCCTGGCACGGCCGGCTGCCGGACGACGTGCTCGCACACTCGCGGCTGGCCTACTACGCGCAGGTCGCGCACATTGACTGCCAGGTCGGCCGCTTCATGCTCGCTCTGGGGCGGATGAAGATCCGGAACACCGTTGTCATCTTCACGTCCGACCACGGCGAGATGCTCGGCGACCACCACCTGTTCCGCAAGACCTATGCCTACGAGGGCTCGGCGGGCGTGCCGCTTATCATCAACGTCCCCGGGGCGGCGGCGAGGGGATTCTGCGACGCGCCGGTCGTCAGCCAGGACCTCTGCCCGACGCTGCTGGACGCGGCCGGCGTGCCCGTTCCGGACGGCGTCGAGGGACGCAGTCTCCTGCCGGCCTGTCGCGACCTGTCGGACGCGCCGGACCGCGACTACGTCCACGGGGAGCATTCGTCGTGTTACTCCGACGAGGGGATGCAGTTCCTGACGGACGGGAGGGAGAAGTACGTCTGGTTCACCCGGAGCGGCGAGGAGCAGCTCTTCGACCTAGCCAACGACCCGGACGAGCTGCGCAATCTCGCGCCCAAGCCGGCGGAGAAGGCGCGGCTGGAGCTCTGGCGCGGGCGCATGGTCCGCGAGCTTGCGCCGCGGGAAGAGGACGGCCTCTCCGACGGCGAGCGCCTCATCCCGGGCAAGCCACTGCCGGCCGTCCGACCGGCGCTCCTGGAGTCGTGAGTTGTGGAGACGCCCCGCAGACGCAAGGGGGTTCCACCCCCCTCCTTTGGGTAGAGCCGGGCGTCTCGCCCGGTGGCTCCGGGGCCGCGGGACCCCCGGCGAGACGCCGGGGGCTACCCGGGATGAGTCTTCCGCACGATCATGAGTGCCGAAAGGGAAGCCACCGGACGATGAAAGAGCGATTCTTCGTGCCGTCCCAGTATCACCTGAACCTGTTGGCGAAGACGGAACGCGAGTTCGCCTGGTGCGGGCAGGATTTCGCCGAGTGGCAGCGCGGGCTCCGCGCGCGGTTCATCGAGTTGCTCGGCGGATTCCCCGCCGAGAGGACGCCACTGAACGTCGAGGAGATCGAGCAGCATGAGACCGACGAGTGCGTCCGCACCCGGCTCGTCTTCACGGCGGAGGACCACGCGGACGTGCCCGCGTGGCTGCTGGTGCCGAAGGCGCCCTCCCCTCCCCTGCCCGCCATGATATGCCTTCAGGGCCACTCGCCGGGCATGCACATCTCCATCGGCGAGGCCCGCAACGAGAAGGAAAGAGAGGCCATCGCGGGCGACCGGGACATCGCGATCCAGGCCGTCCGGCGCGGCTTCGCGGCGCTCGCCGTCGAGCAGCGCTGCTTGGGCGAGCGCGCCGAAACGCTGCAAAAGATGCGCTGGGACCACACCTGCACGGACGCCGTGTTCCACTCGCTGCTGCTGGGCAGGACGGTCCTGGGTGAGCGCATCTGGGACGTCATGCGCGCCGTTGACCTGCTCCGCGAGCGCCCGGAGGTGGACCCGGAGCGCATCGGCTGCATGGGGAACTCCGGCGGCGGCAAGATCTCCCTCTACGCCCCCTGCGTGGACGAGCGGATCGGCCTCTCGGTGGCCTCCTGCACGTTCGCCACCTTCGCCGGTTCGAGCATGAGGTTCCGCCACTGCGGGGACAGTTACATCCCCGGCATACTCAAGGTGGCCGAGATGGGCGAGCTGGCCGGGCTCGTCGCGCCGCGCAAGCTCATCATCGTCTCGGGCAGGCACGACGACATATTCCCTCTCGACGCCGCCCGCGAGGGCTTCGAGCAGGCCAGGGCCATATACGCCGCCGCCGGCTGCGAGCGGAACATCCGCCACCTCGTCGGGCCGGAGGGGCACCGCTTCTACGCCGACCTGGCCTGGCCGGTCATCGAGGAGATGATGCCCTGAGCCGGCGGCCCGGCACGCCACGGCGCGTGAACGTCTTGCCTGGCGCCGCGGCACTTCCGCGTGCGTCCGTCATTGCGCCCTGGCCTCGAGCACCCGTAGCGAGCCGGCGGGCACCGTGAGAGCCGCCCGCCCGTCCCGGACAGCGATGGGCTCGCCCGAGAGCAGGTCGCGAATCGTCACCGGCACATCCAACTGCACGTCTACCGTCACCCGGCGCTCCTGCGGGTCGAGCCAGCCGGGGTCGATCGCGTAGAGCCTGTAAGTGCGCCCGTCCATGCGGACCGCGTGGAAGAAGACGTCGTCGCCGCGCGCGCGGAACGGGAGCTCGTTCGCCGCCTGCTCGAACGACTCGCGGAGCCCCTCCGCCGCCTGCACGCCGGTCAGCCTCTCGCCGCCCGCGCGCCAGGCGTAGATGCCGTCCGTGTGCCACCACTCCCGCACGCCGGCCACCTTCGTCAGGTCGGCATGCGCGGGGACGATCGCGAACGGCCCGTAGGGCGTCGCGAACAGGTGACCAAACTGCCGCTCCTTACCCAGCAGCACGGCCTGGAGCGCGTGCGGCGGCGTCTCGGTCATCCCCCACAGGCAGCCGTTGTGCGGGATGACGGCGTTGTGCAGTTCCTCGTCGTCCTCCCATATCTCCGGGTTGTGGCCGTTGTGCCCGTCGCGCAGCCACTTCTCCGGCGGCTGGTGGACGGCGATGCCGACGGGCGACATTCCGGCCATCTGCCCCGGCCCGGGCGAGAACACCAGGCCCTTGCCGAGCATGTGCAGGAATACCTCCTCCGACTCCCTCCCGATGTCGCTGAAGGCGAACCCACCGCCGTCCGGCCGTATGGCCATCGTGCGGATGGCGTACTCGCTCGCGCCGAGCACCGTCTGCGCCACCAGCAGGCGCAGGTAAGGATGGCCGTGCTTCGGGTATTCCCACTGGTGGAACCGGCAGAATGAGAACAGGTCGGAGATGACGGCCGCCTCGAACCGGTCGGCCAGCCCCGCCTGCCGCAGGCCGAAGCGCGAGAGCAAGTTGATCTCCGGCGTGCGGGAGTTCGAGTCCTCCACCGCCGCGACCAGGGCCTTCCCGCGCTCCCCCGAGAACAGGGCGTCGTAGACCGGCCGCATCGAGGGCGCCGACATCCACCAGACGTTCTTGTTCTTCGTGATGCACGCCCTGCCGCCGTGCTCCGCGCACAGCTCGGCGAGCGGGCCGAAGTACTCGGCGAAGTAGCGCGGGATGCGCTCGAGCTGCTCGTCCTCCGCGCTGAGGAACCCGACCAGGTAGCGCGGCGCCGCGTCGAGCATCTTTTCGGCCGTCTCCAGCGTGATGAACGGCATGCACGAGTGCCCGATGAGGAAGACCGTCGGCACCTCGTGCTCTTCGATCCAGCGGGCGCGGGCGACGATCTCGTCCACCGTCATCGTGCCGTTGATCGAATCGGTGTCCCAGCGCTGGAGCGACCACGGGCGGCCCTGCGCGTCGGTCGGCGGCGTGGCCTCGATCACTTTGGACGACCCGACGAAGCGGAGGTTGGCATAGGGGAACTGCTCCTTGAGCCAGCCCATCTGCCGGCGGTATCGGGGGAGGCCCCGCTCGTTCGTGGGCGAGCCGAACTGTTTCACGTCGTAGGTGCGCCCTGCGGCGGGCGCGCGCCCTTCGTAGCGCAGGACCTGGTCACGCAGGGCAGCCAGGTTCTCCCCGACCTGCGCGGCGACGCCCCGCCGGGCCAGCCCCCCTACCGTCTCCGGCCAGCCCTCGGTCAGTTCGACGCGGTAGACGGTGTCGTCCCCGTTCGGCGAGGAGCCCAGGTAGAGCGTCCGCCCGTCCAGCGCCAGGTCGGTGAAGCCCACGGGCGCGCTGGCCTCGTCGAGCAGATTGCCGTCGCGGTCGAGGAGCTCCACCACGCCGCCCGTCACGACGACGACTTCCCTGCCCGGCAGGTCGGGCAGCACGTCCGCCACGCGCACGAACGCCGTGCTGTAGTACTCGCTGTAGGTCTCGCCGCTGAACCGCCACGGCTTCGGGTCGGTGATCCAGAGGGGCTCGCCCTGCCCGGAGGCGGCCATCACGGCCTGCCGGTTCCAGCAACTGTCCCCGACCACGAACTCGTCCGCCCCGTCGCCGTCCAGGTCGCCCGCGTCCAGCGAGAACACGAAGAAGTAGCAGCCGGGGTTCTCCCAGTTCCTCATGCGCGCCGGGACGCGCAGCGGCTTGCGCCAGAGCGTCCGCAGGGCGCCGCCCTCCAGCGCCAGCGCCTCGGCGTATATCCGCGCGTCGATGACGAGCAGCTGGCCGCGCCCGTCGCCGTCGAGGTCGCCGATTGCGAGGCGCTGGACGAGTTTCGTGACCCCGTGCTGCGCGACAGGAGCACCGCCGGGCGTCAGGACGTAGACCTGCCGGTCAATGCCGCCGCAGGCGACGTACGTTCCCCCGCCCTCCCCCATCCGCCCCACCGCGACGTCGTAGAGCGGGAGCTTCGACCGGAAGGTCCAGCGCACTTCCCCGTCCGGTCCGATGGCGTAGAGCCCGCCGTCGGCCGCCGCCGCGAAGACCTCCGCGCGGCCGTCCCCGTCGGCGTCCGCCGCCGCCAGCCCGAACGGGAACGCCCCCAGCGGGACCTCCCAGAGCAGCTCGTCCGTGTCCAGGTCCTGGCAGCGCACCGCGCCGTCGTAGGCGCCATAGATGACCTGCTTGCGCCCGTCG
Source organism: uncultured candidatus Brocadiaceae bacterium (assembly GCA_964592385.1). Classification (GTDB taxonomy): domain Bacteria; phylum Planctomycetota; class Brocadiia; order SM23-32; family SM23-32; genus CAZQEQ01. The sequence goes on along the minus strand of CAZQEQ010000037.1, from coordinate 10,816 downwards.
CCCGTCACGGACGCGACGGCGATGCGCCACGCGCTCCCGCGCACGGGGATGTAGGTCCGTTCGCCGCCAGATGTCTCCGCCGCTTCGACCTGCATCTGTACCTCCCCCAGAGGCAACGCCGCCGCTCCCGCGTTGGACGCCATCGCGGCGGCCGCGTCAGCCGCCAGCATGGCCGCCAGGCAGAGCGACGCCACTCCGCGTCCCGGCCTCACCAAGTTCTCTCCTTGCCGCGCGAAATCGAAGTGGACAACAGCCCGGCGTCCCCTATAATAACCGCACAGGCCCGCCCGGCGCACCCGCCGGCCCGGGACCCCACGAAGCCTGACGGGGAGACGCCATGAGCGACCAACCGCCCGCAGAGCCGCTCGACCAGCCGCCCATAGAGCCGCCCGCACAACCGCCCGCCGAGAGGCCCGCAAAGCCCCCTCGCGACTACAAGCTCTGGCCCCGCGTCACGGCCATCGCCGTGGCCGTGGCCGCCGTGCTCCTGATCCCCGTGGCCCGCCTCGCCACGGGCCAGGGCTGGGTGTCCGACCCGATGATCGCCGCCTACATCCTTTCCGGCACCATCCTGGCCGCCGAGCTAGGCGTCCTCATCCTTCTGAAGACGGCCCGGACGCGCTATTCGGTCGAGCGGCAAATCGTCCATCACCGCGAGGTCAACGAATACGTCATCCTGTGGAACCGCCCGCGCTGGATCCTCTACGCGCCCACGATGGCAGTCTCGCTGCTGTTCGGCTTCCTGCTGCTGCTGCGCGGCTGGGGCGCCCTCCCGCAGGCCGTCACGCCCCGCATGCTCGGCGGCATCTGGGTCGTGCTCGTCTTCATCAACGTCCTGGTCGAGCAGTTCCACATGAGCATCAAGGTCGTGCTCATCGTCGTGCCGACGCTCGGCGCGGCGCTGCTCGTGCTGCACCTGGTGGGCTACGCCGACGACGCCGTCCGGCTGCTGCGCCACACCGCCGTCGAGGTCCCCGCCAAGCTCTACTTCATCGCCGCATTCCTCATAGCGGTGATCATCGCCATCGGCTGGGTTCACGGGCTCTTCAACTACATGGCCATAACGCCCAACGTGGCGGACCTCCAGCGCGGGCTGACAGAGACCGGCCGGCAGATCAAGAACGCCGACTACGACGTGGACTTCGACGCGACGGATGTCGTTGAGAGGTGGCTGTTCGGGTTCGGGCGGATCATCATCAGCTTCCGGGACCCGAACCGCCCGCCGATGGTCTTCTTCGTGCCGCGGGCCTCGGTAGTGGACGAGCGGATCCGCCGCGTGCGCAGCGTCACCGCCATAGACCGCACCCCGGACGACACGAGCCTTTGAGGCGATTGGGGATTTCGGACTCAACGGCAACGGCGCTCACCACGAAGGGCACGAAGGACACCAAGAGGGACGGAACGGCAACGACGGCACACGTCCTGCCGCCCTATTCGACCTGTGCTGTTGCGTGCTCTCCGGCGCCGGGGCCAAGAGCTTCCGCCGCCTGGTCGAGGTCGTGCAGCGCCCGTTGCTGGAACCAGAACCAGTACGCGATCAGAAGTCCGCCGATCAGGAACACGGCGATGAAAGAAGCCACCTTGGCCTTGAGAGGCACCTGATTGCGCGCGTATCATAGGATCGGCGCTGCTCTGGCCCCCACCGCAGCCGCCACAACCATTGCGAAGACAGTTGGCATCATCATTGCGCCGTGGTCAAACGCGACGTTTGGCGGCATTTCAGCGGCTGTGACGTTGGCCCTCGCGCGTTCAACCATGTGCGCCCAGCAAGCCCCGACCACAACGCCGCCCACGCACAACAGAACCGCCACGACAGCCAAGAACCTGTGTCTCTTGCCCATACCACCACCCCCTTCGTTTGAGATACCCTTGCATGGGTTGCGCCCGGTTTCCGCCGCGCACAACCCCATCCTGCGGAAGCAAGCTTCCGCAACGGCAGAGCGGGAGCCCCTCGACCGGGCTCGGGAGAGCCAAGCTCCCGCACTCCATAGGCCGTTCCGCCGTCATCCTTGGGTTCCGTTATCCCTTCGTGTCCTTCGTGCCCTTCGTGGTTCCAGCCGTTGCCGTACCTCCAGTCTCCAGCCTCCAGTCTACAGCCTACTTCACCGACACCTCCAGCCCCTCGCCGTCCAGCACGACGTTGACGCTGGCGCGGAAGTTGGCGGGGTCCCGCACGAACTCCAGGTAGCGCCCCACGGCCTCGACGCAGCGGACGCTGTCGTGGGCCAGCACAAGCGCGCCGGCCGGCATCCGCGCGTAGGCCGCCTTCACGATGTCGTAATAGATGGCCTTCTGGTTGTCCCTCGCGGCGCCGGCGTCGAGGTAGAGCAGGTCAATGGGATCCTCGAACGTCTCGACGAACCGCAGGGCGTCCTCGGCGACGATCCGTGCGGCGCCGGAGCCGTCCATGCGCCGGACGTTGCGCTCCGCCCTCTCGGCCTCCCCGGGCCTGACCTCGACGCCGACCAGGTCGCGCGCCTCGTAGCAGGCGCCGGGCCCGACGGCCGCCCCGGCGTTGCACATAAAGGTGTAGCCGCAGAAGATGCCCGTGGCGACCATGACGTCGGGCCGGGCGATGGCGTTTATCGCGTAGATCAGGCGCTCCACGCGCGGGGTGACGGTCGTCCAGGCCATCTCGAAGAGCCGGCGCACGGCAGCGCGATGCGCCGTCAGCCCGTCGCCGTCATAGTCGGCGTGCGGGAGGATGCCGGCGTCGCGCAGCGCGGCGAGCGCCCCGTCCACGACGGCGGCCTCCCTTTCGAGCGGCTCCAGTTCGCTGAAGGGCTCGTAGCGGCTCATGACGTAGCTTTTCCAGTCGTCGGTGCGATACGTTTCGGCCACGTTGGGGCTCCCTTCGGGTCACCACGCAGGCGAGGGCGCCTGCACCACACAGCGGCCCCTCCAGCCGCCGTCCGGCCACGTCACGTCCTCCTTTCCGTCACCGCAGGCGAGGGCGCCTGCGCCACACAGCTCGCCCTTGTGCCGCTCACTGTCAACTATCACCTGTCACCTGTCAACTGTCTCTGAGCCTACTTCACCGACACTTCCAGCCCCTCGCCGTCCAGGATAACGTTGACGCTGGCGCGGAAGTTGGCCGGGTCGCGGACGTAGTCCAGGTAATGCGTGAGCCGCTCGGCGGAGTTGACGCTGTTGTGCGCCAGCGCCAGCGCGCCGGCGGGCATCCGGTCGTAGCCGGCCTCCAGTATGTCCAGGTATATGCCCTTGCCCCTTCCACCGGCGCCGTCGGCGTCGAGGTAGAGCAGGTCAATCGGCTCGCGGTACGCCTCGACGAAGCGGACGGCGTCGTCCGCGACCACGCGCGCCGTGCCGGTGGGGTCGAGGCGGCGGACGTTGCGCTCCGCCCTTTCGGCCTCGTCGGGCCGGATCTCGACGCCGACCAGCTCCCGCGCCGTGTAGCACGCGCCCGGTCCGACGGCCGCCCCGGCGTTGCAGATGAACGTGAAGCCGCAGAAGACGCCGGCGGCGATCATGTTCTGCGGCCGGGCGACGGCGTTGAGGGCGTAGATGAGCCGTTCGAGCCGGGGCGTGATGGCCGTCCAGGGGATGTCGAACTCCCGCTGCACGGCGGCCCGGTGCGCCGTCAGCCTGTCGCCGTCGTAGTCGGTGTGCGGGATGACGCCGGCGACGCACAGGGCGGCGAGCGCCTCGCGCACGACGACGATCTCCCGTTCCGGCGGCTCCAGCTCGCGGAACGGGTCCTTGTACTCCATGCGGTAGCTGTCCCAGTCACCTGCGCGGAACGTCTCGGACACGTGTCTTGCCCCTCCTCGTTGGCGGTTCTGGCGATTCTACCCGGCGGCGCAAGTCGAACTGCCTGCAGCACCTTTCGAGCGTGAACCAGCAGCGCCGGCCCTCCGGCGATTCCGTGCCTCCGGTCTCCAGCCTCCAGTCTGCAGTCTGCCGTCCTGCCCTGTGGCGCCGGGGGCTACCCAGATAGGGGTAGGCGGGGCGTCTCGCCCCGAGGCCGGTTCAGAGACAACCTGCGGAACCCAAGGGGACTTCCTCATCAGGCGACTGGCGGCGGCCGTTCGGCGATTCCGTGCCTCCGGTCTCCAGCCTCCAGTCTGCAGTCTGCCGTCCTGCC
>CAZQEQ010000037.1:0-6611 GCA_964592385.1 uncultured candidatus Brocadiaceae bacterium | reverse complement strand
CGCTTGCTTCGTGCCTGCAACATCAGCATAATGGAACGCCACGACTCGGGGATGGGACACGTGCGCATGGACACGATGACGCCAAGGCGGCGCTGGCTGGCCGCGCTCCGGATGGAGCCGGTGGACCGGCTGCCCTTCTGGCCGAAGCTGGACGGCGCCTACCCGCCCTGGCGCAAGGGCCGGTTCGAGGGGAAATCGGTGGACGAGCTGCACGCGTGGATCGGCAGCGACAAGCTGGTATGGCTGGGCAGGTGCACGCGCGATGTCCGTAAGAGAACCGCGGTCGAGACGCGGGGTGAGAACGGGATACAGAGGACCGTCTTCCGCGCGCCGGGCGGGCAGACGGAACTGGTAAACCGCTGGGACGAGCCCTCCCACGCGTGGCACCCCATAGCGTTCCCCGTGCGGACACTGGAGGACCTGGAGATCGTGCGGGAATGCTTCGTCGATTGCACGGTCGAGCTGGACCCGGAGGCGCTGGCCAGGACGCAAGCGCGCGTCGAGGAGGTCGGCGAGGACGGGGCGACGGACGTCAGCATCGGCGAGTCGCCGCTGATGTGCTGGGTGGAATGGCTGGCCGGCGTCGAGAACGCGCACTACCTCCTGGCGGACCACCGGGAGGAGGTGGAGACGTTGTTCGACGCCGTCCACGCGGTGCTGCTGCGCAGGGCGGCTATCCTCTGCGACCGCAGCCCGAGCGACATGCTGAGCATGACCGAGAACACGTCCACGACGCTGATATCGCCCGAGCAGTACCGGCGTTACTGCGCGCGACACGTGGCCGAGTACGGGCGCATCGCGCGGGAGGCGGGGCGCCTGATTTACCTGCACATGTGCGGCTGCCTGAAGGCGCTGCTCGGCGACCTGGCGCGTATTCCGGTGGACGCGTTCGAGGCGTTCACGTCGCCGCCCGTCGGCGACACGACGCTCCTGGACGGGCGGACGGCCTGCCCCGACAAGTGTCTGATAGGCGGGACGAGCGCGACTCTCTGGACCAGGCCCGCCGACCAGATAGGCGCCCGGATCGAGGCGGACCTGGACGCCCTCCCCCACCACCGCGGCGTGGTGGTGACGTCGGCGGGCGTGATGCCGCCCATGTGCGAGCCGGAGACGATCAAGCAGGTCTGCGAACGGGTCAAGGGCTACAAGGCTGAAGTTGCTCTGTAGAGATGATGCGTTTTCGGTCCCTTTTTTGGGGTAGCGCCGGGCGTCTCGCCCGGCGTGTACATACCGTCAGCCCCCCGGCGAGACGCCGGGGGCTACCCGGCAAGAGTTTTCTACAGAGCAGGCTGAAGTATAAAGGCTGAAGGATGAAGTAACGACAACAACGACAGCAACTGGAAAGAGAGCGTAAACGGTGCGGGCACTGGTCGCGCTGTTGCGGTCTGGCGTTCGCTACCGACTGTCAACTCCCAACTGTCAACTAACAACAAGCAACCAGCAACTGTTGTCTCTGCGCCATGCTTCCATTGCGCGACAGGAATCCGTCCGGCATCACGCCGTGGGTGGTGTACGGCATCATCGTCATCAACGTCCTGGTGTTCATGGGCGAGGCGAGCATGTCCGAGGAGGGCCTGAACGCGCTGACGGCGCGGTTCGGCCTGGTGCCGGCGGAGGTGACGCAGGCGGTCACCGGGAAAGGCAGCCTGCTGCAGGCCCTTATTGTGCCGATGCTTACGAGCATGTTCCTGCACGGGGGCTGGCTCCACCTGCTGGGCAACATGTGGTTCCTGTACATCTTTGCCGACAACGTCGAGGGCCGGCTCGGACGCGGGAGCTTCGCGCTGTTCTACGTGCTCTGCGGGGTGGTGGCTCTGGCTACGGAGTATCTTCTCAGGCCGAACAGCCCCCTGCCGGTGATCGGGGCGAGCGGCGCTATCGCGGGCGTGCTGGGGGCGTACGTGGTCTGCTGGCCGAAGGCGCGGGTTCTGTGCCTGGTGCCGTTCTTCTACTTCCTGCACTTTGTGGAACTGCCGGCGGTGATCGCGCTGGGGATGTGGTTCCTGATCCAGTTCCTCCAAGGCGCCGCCTCGCTCGGGGCGCCGTTCGCACACGGCGGCGTGGCGTACGGCGCGCACGTCGGCGGCTTCGTGGCGGGCATAATCCTGATCAAGGTGTGGCCGCACAGCGAGCGCCCACAGCGACCACGCAGCTACAACCGATGGTCCTACTGACGGGAAGCGCGACGGCCCCGCGCGCCGAGCCGACGGCGCGCCTTGAAGAGGCAACGTGACGCAAGAACGCGACAGCTTCGTCCGCAGCACGCTCGTCATCTCCGCTCTGACGCTGGTGAGCCGCCTGCTGGGCGTGCTCCGTGACGCCGCGTGCGCCGCCTTCTTCGGCGGCGGGATGCTGTGGGACGCGTTCAGCTTCGCCTTTCGGATACCGAACCTGTTCCGCAGGCTCTTCGGCGAGGGGGCCCTGACGGCCGCCTTCCTGCCCGTGCTGAGCGAGTACGTGGAGCTGCGGCCGCAGGAGGACGCCTTTCGGCTGGCCGGCAGGACGGCCGGGGCGCTGACGGCGGTGCTGGTCGTGCTGATCGGCCTGGGCGAGGCCGTCGTGCTCGCCCTGCTCCTGTGGGCGGACGTGAGCGCGGGGTGGCACCTGGCGCTGTCGCTGACCGCCCTGCTGCTGCCGTACGTTCTGCTGATCTGCCTGACGGCCCTGGCCGGCGCGATACTGCACACGCTGAAGCGCTTCGTCGCGCCCGCGCTGGCGCCGATAGTGCTGAACGTCTGCTGGATCGGCGCCGTCGTCGGGCTGGCGCCGGCGCTCACGTCGGACGCGCGGACGCAGGTTCACATCGTCGCGGCCGCGATACTGGCGTCGGGCGTGTTGCAGCTCTGGGTGCAGATGGCCGCGCTGCGGCGGCGGGGGTTCCGGTGGCGGCCGCTGTTCGAGCTTGCGCACCCGGAGGTCCGGCGGGTGGCGGCGGCCATGGCGCCGGTGGCGCTGGGCCTGGCGGCGTTCCAGCTCAACGCCTTGCTGGACGGGGTGATGGCGATCTCCCTGGCGCGGCCCGAGGGCGCCGACGCGTTCGGCGTGCTGGGTTTCTCGGTTCGGTATCCCCTGGAGATCGGCGCCAACAGCGCCCTGTATTACGCCAACCGGCTGATGCAGCTGCCGCTGGGCGTGTTCGGGATTGCGCTGGCGACGGCGGCTTTCCCGACGCTGAGCGGCCAGGCGGCGCGCGAGGATTGGGAGCGGTTCGCGCGGTCTCTGCTGCGCGGGCTCGGCCTGATGATCTTCATCGGCGTGCCGGCGGGCGTGGGCCTGATCATCCTCCGCGTGCCGGCGGTACAGCTGCTCTTCGAGCGCGGCGCCTTCTCGCCGGCCATGACGGCGCGGACCGCGCGCGTGCTGCTCTTCTACTCGACGGGCATCTGGGCTTACTGCGCGCTGCACGTGCTGACCCGGGCCTTCTACAGCGTGAAGGAGCAGGCGACGCCGGCCCGGGTCGCGGGTGCGATGGTGGGGCTGAACCTTGCGCTGAACCTGGCCCTGGTCTGGCCGCTGCGGGAGGCGGGATTGGCTGCCGCCACTGCTGTATGCGCAATGTTGCAGGTGGTTATATTGACCTTCCTGCTGGGCAGACGTGTGCGGCTGGCGGGGTTGGGTGGGCTGGCCGTTACGGCGGTCAAGACGTCCGTCGCGACCGGACTGATGTCCGCGGCGGCGTGGCCGTTCATCAGGGGGGCTGACGCAGGCGGAGGGCTCGGTTTGAGGCTGGTTCGGGTGCTGCTGCCGGCGGCGGCGGGAGGCGCAACGTTCTTCGCGGCGGCGGCCCTGCTGCGGACGGAGGAATTGTGGCTCCTGCTCAGAGCCCTGCGGCACCGGCGGACAGCGACGCAATAGGCGCTACGGCCTCTCGCCTTCCTTCTCGGCGGCAAGTCTCACGGCGACGATGGCGTGGCACATGATCTGCGTCTCGGTCCCGTCGCGCTCGATGACGATGTAGTTGTCGGTCACTTCGCTGAGCGTGCCCGAGAGCGACTTGTCGTTGACCATCATCACCGTTATCTGCTTGCCGAACCACTCGGTTTTGACCATCCGCGCCATGTCTTAGCTCCCGGTCGTCGGCAGCAGGGCCGGCCGCGCGCCGGCGCTGCGGCCGTCACTTTTCGAAGCCCTTCAGGATTTCGCCGACGCTGCGCCCGCCCCTGGGCACGAGCAGTATCTCGACCCGCCGGTTCTCGGCCGTCGGCTCTTGCGGAGCGGCAGGCTCCTTACGAGGACGGTTCGGGCCGAACCCGGTAATGTACGCCCGCGTCGGGGCCAGGCCCTTCTGGACGAGGTACTCCATCACGGCGTGCGCGCGCATGGCGGCCAGATGGTAGTTGTCCTTCCAGCCGGAGACCTTGATGGGCACCCCGTCGGTATGGCCGTCCACGCGGATGGCGACGTCGGGCTTGCCGGCCAGGTACTCGGCCACCTTGTCCAACGAGGCCATCGCGTCTTCGGCCAACTCGGTCTTGCCGGGCTTGAAGAGTATCTCGTTCTCGACGACGATGACGTTGCCCTCTCCCCGCGTCTCAACCCCGATGCCCTCCAGGTTCTGGAGGATCTTCTCCAGGTCCTCCCTCTCCGCTGTGAGGCGCGCCTGCTCCGCCACCAACTCCTCCACCAGGGCGGCCATGCTGCTGGATTCCGACTGGGCTGCTTTGAGCTTCTGCTGGAGGTCGCCGGCGTTGACCTCCAGGGCCTCGATGTTCTTCAGCAAGGCGGCGTGTTCCTTGTGGGCGTCTCTCAGTTCGATACCCAGCCTGTCGTTCTCCTCCTGCAAACGCTTCTGTGCCGCACATCCCGCCAACGCCAACATGGAAACGCCCAGAGCAACCGCCACGACTTTTCTCAGCATCGTCTACACTCCCGGGGCAATAGTAAACGACCCGATTACCGACCTCGACACCGCAACCTGAGGCCCGCCCTGCTCAGAACGGCAGCCACGACGTCAGGTGCGTGGTGAACTCAGGCCTGGACCCGTTCTCGATCATGAAGATGCCGCCCAGCGCCAGCACCAGCAACGCCAGTATGAGCACAACTGTCGGCCACGCTCCCGCGCTCTCCTCAACAGCCACCAGCGGGGCCTCGTACTGGGGCTCGAACTCCTCCTCGAGCGGCTCCACCACGGCCAGCTCTTCATCGAGATCCATCGGCTCGAAGACCGCGTCCTCTTCCTCGACGGGCGTCAGGTCAGCCGTCACTTCCTCGTCGTCGGCGAGAGGGACCTCTTCGATGACCTCCTCGGCCACCGGTATCTCCTCCTGTTCGGCGCCCACCAGTTCGCTGAGCAGCTCATCGTCGGCGATCTCGCCCGTATCCGTCTCCAGGATGGCGGTGATGATTTCCTCGTCTTCATCCTCCACGAGGGACGGGACCTCCTCTGCAGTCTCCACCCCTTCCACGGGCTCAGCGACAAGGGTCTCATCCTGGAGTTGCACGTCGTCGCCTTCCAACTGGAAATCGGCCTCCAGGGCGTCAGAGAAGTCGAAGACGTCTTCCTCTTCCGCCGCGGGTTGCTCCGCCTCGGGCGCCGCTTCCAGTTCCACGCCCTCAGTCTCGATCTCCAGGTCAGTCTCCAGGGCGGACTCGCTGGCGGTCGCTTCCCCGGACAACGGCCTTGCCAGTTCCGCTTCCTCGACTCCCGGCGGGGCCTCCAGTTCGAACTCCGGCTCTTCCTCGGCCCACACCTCGATATCCTCGTCCTCGCCGGGCGCCTGCTGCGCGCCGCCAGGCATCGTCGGGCTCGCCGACAGGTCCTGCTTGAGGGCCGTCACCTCGGACAGGCTGTACTTCGTCTGGCCCGCCACCAGCCGACCCGTCAACCGTCCTGCCTGAATCAACCCGTTCAGTCGGTCGCGGTCCACGCCCAACTGGCCGAGCACCTCTTCGAAGCTCAGGTATTGCTCCTCGCCTGCCATTGGTCTTACCCCCAAACCGTTCGCCTTAACACACGGCCCTACCAGGAGGACCCATCGTCCGACGCTATTATAGCACCCTGCCACCCCTTTTCAAACACTGCTGTGCCCCTACGAGCCATAGACGGCGTCGGGGTCGAAGACGCGCTGCTCGCAGACCTCCAGAACGTCCCCTTCGGGGCGGTAACGGCGATAGTAGCACGTGAAATAGCCGACGTGACAGGCGCCCACCTCCTGGTCAACCGCAAAAAGCAGGGAGTTCCCTTCGCAGTCCACCCGCACTTCCCTGACCCGCTGCACGTGGCCGCTGGTCTCGCCCTTCAACATGACGCGGCCGCGCGACCGCCGGAACACGTGGACCAGCCCGGTCTCGAAGGTCCTGCGCAGTGCCTCCTCGTCCATGTAACACAGAGTCAGCACCTCCCCGCCGGCGGCCGTTATCACCGCCGGTATCAGGCCGTCCCGAAACCTCAACACCTTCAGCAGGTTCTCCACTCTCCCCACTCCGTCTCTTGGCGCTTCCCCCTATAGTAGGCACAGACACACCCCGTTGTCAAAACAACAGGCGTGAGGGCCGGTCCTGTACCGCGCAGCCCCCACGAACTGCCCCCCCTCGCAGGCGAGCCGCTGGAGCGCCTCGTCCGCCCCGAGGGCCTGCGCCCCAATCTCCTCGTGCTCGACAAGCTCACCGGC
>CAZQEQ010000036.1:0-30787 GCA_964592385.1 uncultured candidatus Brocadiaceae bacterium | reverse complement strand
CTGCTGGCATGGGTCCTGCTGTTGACGGTCACGTCAACCGCACGGTCCCAGGAGACCATGCTCGATTTCCAGAAGGCGATCCTCGCCGAACTCCGCGAGCTGGGGGACAGGATCGAGGTGCTGAGCGAGAACGTGGAGAGGCTCAGAATGCACCTCGATGCGTCGCAGATAGGAGCCCTCGGCCAGAAGATCGATGACTTGCGGGCGCGCATGGAAGTCGGCGGCGCGCCACCCGCCAGGACGACCAGACCACAGACCCGCGAGCCCGAACCCAGACGCGCCGAGGAGGAGCCTGCCGGGGAAGCAAAACGGGAAGAAGAGAACGGCCAGGTGATCGAGTGGGGGCACAGGGGGCCGGACGTGACGGCGCTTGAGGCCCTGGCGCCGCCTGAGCAGATGACGCGGAAGCAGGTCATGCTCTACATCGCCGATATCGCCGCGGCGACGCGAACCCAGAACGTTTTCTCGCCGGACGATCCGCAGATCGCCATGCTGGCCGCCGTCGGACCGGAGCACGTGGACCTTCTCCTGGAAGCCGCCACGGGCGCAAAGGCTGCCATGTCCTACTATGCCGTCGAGGCCGTCAGACTTGTGGCCGAGGAGCAACACAAGGAGATGGTGCTCGACGCCCTCCCGTCCGAGCGCGAACTGGCCAAAGTCGTCCTGGCGCGAGGCTGGGCGCAGGACGCCCGCGAGATACTGCTGGCCGAGCTGCGACGTTTCCCCTACTACCTGCCGCCGGAATGGATACAGGCGGCGGCTTCCCTGGAGGACCCGCCCACCTATGGCCTGCTGCAGGAGTACCTGATCCACGGTGGGAGCCGCGCTGTCACGCACACCGCCATATCCAAGCTGCCCGGGATTGAGCTGACGGAGTCCGTGGGAACGGCGTGGCGGATCGTGAAGTACCAGGACGAATACGACGCACGCGAAATGGCCCAGATCGCCATCGCCTACGGCCATAAGGACGCGCTCGCCTACCTGGTGCAGGCCTTGCAGGAGGGCGATCAGGGCCAATGGACCGTCAGGGCGATCTGCGAGGCCGTGGCCCGCCACAGCAATGCCCCCGCCACCAGGGAGGGGGTTATCCGCTGGTTCTGGCAGAACAGGAACAAGCTGACCTTCGACGCGGAAGACAGGATGTTCCGCGTGCCCCAGACGCAGGCCACCCCCTGACGCCCCGGCGGCGGGTCGTGCGCGTACCGACAGCACGAACGGGGGTATTACCGTAGTGCGTGCCAGAACCTTCCTATCCGGCCTGATTGTGTCCCTTGCGATGGCCTGCGCCGCGTGGGCGCAGCAAGAAGAGCCCGACGTGCAGCAGGCCGTCCTGGACGAACTGCGCCAGTTGCGCCAGCAGATAGAGGAACTCAACCGCAAGATAGAGGAACTCCAGGGCCGCCTTGACAAGGTCGCCGCGGGGGCTCGGAGCGGCCGGCCGTCCGGCCTGCCGGACGACTGGAAGCAGCGGGGCCCCGATCGGGAAGCGCTCGGCAAGATCACACTGCCGGAGAACCCGACGAAGGATCACGTGCGGGAATATGTCGCCAGGATCACCCAGGTCTCGCAGCGCCAGAGCGTTTTCTCGTCGGACGACCCACAGGTCCCCATGCTCGTTGCCGTCGGGCCGGAGCACCTGGACGTGTTGCTGGAGGCGGCTACGCGCGGGGATTTCTTCGGCCCGTACCACATCTTGGAGGCCGTCAAGAGGGTAGCAGGCGCGCAGCACAAGCAGATGATCCTCGACGCCTTGCCCCACCAGCACGAACTGGCCGCCGTGGTCCTGGCGCGCGGGTGGGCAACGGACGCCAGAGAGACGCTGCTGGCCGAACTGCGTGCGGCGCCCCAGTACCTGCCCACGGAATGGATCCACGCCGTGGCCTCCCTGCGAGACCCGGAAACCTACGACGAACTGAAGCGCTGCCTCATCTTCGGCGGCAACCGCGCCGCCACGTACGACGCCATCCGCTTCCTCCCCGGCATAGAGCTGGAGGACGCCGTAGCCAGTGCGTGGGGCCTCGCCGGGATCGGCGAAAGCTACGAAGCCCGGTCAATGGCCCGGATCGCCATAGGCTACGGTCACGTGGACGCGCTGGAGACGCTGATTGCGGAACTGGACCTCTGCGCCGAAGATCCGTTCGCCTTGCGCCAGGTACGCGCCGCCCTTCTGCGGCACACCGAAGCCAGGGGCACGAATGAAGAGATGCGACGTTGGTTCGAAGAGCACCGGGATGACCTGGTCTTCGACCCGGAGCACAAGCTGTTCCGCGTGCGCACCGGCGATGAGGATCAGCCCGGCTCCGACACGCCACCGCGGGCCGGAGCCAGGTAGCGCGCGCGTCCCGCATCCTGAGCCACGGCTGTGCCGCTGCCTGCACCTTCCGAACCGCAGTGGAGGGTACGCGCGCGGGGCCTGTGAGTCCGTGAACATCGGCCACCTGAGCGCCACTAATAGGGCGAGCACGCCTGAGGCCGACCCACCGGTGTTCGGGTAAGAAGGCTGAATAGACTGCGGAACCAGTTCCCCAGGAAGGGGGTGCAAAGATGCTTCGCTCCTGTGCTGCATTGACGGTCTTGCTGTGTCTCATTGCGGCTGGCGCCACGGCGGCTGGGCCTTCGCTCACGGCACTCGCCGTGGAAACTGAGAGAGTCGTGGTGTTCAAAGACGGCTACTGCATGTTCGTCAAGAAGGCCACGGGAGCCGTGGACCGGGAAGCGAAGGCAGTCATCGAGGACGTGCCCGAGAGCATGACGCTCGGCTCGTTCTGGCTCATCCCGGAGGGCGCTTCGCTCAAGAGCGTAGTGGCCCGGGAACGCCTGATCCCGCGGCACGGCGAGCACGAGCGCGAGAAGAACCTGGAGATCCAGTTCGACCCTCGCGCCGCGGACGCCCGCGCGAACCTTACTATGCTCCACTACGGGCCGGGCATACGGTGGATCCCCACCTACCGGATCCTGCTGGGCGACGGCGGCGAAGCTCACCTCATGATGCAGGCCGAGCTGTTGAACGAAGCCGAGGACCTCGTGGAGGTCTCGCTCGATCTCGTGGTCGGGGTGCCCAACTTCCGCTTCAGCAACTGCGTCTCCCCGATGAGCCTCGTGGCACAATTGCGCAACCCCCTCCAGGCGGCGGCGCCCCAGATCATGGGCCAGCAGCTGTCGAACGTGCTCTTCACACAGCGCGCGGCGGAGGTGCGGCGAAGGCCGGAAGGGCCCGACGTAGGGGCCGGCGCGGCCGTGCCCGCCCTGCCGGCCGAACTGGCTGAAGGCGCGCACGACCTGTTCGTCTACCACGTGCCTTCGCTGACGCTCGCGGCGGGCGAACGCGCGCTGGTGCCGGTCGTCTCGGGCATGGTGCCGTTCCGCCACTTCTACGCGTGGGACGTCCACCTCCAACATGCGGGCACGGAGGCCGTTCCCGCCGGCGGCGCCGGCCGGTCGCCCGTCAATCTGCTCAAGAACGAGGTGTGGCATCTGGTGGAACTGACCAACGAGAGCGGCGCGCCCTGGACGACCGGGGCAGCAATGGTAATGGAGGGGTTCCTGCCGCTGTGCCAGGAATTGCTGACCTATACCCCGCGCGGCGGCAAGTGCGACCTGCCCGTGACTGTGGCCGTGGACGTGCGCGGCACATACTCTGAGAAGGAGACCGGGCGAGAGCAGAAGGCCATCCGCCTGGACGGCACGGACTACGCCCGGATCTCGAAGAAGGGCACGCTGCGCGTCACGAACCACAAAGACGAGGACATCGAGCTTATCGTCAACTGCCAGTTCGGCGGAAACGCCACTGGCGCCTCGGACGGCGGTCGCATCACCTTGACCGACTTCGTATCCGAGGACTGGAGGGACTTCCGCGGCTCAGCCGCTCTCACCGGCCACAGCACGGTCCGCTGGGAGCTGAAACTGGAACGGGGCGGGACCGCTATGCTGACCTGCGATTACTTCTATCACACGCGTTGAGGGACGCGGCGCTCGCGGGGTATCGCGGCATGGCGTTCGCCTGCGACGCCGTGCGTTTGCGAGAGTCCGGAAGTTGGACTATAGTACTGGGACTCCTCGGGCCGACCGAGCCCGGATTTCGGAATTCCGCCAAGCCTTGCGGAGGTTCTTCATGGTCAGCAGGATAATCGTCGGGGAATCGGGCGGGCCGACGCCCGTGATAGATTGGGAAGTGGCCGGCATCATCGACGCGGCACAGAAGGCCGGCATCGAGGTCTACGGCACGATCAACGGCCTGGAGGGCCTGCTCAACGCCAACATCGAGGGCAACATCGTCGACCTGACGCAGATGGACCCGATGTCGTTCGTCTTCAACGGCCCCGGCGCCGGCCTGAAGACGACCCGCATCAAGCCCAAGGACGCCCAGTACAAGAAGATCGCGGAACACCTGGCCAGGCTCGGCGTGGACGGCGTCATCTACATCGGCGGCAACGACAGCGCCGCCCAGCTTCTCGGCCTGACCGGCGTAGCGGGCGTGGCGGCCATCCACGCCATCAAAACCGTGGACAACGACCTGCCGGCGACACACCACTGCCCCGGGTGGGGGTCCGCCTCGCTCTACAACGCGACGGCGCTGAAGAACGTCCACAGCGACTTCTCCTCCTACGCCGTCCGGGCGAACTTCCGCGGCGAGCAGGGCGTCTATGAAGGCTGGGACATCGCGCCCGTGGTCGTCTACCAGGTCATGGGACGGAAGGCCGGCTGGCTGGCCGAGGCCACGGCGTTCGCCCGGGTCGATCCCAAGGGCGACATGATCCCGGACGCGCCGCCACACGTCATCCTGTGCAAGGAGGTGCCGTTCGACAAGCAGGCATTCCTGGACGAAGTGGCCGATTCGCTCACCAGGCAAGGCGAAGCCGTGGTGGTCGTGCAGGAAGACCTCAGCGACAGGGAAACCGGCAAGAGCATCGCGGAAGTCTACGGCACGGAGGTCATCCGCGATGCCCACGGCAACATCCAGCACGGACGGGCCACTTCCTTCTCGCCCGCCGCCTTCCTGAGCGAGTTGGTGGCGGCGGAACTGAAGGTGGACGCCGTGCCCGGCAAGATCAAGGACTGCACGCTCAACCCGCAGCACATCCAGCGAAGCTGCATGATGTCCGATGTGGACGCCTCCGAGGCATACCGGGTCGGCCATGCGAGCGTCGAGGCGATGGTCGCTGGCGAGACGAAGAAGTCCGTCGTCCTCCAGAGGACCAACGGCGTCACGCGGACGGCCCTGACGGACCTGTCGAACATCGCGGCCAAGGAACGCTGCGTCCCGATGGAATACATCGACGGCATCAACGGGCCGACGCAGGACTTCGTGGACGAGTTCATCTACGTGATCGGCGGGCCCGTGGCCATCCCGCACTACTCGAAGATGAAGTTCCGGTCCGTGCCCGTTCCGGACGAGATCAGGGAGGACCCCTACCTCAGGGACTGAGACGCGTCCGCCCGGGATCAAGTGGCCTGCAGGAGTGCCTGCGGGATGATCCGCGGTTCGGCGTCGGGGCAGTGGAAGCGGATGAGCACTTCATCCGCGCCGGTCAGTTCCGACAGGGAATACAGCCCGGTCACCCACGAGCAGCCCGACCAGACCTTTACGCCCGGCACCAGCGCCAGGGGCGCCACGGTGCGCCGGTCCGCCCGGACCTCGATGCGCAGGGCGTCGCTGACCGTTTCCCCGCGGTCCATCGTCCGCCGGGCGGCTGAACTGCCGTCTCGCAGGCGGAAAGATAGGCGCAGCACGCTCAGGTCCTGCTCGTGGGCTGCGGCCGAGGCGAGATACTGGCCTGAGGTGTGACACTCGCAGTCTCCGTGCTCTCCGTCAAATGCCAGGTCCAGCCGCCGGGCGTTGGGGCTGACCGGGTCGCCGCCCGAGTTGACGCCCAGTTGGAACTGCTCGTCCGCCTTCTCTCCCAGCCCCACCAGGGCCATCTGTTCGGGGGCCAGCCGCACGGAGAGCGCTCCATCCGAGACCTCGCACTCGGGCACGTGCCCTTCGTCGTGGAACAGCACGCTTGCCCGCTCAAGTCCCGCGACCGGGAAGTACACATCCTCGGGCTCGGGGCTGGCGTTGACCAGGACGAGCAGCCCGTCCGACGCGGCGCCCGTCTGAAAGCCGTGCAGGGGCGACTGGCACGGCACGCCGCCGAGCAGGCGCGTTTCGGCGTCCTGGCTGTAGAGCCCGAAGAAAAGGTCCCTTGCCGCCTTGAGGAACCGCACGTCGTCGTCTTCCAGCAGCGTCACGTCGCCGTAGAAATGGGCCTTGCGACTGCCCCTGGCAAGCGTCTGCACCCAGGTGCGGCGCCAGCCCCGCTGCCCCAGGTAGTAGGCCGTGTTCGTGCCCCCCACCATGCAGCCGTGATCATCGATGCGGTCCAGGGGGATGCCGGACCGGTGGAACTTGTAGACCGTGTGGTCCTGGTACATGTCCACGGCGCGTCGCAGTGATGTGCACGGCAGGTCGGCCGGGCGCGGGTCGCCGCTGTACAGGTAATCCATGACGCCCAGCCACGCCGGGTCGATCCCCGGCAGCACCGCGCCGGTCGTGTTGTCCAGGAACCCGGGCAGGTGTATGAACCCGTTGTACGCCAGCATGAGCACATCGGGGTGCCGCTCCTTGACCGAGCGGCATATCTCGCGGAAGGCCGAAACGTTCTGCGCATAGACCTCGCCCCGTTCGAGGTCGCGACACCGGGCGCTCACCGCGTAGAAGTTCGCGAAATCGAACTTGAACATCCGCACGCCCCACTCCTCGGCGGCGTGCATCATGGCGTCGAGAAGCCCCTGCCCGTAGGGGCCGTCGAAAAGGCAGTAATGGTGGTTGTTGAACGCATCCAGGCTCCCGGCCCACGCCTCGTTGCCGGTCACTTGCCCGCCGGTGACGTCGAGCCACAGGCCCGGCTTCATGCCCAGCTCTTCCATCCGCTTCCGGGCGGGCTCGAACCCGTTCGGCCAGGTCTCCGAGTTGAATTTCTGGTAGTCCCCGGGCCTGGCATACCAGAAGCAATCGACCAGGTAATAGTCGAAGGCGACGCCGTGCTCCTCCTTCCACCGGGCCAGCGTGTCGAGGACCGTCATTGTCATCTCTTCGGTCAGGGACACGTCGTCGCCCAGCTCGTCGTGCATCGCCCAGTCACAGTAGATCGAAAGCGGTTCTCTCACCGGTTCGTTCACTCCCGCAAGTACAAAGGGCCGAGAAGGGCTCCCCCCCCGGCCCGCTCCAGAACCCGGAGCGTGCGGCGCGAGCCGCCGCGCTCGGCTTCACTCAAACCGCGACCACTTCCTTGACGTCCGGCACCTCTTCCTTCAGCCTCGCTTCGACGCCCTGACGGATCGTGATGGTCGCCATGGGGCAGCCTTTGCAGGCGCCCTGCAGCTCTACCTTCACGACGCCGTCATCGGTCACTTCAATCAGCTTCATATCGCCCCCGTGCATCTTCAGAGACGCGCGGAGGTCGTTGATGACTCGCCCCACTTCCTCTTTGTCGACCACTCTCTTTCCTTTCAATGGCGAAAACCGACGCCAACCACGACGGGCAGAAGACCGGCGCTCATTGCGCGGACACTTCGATGCTCCTGCCGCGTTCCGGCTGCCGTCTCTGCAATCGCACGGTCAAGACACCCTCCGTCAAGGAGGCGGCTATGTCGGCATCATCGTTCACCGGGGCAGGCAGGGCAAGCTCGCGGGAGAACTCCTCCGCCCCGCGCTCGTGCAGGCGGCATTCGTAACCCTCATGCTCCTCCGGCTGCCGCTTGCCCCGGATGGTGAGCGTCCCTGCCAGGAGCGTCACCTCCAGGGCCTCCCTGGCCACGCCCGGGACCTCTGCCAGGACGACGATGTCATCCGCGCCCTCATAGACGCTGACGGGCGGACAGCTGCCGCGCACAAAGCTGCCGATGCCCGGCATTCGCCGAAGGGCGCCGTCAATCGCGTCCGCGACGTCCGTCAGTTGCCTTCGCACCTGCTGCCAAGTCTCTCCATGTTCCATGATACGACCTCCTCGCTGTGGTCGCACACACGCTCATTATACACTCGCGGCCAGTGCGACGAAAGCACGCCGCGGGCCTCAACGAACGGCCTGCATCAGCTCCAACATACGTTCCGGGCCGACATACTCGGCGTAGGAGCGCCGCCCCCCGTCCGTGCCCACCAGGACGATGAACGGCACGCCGGGGATGCTGTACTCCGCCTGCAAGCGCACGACCTCCGGGTCGTCCTGGTCCGTCAGGTCGATCTTGGCGGCGACAAAACGCCCGGACTCGGCGACGACCGCGGGGGCGCGGAACGTGGTCTTGAGCATCTTGTCACAGGCCGGGCAGCGCTCGGCCCAGAAATCCAGCAGGACCGGCTTGCCCTCGCCTTCCGCCCGGGCGAGCGCACCGGGCTCCGAGTCCAGCCACTCGACGGCGTCCTCCGGCGGACCTTCGGCAAGGCCCACGACAGGCCGCCACCACGCCTGCGCGGCGTGCAAGAGGACCCCGACGGCCGCCGCCAGCAGGAGCAGGCCGGCCGTCTTGCGCAGGCGCAGCCACAGGCCGGCCCTGCGCGCCAGAACGTCGAAAGCGCCCACGAACACGCTCGCGCCGAGCAGGACAGCTGCCACAAAGAACCCGAACCACAACGCGGGCAGCAGGTCGCTGCGCCCGACGAAATACACGGCCACGCCGAGCAGGGCGAGGCCGAAGACCTGCTTGATCCTGACCATCCACTCGCCCGATTTCGGCAAGGCCCTCACCAGGCCCGTGAACGTCCCCAGGACGACCAGGGGCGTTCCCATGCCCCACGCCATGGCAAAGAACATCAGGAACCCGAGCATCGCGCTGCCCTTCTGGCCCACGTAGAACAGAACGGCGGTGATGATGGGAGCGATGCAGGCCGTGGCCGCCGTGCCTGAGAGCAGCCCCACGAGCAGGACGCCGAGCAGGCCCCACTTGCCCTGGAGCCGGGCCTGAAGAATCTGCAGCTTCTGCGAACCGACGTCGAAGGAATACCAGTCGAACATCGCTCCGGCCAGGAGAACGAAGATCACGGCCAGCGCGACGTAGACCGCCGGATGCTGAAGAATTACGCCGAAGATGCCGCCCGTCACGGCGGCCAGAACGCCCACGATGGAGTAAGTGATCGAGATGCCGAGAACATAGACCAGCGAGCGCACCAGGCCGTCAAGCCTCCTGCGGCCCGACGTCGCGCCGACCAGGCTCACCGTGACCGGAATGAGCGGGTAGATGCAGGGCGTCAGCGTCAGACCCAGTCCTGCGACAAAGGCCAGCAGCACGGCGACCAGGATGCCGTGCTCGGCGAAGCGGGCGACGGTGTCTTCGACGGTGCCGATGGCTGCGTCCTCGGACGGAGCCGCGCGCCCTTCCACCACCAGAGGCACCTGGGGCTCCGCAGCGCCCGCCTCCACAACGCTGAGCGTTGCCGCGAGCGAAGCCTTCTCAAAGCGACAGAAGTTCGGGCCGCAGAGCGCATAGCGGACGTCAAACGTCAGGGCATGGTCGCCCTGGGCAACCTCCGGTCCAACGCTCAGCACGACGTCAACCGTGAACTCCCCGTCGAAGTACTCGACGGTGGCCTCCAGGAACGGGTCGTATTTCAGTTTGTGTTCCGGCAGGACCGGCGCGCCGGCGGCGATGCCGGAGCCGGCGTCGCCCGCGTCCGCCAGCGCGACCCGGAGGCCCTCCTTCTGGACGTATCTGTCGGGCGGGCAGAGAAAACCGAAGTGCGCAACTGCCTGGGCGCCGACCGCTGCCTGCGGCGAATCGAGCGCCACGTCGAGCCGCACCTCCTGCCCCGCGGCCGCCGTGGCAGCGGCAGCCAGAAGGAGCAGGGTCAACATGGCGAGGACCGGGGCTGTCGCTTCGCGGCGCATCTTACCAGGCCTCCAGTTCTCCGACGATCTCCTCGACCAGATCCTTCACAGTCACCAGCCCGATGGCGCGCCCCGCGTCGTCGCAGACGACGCCCAACTGCTGCTTCGCGTCGCGGAACAGATTCAGAGCATCGGCGACCGAGGTATCGTGCCGAAGTGACAACACGTCTCGGACCAACTCTCTTGGCGAGGATACTTCGTCGGCGCCGGCCATGTCAATCACGTTGATGACGCCGACGATGTTCTCCCGCCCGTCGCCATAGACGGGAAGGCGCGAGTAGCGGTGGGCCTTCAGCACGTCGCGCACCTCGCTCCACGAAGCATCCTGAGGGACCATGACCGCCCGCTCCAGCGGCGTCGAGGCCGTCGCGACCTGGACGGACTTGAGGTGCAGGATGTTCTCCGCCATGCGCCTCTGGTAGGACGAGAGGACTCCGTGCGCCGCGCCCTGGCTCAGGTAAAAGCGAAACGTCTCTTGCGTGACGGCGGGCTGCTGGGGCGCCCCTCGCTGCCCCAGGAGCAGTTGCGGGAGCGCGCTCACGCGCCGCAGCAGCGACGCGAGGGGATAAAAGACTACCTCCGACACACGCAGCGGCCACACGCTCCCGTACATCAGGGCGTCGGCGTGATGCTGGAAGAGGGACTTCGGGATGATTTCGGCGAAGATGAGCAATATCGGCGGCATGATGAGGCTGCTGTACAGGTCCGCCCTTGCCCCCAGCACGGTCTCGCTCAGCTTACCCGTGCACAGCACCGTCGCCACGTACACCCCGATGTTGGTGCCGACCAGCATCGTGCTGATGGCGTCACGCGGCCGCGTCACGAGGCGTTGGAGGGCGCGCGCGGCCGCAACGCCCTGCTCCGCCCGCACCCAGAGCCGGAGCCGGTTCATACAGTAGAAGCCCGTCTCGCTGCCGCTGTAGAAGGCCGCCGTAAGCACCGCCGCAACCAGCAGAAGATACTCAAGCACCGTCGGCCTCCCTGCGCCGCTCCCTGGCATGGAGAGTGACCGCCAGGACCTCCGCCCGCCGGCCGGAGACCTGTTCCACAACGAACTCCACGCCGTCGCACCGCACTACGTCGCCGACTCTCGGGACCCTCTCCAGCAGCGCCATCACCAAGCCGCCGACAGTGTCAACGTCCACGTCCGGCAGCGGAACGCCCAGCAATTCCTGCCACTGTCGCAGGGCCAATCGTCCCCGTACGCGGAGCCGCCCGTCGTCGAGCAGCTCGATCTCGGGCCGCTCTTCCCGGTCATACTCATCGGTTATCTCGCCCACGATCTCCTCGAGCAGGTCCTCGATGGTGATAAGGCCGACCACCGAGCCGTACTCGTCCACGACGAAGGCTGTCTTCGAGGCCTCGTTCCGACACTGGTGCAGGGCCTCCTCCACGGTGGCCGTCTCGGGCAGGAAGGGGACCGGGCGGACGATGTCACACAGGGCCACGCCGGGCTCTCTAAACAGCAGGTCCTTCACGTGGACGACGCCGCGCATCTCGTCGACCCCACCCTCATAGACGGGGATCGTGGTCAGCTTCTCGCGCCGGAACAGGGCGAGCATGTCCTGCCGGCTGCTTTCCAGGTCGCATCGGACCATCTCCACGCGGGGGACCATCAACTCGCGCACGCGCACGTCCGACATCTCGATGACCTCGGCGATCATGCGCCCCGCGCCGGCGTCGACCAGCCCCTCACGGGCCCCGAGGTTGGCGAGCATCTGTAACTCGTCCGCCTGCACGGCCGGGGCGTGCCGCCCGCCCAACAGCGACGCAGCGAACTCCCCTACCTTACCCAGGGGGGCCACGATGACCAGCAGCGCCCTCTCCAGCACGAGCAGCGGCACGGCGGCTGCCCGGCCGAACGGCCTGTGGAAGATCACGGCCAGGTTCTTCGGCACTACCTCACCGAACAGGAGGACGGCCAGCAGCGAGCCAAGCCCCAGCGCGACCGCCCCGCTCGCCCCAACGCGCGGGCGCAGCGACAACGCCACCAGGAAGGACACGCTGTAGAAGACCACGTTGACCACCATGTTCCCGAACAGCACGGTGGTCAGGAGCCGCTTGGGCCGATCCCGGAGCGCCGCCACCGCCCGGTCGAGGCGTGAGCCGCTCCTCATGCGACTCAGTTCGTCCGGTTGGAAGAAAAACAGGGCGGTCTCTGACCCGCTGAAAAAGGACGAAAGACACAACGTAGCGGCCAGTATGACCAGCCTGAGGGACAGATTTGGTATGTCGTCCGGCAAGTTCGCTGTCCCGTGAGGACCGACTCCGAAGCGAGGCACACCCCCCGATTCGCCTGACTGAAACCATACGGAATGCGCGCCGGCAAGTCAAGCAGCGGTGCCCGTCCACGCCCGTCGGTCCGGACGCTGCTCCAGCCGGCCGGCACCGCGCAAGGCGCGCTGCTGTTGCAGTTGCATGGGCATTTGGATAGAATTGCGCGTCTGAAACTGCGATGCGGGGGGGTGTGCATCGGAGGCGTTTCCCGGCCTGCCAGGCCCGCCGCACGCCGGTATTGGGCCGTGCCTCATGCCCGTTGCCCTGTGGGAGTTAGTGGCGAGGTGAGAAAGAAAGAACTGGAGCAGTTCCGCAAGATGCTGCTGGAGTTGAGGCAGAAGCTGACGAGCAACATCGGCCACTTGCAGGAAGGCGCACTGAAGACCGCCGGCGACAAGTCCAATGACCTCTCCGACGTAACGGCGGAACACATGGCCGAGCGGGGCAGCGACAACTTCGCGCAGAGCCTCATGGTGCGCATCCTGCAGGATTGCGACGCCGAAGTGTGCGACATCAACCTCGCCCTGGAGAAAATCGAGCAAGGCGCCTACGGCAAGTGCGAGAACTGCTCTCGCCCCATCAGCGCCAAGCGGCTCAAGGCGCTCCCGTTCGCGCGTCTGTGCATCGAGTGCAGGCAGCAAGAGGAACGCCGTTCTGCTCCGGCCTGACGCGCCGCGAGTCGCGGAACCGACCCCGTTCGAAGCAGCCGGCTGAGCGCTTTTCTGACCCCCTTTTCGGGGGATCCGGGGAGCCCACGGGAAGGCCGTCGTTTCTCCTGCAGCGTCGCCGCGAAAGCCGGGAGCACAAATGTCCAACCCTCTCGCGCCCAAAGCGTTCCGGGCGAAGCGAAAGCTCTTCTGGCTCTTCGCCGGTGTTGCCCTGGTGCTTGACCAGCTCTCCAAGCATTTCCTCTGGCACGCACCGGGCGACGGGCCGCCCCGCACCGCGATTATTCCCGGCCTGCTGAACATAGTGAGCCACCCCGGCAACACGGGGGGCGCCCTCGGCCTGCCCGGCAATCCCCTGATCTATGCGATAGCCGCCGTTGTCGGCCTCGGGCTGATCTCCTACTTCTTCTTCACCACGGACGCCGCCCACGGCACGACGCACGCGGCCCTCGGCCTGCTGGCCGGCGGCGCCGTCGGCAACCTGGCGGACCGCCTCATGTTCGGGTTCGTCAGGGACTTCATCGACCTCCACTGGCGCGACGTCTACCACTGGCACACCTTCAACCTGGCCGACTCGGCCATTTGCGTCGGCGTGTTCATCATCGCGTGCAGCGCGCTCTTCTGCTCCGGCCCTGCGCCGGACGCCGAGGGCAACACGGACGCCCCCGAGTGACGGGAGCTGACGGGCGGGGACGCGTTTTTCCCTTGCACGCTGTCGGAACGCTGCTAAAATCTCGATGGACGGACATGCGGCCCGCAGGACGCCCGGAGTCGGGCGGCTGGGGCCGCCCGGGGTCTTGCGGCACGAGCGGAGTCGTTCGATGGCACATCTGATTGCAAAAAGCGGCGACCGAACGGGCGAGAAGATCCCCCTTGCCCAGGTCACGTCCCTGGGCCGCGGCACGGACATGGACATCCGACTGGACGACGCCACGGCCTCGAAGCGGCACGCCCGAATCCTGCGCAACGACAAGGCCCAGTACGTCATTGAGGACCTGGCCAGCAGCAACGGGACGTTCCTGAACGGCAAGATGGTGACCACCAAACAGCTCAACGAGGGCGACCAGATCCGCATAGGCGGCACCACCTTCGAGTTCCGCCGGCCGGAGGCCGAATCCATTGTCGCCGCCGAGCCACTGGGCGAGACGCTGGTCGACATCGAGGCGGACGACCAGGCAACGTCCGCGCTGGTCAGAAGCTCCGTCGACGCCAGCTTCGAGACGTCCCATCATATCCCGGTGGGAGAGACCACCATAGAGGCGTTGACGACCACCAACTACCGGCTGCGAACGCTCCTGGAGATCGGCCACTCACTCGGCACCGCGCTGGATGAGGACGAGCTGCTCAACAAGATCCTCGACAGGCTCTTCGAGGTATTCCCGGAGACCAACAGGGGCTTCATCATCCTGCGCGACCCCGACACGGAGCGGCTCACCCAGCGCGCCTCACGCATGGTGAAGACCAAGGGCCCCGACGACGAGAAGCTCCAGATCAGTGAAACCATCCTGGACTACGTCCTGGAGCAGAAGAAAGGCGTGCTCATCAGCGATGCGATGAGCGACGAGCGGCTCCCCACCAGCCAGAGCATACTGGACTTCGAGATGCGCTCGGTCATGTGCGTCCCGCTGAAGTATGAGGACGAAGTCCTCGGCTTCATGCAATTGGACACCGACCACATCGCCACCAACTACGACGAAGAGGGCCTGACGCTGCTGGTCGGCATAGCGAACCAAGCCGCACTGACCATCGCCAATGCCCGGCTCCACAAGCAAGTAGTCCAACGCGAGCGGCTGGAGCGGGACCTGGCGCACGCCCGGCGCATCCAGCAGAGTTTCCTGCCCCAGAGCCCCCCGCAGATCGAGGGCTACCGCTTCGGCGACCGTTACGCCACCGCGCTGGAGGTGGGCGGGGACTTCTACGACTTCGTCGAGGTGCCCGAGAACCGGCTCTTCATCGTCGTCGGCGACGTCAGCGGCAAGGGCATCACCGCCGCCCTGATGATGGCCAAGATGGCCAGCAACGTGCGGTTCTTCGCGTCCACCCAGTCCGGCCCCGGCGGCCTGCTGGAACGGCTCAACGAGGTGGCGCTGAGTTCAGAGACCGACATGTTCGTGACCATCATCATCATGTGCCTGGACTACGCGAACCACACCATCTGCATGGCCAACGCGGGCCACTGCTACCCGCTGCTGCGCAAGGCGAACGGCGAGGTCGAGCGCGTCCAGGGCGCCAACGGCTTCCCCGTGGGCATCACTGAGGAGGCCGACTTCCCCGAAGATACGTTCTCGATCGACGCCGGCGACGTGCTCTGCCTGTTCACGGACGGCATCATCGAGGCCATGAACGAGGACTCCGAGCAGTTCGGCTACGACAAGCTGTCGGAGCAGCTCAAGGCCGCGACGGCCTCAACGGACGACGTGCTGGCCCGCGTGCAGAAGGCCATCCGGGACCACGCCGGCCTCGCCCCCCAGAGCGACGACCTGACGCTGGTCTGCTTCGGCCGCACCGAAAACGGCGCGGACGCCTGAACGCCCCTTCGCGGCAGCGCTACGCCCCGCCGCCGGGCAAGATACGCACCCGGCACCCCTCTATCCTGAGCCGGCCCTCCGCGAACAGGTTGATCGCCTCCGGGTAGGCTTCCGTCTCCTTCTCGAACACGCGCGCCGCCAGCGTGTGCTCGTCGTCGTCCTCCTCGACCGCCACGGCCTTCTGCACGATGATCGGCCCGTTGTCATACCGGTTGTCGGCGAAGTGCACGGTGCAGCCGCTCACCTTGCAGCCGCGTTCGAGGACGGCCCGGTGGACGCGGTCGCCGTAGGAGCCCTGCCCCCCGAACGAGGGGAGCAACGCGGGGTGTATGTTGATCACGCGCCCCGTGTAACAGTCCGGGACGCGGTAGAGGCACATGAAACCGGCCATGGCGACCAGTTCGACCTCTTGAGCCTGAAGTTCGGACGTGATGGCCCGGCTGAAGGCCTCCACGTCGTCGAAGTCCCTGCGCCGGACGACGGCCGTCGGCACGCCGTGCCCGCGCGCGCGCTCCAGGCCGCCGGCGTCGGGCCTGCTCGAGACGACCTTGACGACGCGCGCCTTCAGCCGGCCGGCGTCGGAGAGGTCAAGGAAGTTCTGAAGCGTCCTGCCGCCGCCACTTATCAGCACGCCCAGCCGGAGCGGTTCGTTCACCTTGGGGCCTCCTGTATCGGGTTCGGTGCTCGCCGGATAATCTCCCCGTACGGGGGCGATTTGTCAAACGAACCCGGCGGCCGGGGGGCCTTTTGGCTTGGCATCGCGGTCCGTTTCGCGTACATTAGATGCCGCCCGAACGCCAGTCCGACTCCTCGGAGAAAGGGCCGCATGAGACCGATAGCCGACGCAGCCGTCACGCTGGGCGGGCGTTTCAACCTGATCTTCCACCCCCACGACCACAAGCTGTACCAGAGCGCCGTAGGCCCTTTCCTGGAGCAGCCGCTGGACCTGACCATAGGGCTCAGGGGAGCCGACGGCAGGCTGTGGGCGCTGCCGTTCACTGCCGGCGCGGACCACTTCCCCTACGTCGAGCAGTTTGGCACGTTGACGACGCTCACCTACCGCGCCGTGCACCCCGACATCGGTGTGGAGCTTGTGGCGCGGGTGCGCGCGCCGTTCTACCCGCGCAACACGGGCATCTCGACAGCGCCCGTCTATTACCTGGACATCGCGGTGCGGAGGCTGGCGGCGTTCCGCCACATCCCGTGCGAGTCCCCGCTGGGCCACGGGGAGATCGTGTTTGCGCTGAGCGGCGACGGGGTCGAGTTCGAGCGGACCGAGAGGGGCTTTCGCTATGAGTTCACCAGCAGCGGCCGCGCCGGGCGGGGCGTTCCCCCGCTTCGCGTCACCGTCCCGACCTGGGTGGAGTCCGAGGACGCCGAGCCGTTCGGGGACTCCGAGGTGCGCAGGGAGTTCGACCTGACGGCAGAGGAAACGGGCCGGCTCAGCCTGATCTGGTCAAGCTGGGTGGACGAGCCGGTCCTGGAGGTCTTCGGGGAACAGACGCGGCTGAAATACACGGACGTCTTCGAGTCGCGGGCGGAACTGCTCGCCTGGGCCACGGCCGAGAAGGGCCGCATCGCCAAGCGCTGCGACTTCCTGGACAGGACGTTCCAGGACTGGAGCCTCGGGGCGGCCGCCTCGGACCTGACGGCGCTGGCATTCCACTCTTTCCTGATCAACACGTGGTGGACGCGCCGCAAGGACGGGCGCGACTGGTTCAGCGTCTGGGAGGGCCGGTGCTACTACCACTCGACCATCGACGTGGAGTACAACGACGCGCTGCTCTACTTCGCCCTCTGGCCCGAACTGTTGGAGATGCTGCTGGACGAGTGGGCCGAGTTCGAGGCTGACGGCGCCGGGACGCTCGGCCCGCAGGGAAAGGGGGCTTCCTTCCTGTGCCACGACATGGGCGGCGACCACGTCGTCGGGCACCAGGCATACCCCCACCACATGGAGGTGGAGGAGACGGCGGACTACCTGCTGATGCTGGCCGCGTGGGCCGCGTTCACCGGGAACGTGAAGCAGGTCGCGAAGAAGGCCGCGCTGTGCCGGCGCCTGGGCGAGTTCCTGGTCAGGGCGGACACGACGGGCAACGGCATCCCCGACGCGGGCACGGCCAACACGATAGACGACGCCAGCCCTGCCGTGCAGTTCGGCCGGGAGCAGATGTACCTCGCCGTCAAGACGCAGGCCGCCCTCTGGGCGCTGGCCGAGATGGAGCAACAGTGGGACGCAAAGGACTCTCAGGCCGAGCGCTGGCGCGCCTTCGCCTCCAAGGGCATAAAGACGCTGGAGGAGCAGGCGTGGCTGGCCGACCACTACGCCGTGACGCTCACGCGTTCCACCAAGGGACTGGTCAATCCGTGGACGGGCGAGCCGCTGGCAGAGGGCGAACTGGCCGGCTGGGATGACTACTCCATCTATACCGCCAACGGACTGCTGTACCTGTTCCTCGCCAACGTCAAGATACCCCGGTGGAAGCTGAACCGATTCGCCGAGGATGCCGAAAACGCGGCGCGCACGACCATGACGCCCTACGGCTGCCGGCATTCGAGCACGTCGGACCGGATCGTGTGGTTCTCCCAGAACATGTGGCGCGACTACGTGGCCGCCTACCTCGGCGTGGACATGCTGAATAACGTTGAGCGCTACTGGGACTACCAGGTGACCACCGGCGGCACGTGGGGGGCGTCGCTCTACTACGACACGACGGAGCAGAACTTCCTGTCCTTTTACCCGCGCGGCGCGACCGTTTTCGGCATGCCGTTGAGCGCGGCCGGCCTGAGTCTCAGCCGCCTCGAAGGCCAGCTCACGCTGCGCCCGGTGCGCTCGACGCTACGGGTGCCCCTGCTGCCACTGGCCGACTGGGAGCAGATGCGCGTCCCCGTGCTCACGGTCAGCAGGCGGGAGGGCGTCTCGACGGCCCGCATCTCGGAAAGGGACCTCCTGGAGGGACTGACCGTGAGGACAATCGGGCCCGAGCTTGAGCCTGAGTGAGGCCGTCAGATCTCCGTACAGAACACCCGCGCGAGTACCCGCGCGTCCCCCAGCATGTCGGCGACGCGGCAAGCCTCATTCACCTGGTGCTCGCTTCCCGCAGACGTCATCCAGACGGCGGCAGCCAGGCCGGCAGTACGGAAATCCGCGGCCACCGTCATGCCACCGATGCCCATCGCCCTGGGCTCCACTCCCAGCACGCCCCGCACCGCCGAGGACAGCAGGCGCACGACGGCGGAATCGGGCGGCGTCGGGGGCGGCGCGTCCAGGCGGTTGCGCACGCGCAGTTCCGTCTCGGTCCCCGACGACTCGTCCACCTCCCGGCAGGCCCCCCGGACGCAGTCGAGCACGCTGTCCAGCCCGTACTCGGGCAGGACGCGGCAGTCGAAGCAGAATACGTCCTCGCCGGGAATGGTGTTGACGTTCGGCACGTTCGCCGCGTGCAGCGTCGGCTCGAAGGTGGAAAGGGGCGGGTCATACAGGTCGTCCGACCTGTCGAACTGCGCGTGCAGGCGTTCGTCCAGCAGACCGACCAGGCGGCACGCCGCGCGGAATGCATTCCTGCCCCGATCCGGCATCGAGCCGTGGGCCTGCTTGCCCAGGACACGGAATTCCAGCCACAGCACCGACTTCTCCGCGACCTCTATCATCGAGCCGTCTTCGTTCCCGCCGTCGGGCACGATGATGGCGTCCTCGGCGTCGAACAGGTGAGCATGCTCCGCCAGGACGTGCTTCAGGCCGTATCGGCTGCCCACCTCCTCATCGGAGACGAACAAGAGCTTGACCGTATGGGCCGGTTCCAGGCCGCTTTCGAGGAACGCCCGTGCCGCGAACGTCGCTGCGACCATGGACTGCTGATTGTCGATCACCCCCCGCCCGACTAGGGTGTCGCCCGAGCGTCGCAGTTCGAACGGGTCCGACTCCCATCCTTTCCAGGAACCGTCCGCGTCCCTCTCGCCCGGCGGCACGACGTCCAGATGTGTCAGGACCCAGACCCGGGGCCTGTCCCGGAGTCCGGGTATCGTCGCAACGATGTTCGGGCGGGAGCCCTCCGGCACGCGCTCGTCCGGGCAGTCGAGGTGCTCGATACGGTGCATCCCGTGGTCCCTGAGATAGCCCTCCAGGAACCGAGCCTTCTCCCACTCGCCCGCCCCGCCGTTCTCCGGGCCGACGGCCGGACGCCGCGTAAGCTCCGCCTGGAGGTCGATCATCTCCTCCACGTGTGCTTCGATCCAGTCGCTGATCGTCTGGAAGTCCAACGCGTCCCTTCCCCCGGCCCGCTTCTCAGACGCCGCTGAACGCGCTGAAGCCCCCGTCCACGGGGACCACGATCCCGTTGACGAATTCCGACGAGTCGCTCAGCAGCCACAGCAGCGTCCCGACCAGGTCTTCCGGCGCGCCGAAACGCGCGGCCGGCGTGTGCCCCAGGATGGTTTTCGCGCGCGGCGTCAACTCGCCGCTCTCCCGGTCGGTCAGCAGGTAGCGGTTCTGTTCGGTCAGGAAGAACCCCGGCGCGATGGCGTTGACGCGAATGCCCGTCCCGTAGTTCTGGTTCATGTGGACCGCGAGCCACTGCGTGAAGTTTGTCACGGCGCTCTTCGCCGCCGAGTAGGCGGGGATCCTGGTCAGCGGGCGTATCGCGTTCATGCTCGAGACGTTGACGATGCTGCCGGCGCCGCGCCCGGCCATCCTCTTACCGAAGACCTGGCAGGTCAGAAACGTCCCCATGAAGTTCAGCTCGAAGACCCACCGCACGGCGTCTTCCGGCAGGTCGAAGAAGGACAGGTCCTCCGTGGTCGTCGCCTGCGCCTTGTTGCCCCCGGCGCCGTTGATGAGCACGTTCGTGGGGCCCAGGTCAGCCTCCACCTTCGCAGCTGCCCGCTCGATGCTCTCCCGGTCGAGCACGTTGCAGACGACGGGGAGCGCCTTGCCGCCCGCGTCCGCAATCTCGCCGGCGACCTTTGCCGCCGCTTCCTCGACCACGTCAAGCAGGGCGACGGCGGCCCCTGACGCCGCAAGGCCCTTCGCCATCGCGCTGCACAGCACGCCCCCGCCGCCGGTTATCGCGACGACCGTTCCGCCCAGGTCAACGCCCAGTTCCCTCGTCACGCTGGCTGCTCCGTCTCCGTGGTATCCAGGTATCGTTGAAGGATCGTCTCCCAACTGCCCTGCGCCTTCAGGATGAACTCGGCCACCTCGCGCACCGCCCCTTCCCCGCCGCGGCGCCCGGTCACCCAGTCGGCCGCATCCAGCACCTCCGGCACGGCGTTGGGGACGGCGACGGCGAACCCCACGCGCCGCATGACCGGCAGGTCGGGCAGGTCGTCGCCGACGTAGGCGACGGCGCCGTCAGCCACCTGCGCAGCATCGAGGACGGCCTCGTAGGCGTCCAGCTTGACCTTCGCGCCGAGGACGACGTGCGCGATGCCGAGCGACTCCGCGCGCACCCGCACGGCATCCACCTGGCGCCCGGTGATGATCGCCGTCCGGATGCCGCAGCGGTGGAGATACTTGATGCCCGTGCCGTCGTGGACGTTGAAGAGGACGCCCTCGTGCGGCCCGGCATAGAGCACCCTCCCGTCGGTCATGACGCCGTCAACGTCCATGACGACGAGTCGGACGTTGCGCGCCTTCTCGATGGCTGTTTCCGGTGGATTCGACATAGGCTGCTGGTTCACTTCTCCGGCGGCAGGTCCATTCCCCGCTCCACGTCCAGCCAGTCCTGCACGTCAAGGATGCCGACGGGCCGTCCGTCGTCGTCCACGACGGGCACCTGGTCCACGCGGTAGTCGCGCAGCAGTCGGTACGCCTCGGCGGCCAGGCTGTTGTGCCCGATGGATTTCGGGTTGCGCGTCATCACGTCCTCGACCGGCCCGTCGATGATGCCGGCGTCGCCTTCCCGCATCAGGCGGCGCAGGTCCCCGTCGGTGAAGAAGCCCACCAGAAGGCCGCCGTCGTCCACCAGGCTGATAGCGCCGGGACTGCCCGGGCCGCTCATCACCTTCAGGGCTTCCCTGAGGGAGACGCCGCAGTGCGCGACCGGGTTGCCCTCGCCCGTGCGCATCACTTCCCTGACGCTCATGAGCCTCCTGCCCAGTTCCCCGCCCGGGTGATAGAAGGCGTAGTCCTCGGGCTGCCAGTCGCGCATGCCGAAGATCGTCAGCGCAAGCGCGTCTCCCATGACGACCATGGCCGTGGTGCTGCACGAGGGCGCGAGCCCCAGGGGGCAGGCCTCCTGCACGCGCCCGATGTCGAGCACCACGTCGCTGCGCCGGGCCAGGGTGGAGGACATGTCGCCCGTAATGGCGATCACGGGGACGTTTAGCTTCTTCAGGGCCGGCAGGAGCTGGATCACCTCCGTCTCGCCGCTGTTGCTCAGGGCGAGCACCACGTCCCCCTCCTGCACGCGGCCCAGGTCGCCGTGCCGCGCTTCGACGGCGTGCATCCAATAGGAGGGCGTACCCGTGCTGGCGAGCGTGGCCGAGATCTTGCGCCCCATGATGCCCGCCTTGCTTATGTTTGTGATGATCACCCGACCCTGGCAGCCGTAAACCATCTCGACGGCACGGCTGAACTCCTCCCCCAGCCCGTCCTCCATGGCCTGAAGGGTGGCGATCTCCTGCCCGACGATCCGATGCGCTTCGTTCAGATGGTCCATCGCCGCGTGACCAGATGAGAGGGGCGTTGCTGGTGCGCGATTATATCCCCCGCCCGACTCCGATTGCAAAGCGGCCGGCGCTCACTGCCCGGCGTTAACCTTGTCGTCGGGCTTGTAGGTGTGTTTGATGAAGACGCCGTCGAGCGGCTCGTCTCCCGTGTTGATGACGTTGTGCGTTTCGCCGGGCTCCATGCGGAAGGCGTAGCCGGGCGCGATGTCGTACTCCAGCCCGTCCGCCACGAACACGCCTTTGCCGGTGGTGAAGTAGAACGTTTCCTCCACCTCCACGTGGTAGTGCGGGCCGAGCTGTTCGTCCGGCAGGAAGCGTATCAGCCCCCAGTCGATCCTCGGCCCCCGGAAAAGGTACTTCGGCCCGCTGTCTCCGTGTCGGTACTCCAGTTCGTTCGCGTCCACTCTCTCCATCGGTCGCGCGCCTCCTCTGGCATGGCTCGCCGGCGCGATTCACGCACGCTCGCGAGAGAACCAGTGCAGAAGGTGTCTGCGGGCGTAACGGCGGACAATCCGGCCGCGCTTCACCCGCAGGTCAGGATACCGGGCCAGGTAGCTGAGCACGACTCGAAGCCGATCGCCGATGGTGACCGTCCGGCGCGACGCCTGCCACTTCACGACGGAGCGGTCCAGCCTCAGCAGGTTGCTCATTCGCTGACGCAGCGAAAGCCCGGGAACCAGCCTGGCCTTGTCAAAATCTATGATGAACACTTCCGGCTCGTCAAACGCATCCCGGACGAGCACGTTCTTCAGGTTCAGGTCCGCGTGGAGGATGCCGGCGTCGTGCATGCTCGACACGGCGGCGGCGATGCGTCCGGTCAGCCGCCGCCGCCGCGCCGGTCCCGGCCGTTCCGCCCCGAGCGAGGCGCAGAGCCCGAGCAGGTCGGCGGTTCCGTAAACGTTCTCCGTCACGTAGTGCGCGCGCACGAACGGGCCGAAGACCCTCTCCAGGCGCACGGCGACGGGGCGGGCCGTGGGCACGTCCATGCGACGGGCGTAGGCCGCCACCCGGAGTTCGTGGACCATGCGCGCCGAGCCCGGGAACACGGTCCCGAGGATGCCGCCCAGCGCGCCGCCGTGGGCGTACTGGCGCACGAGCAGTCCGGGCCCTGCGTGCCAGGGGGGACACCACTGCCAGCAGGTCGTCCGGGCCGGTTGCCGCGTGCTTATTCCGGGCGTGCTCTCCAGCAGGGAAGGAAGGGCGAACAGGTCGTCAAGCTCCACCGGCCCGTCGTAATCGGGGTTGACACAGACGGCTACGTTGCCCCGGTGGTACCGTTCAGGATCGGGGAGTTCTGGCAAGAGAGCCTCCGCCATTCCAGCCTGTGCTCCGCAAACGGGACGGGCCTACTGGGCGGCAGTCACGCCGGCGTCCGGGGAGGCGGGCACGTCGTACACGCACCGGAAACCGGTGAACTCGTCGGCCTCGGAAGAGGAAGACGGGTACCGAGCGGCGCATCGGGTGGGGATGGGTGCGAGTTCCTCCTGGACCCACGAGCCGCCCCGACGGACCACGCCGTCCTGCCCGCCGGCGGCCGGGCCCAGTTCGTTGCCGGGATACGGCCCGAACCGGCTGCTCGTCCATTCCATCACGTTGCCGATCATGTCCAGGCAACCGTACGGGCTCGCGCCAGAAGGACGAGACCCAACGGACAGCGGCCCCGTCGCCCTGGGCAGCATGTGGTGGCAGCTTTCCTTCTTGAATGCCTCCCCCCACGGGAAAGTCCGCCCGTCCACGCCGCGCGAAGCCTTCTCCCATTCCTGCTCGGTGGGCAGACGCCCGCCGCACCAAGCGGCGTAGGCCTGGGCGTCGGCGAGCGTGACGTCCGTCACGGGATAGTCGGCCTGCCCGGTCGGATACGTGCCCCCCAGCCAATGAGAGGGCGGCGCGTAACCCGTCTCGTCAACGAACCGCTTGTACTGCCCGTTCGTGACCTCTGCCCTGTCGATGAAGTAGGCTTTCGTCTCAACGGAGCGAGCCGGCGTCTCGGCGCTGAAACCATGGGCGATCGCGAACATCTCGGCGCCGTCCTTGTCTTCCCGCAGCAGAGGGAGGCCATAGTCCTGCGCGATCACTGCGATCTGGCTCATGTCCGTGCCCATCCGGAAACGGCCTTCGGGAACGTAAACGGCGCCTTCGGGGGCGTTCTGGATGTGCTCGAGCGTCAGGCCCGCCCTCTGGCCCCAGCGGCTCCCTTTGAACTGGGCACCGAGCCCTTCCAGCATCTCCTTGCACTTGGTCGCAGCGCCCGTGCCGTACGCCTGCAGAGCGGATTCGTAGATCCACTCCGGCAAGAGCCCCGCTGCCTGGATCGCCGTCGGCGAGTTGAGGCTCCCGCGCGTCAGCACCGCTTCCAGCAACTTCAGGGCGCCGACGAAGTCCCCACCTTCGCGACGCTTCCGGGCGTTCTCAAGATCGGCCTCGATGGTGGCCTCTGAAGCGGGCGCCTCCGGCTCGCCGCTTCCCAGGCCGAGGCGCA
This sequence comes from uncultured candidatus Brocadiaceae bacterium, assembly GCA_964592385.1. Lineage (GTDB taxonomy): Bacteria > Planctomycetota > Brocadiia > SM23-32 > SM23-32 > CAZQEQ01. Next base: position 6,309 of record CAZQEQ010000036.1, on the reverse strand, counting down.
TCTTCACGGCGGCAACCGCCTGGGGGCCGGACGGATAGAGCCGGAGCAGTTCGGCGAAGTATCCGTCGGCCTGTTCGGCCTCGCGGTTCTCGACGGCCCTGGAGAAGAGGTCCACCAAGGCCGCGGCGTCCAGTTCGCGAGCGCGCCGGGCCACGTCGTGCCCCGGGTAGCCTTCCATCAACTGGCGTATCTGCTGCCGAGCCCCGGCCAGGTCGTCCCCGTCCAGCGCCGCCTGGGCGCGCAACAGGCATACCTCCGGCATCGTCCTGGCAGCGTCCTGCGCCCATCTCGTGCCCGCGTAGGAGTTGACCACCTCCATGAGGGCGTCGTAGGCCGCGTCATACCGGCCCTCCTCCTGGCACGCCCACGCCTGCCCGAGCAGTAACTCGGGTTCCTTGCGTTCCAGCAACTCCGCCTCCGCGGCCTCGGGATAGTCCTGCGCGATCTGCTGGTAGACCTGGAGCGCTTCTCCGTAGCGGCCCTCGCTCACGGCCTCCCCGGCCAGGCCGGCCATCGCCGACGGGATCTTGCCGCGCGCGACCTGGGCGAACTTGCTGCCCGCCGGCACGCTCTGGATGGCCTGCTGGTACCTGGACAGAGCGGTGCTGTAGTCGCGCGCCTCCACGAGGCTGTCGGCCCACTCGATACATATGCGGCCCACCTGTTCGAGGGCCTGCTGCGCGTAGGGCGTATCCGGGAAGTCCTTCGCCACGTCCATGAACGCTGCCACGGCAAGCTGGTACTGGCCGCGGGCGCCGTAACGGTCCCGGTCGGCCACGGCCCGGTTGAAACGGTCCTCGGCCTCGTCGCCGGTCGCCTGCACGGGCGCACCGGTTCCGGCCCTCTCGACCTGGGCATTCGGGGCCACTTCGCCTCCACGCGGCGCGTCCTGCCCGCCCCGCGACAGAGGCCCCGGCCCGCCCCTGCCGACGCCGATCGTGTAACCCACCAGGCCCGTGGCAACGGCCAGCAGGCACAGCAACACTGCCGCGTAGCCCAGGGGCAGACGGGTCCCCTGCCCCCTGCGCGGCCGGGGAAGCTCGTAGTTGGCCGCAAACGCGGAGTCCGTGCCGTAGGGCACCACCTCGGAGCGGCCGGTCCTTATCCTGCGTATGCACCGCTCCAGATCGTCCAGCAGTCGCTGCATGGTGCGGTAGCGCTCCGCGCCTTCCTTCTCCAACATGCGATTCAGGACCAGGGCCATCTCATGCGGCACTTCCTCGACCACTTCGTCCGCCGGCCTGGGTTCCCCCTGGCAGTTGGCGAACAGGTAGCCCACGCTGTGCTCCGAAGGAAACGGCTCGCGGCCGGTAACAAGCTCGTAGGCGATCACGCCGAGCGCGAAGATATCCGCCTGCTCACCGGGCAGCCGCCCCCGAATGACCTCCGGCGCCATGTACTTGGGCGTGCCCACCATGTCGCCGAACACCGACACCAGGCTGTCCGCCGACGCGACCGCCACGTCGAGCAGCGCGACTTTAACCAGGCGGCGGCCCAGGCCGTCCTTGGTCAGGAACACGTCCGACGGCTTCAAGTGGCCGTGTATGACCTCCCGCCGGTGGATCGCCCGGAGCGCCTCCGCCGTCTGGTGAAGGATGTCGAGCGCTTCGTCGACGTCCACGGAGCCCGTCTTGAGCACTTCAGACAGGCTCTGCCCCTCGATCTCCTCGAAGGCCACGTAGTAGCATTCATCCGCTTTGGCCGCTTCCCAGACGCGCAGGACGTTCGGGTGCTCGACCAGGGACTGCTGGTCCGCCCACTTCTCGTAGAGATACCGGCCGAAGTCCGGGTTCTGGCTCAGCATGGGGGCGACGATCTTCAGGAGCACGGTCTTGCCGCTCTCCGTGTCACGCGCCCGGTAGACGCTGCCGGCCACGCCGTCCTTGAGCTGTTCGAGAAGCTCGAACCGCCCGAAACGCTGCTCGTTCTGGTTTGCGTGCATTGGGGAGAACTCGAATATCAGGCCTGGGGATTCCTTCCCGGCGATTGCCTAAAACATTCTATGGGAAAGAGTTGAAGAAAACAAACATTTCTCCGCCCCCGCCCGTGCTGATTGACATGCCTTCGGCAGCGCCCATATCATGGCGTCCGGATCCCGTGGCGCCGCACGGGGTCAGCCTTGGGGGAGCCGCACAAGATGACCACAGCCGAAGACCTGCTGGACTTCTTCCTCCACTACTGCTCCGCCGAGTGCGGCCTGGGCGCGAACACGCTGGACGCCTACCAGCGCGACCTGGCCGACTTCCTCGCCTTCATCAAGGCCCGCAGCGACCGTGACCTGGGGGCCGTGCGTCCCTCGCAACTGATCAACTACATGGACGCGTGCCGCCGGCGGGGCCTCTCGTCGAGCACCATCCGGCGCCGGCTTGTCTCCGTGCGGATGTTCTACCGGTTCCTGCTGGCGGAGGGCCACGTCGCGCGCGACCCCGCCGAGTCCCTGCGCACGCCGCGGGACTGGAAGCGCATCCCCGAGGTGCTCGGCGTCGAGGAAGTGAGCCGGCTCATCGAGGCGCCGCCGACCGACACGCCCATCGGCCTGCGGGATCGGGCGGCCCTCGAGATGCTCTACGCGACCGGCGCGAGGGCCGCCGAAGTCTGCGGCCTCAACGTGGGGCACGTCAACTTCGAGTATGCCTTCGTGCGCTGCTACGGCAAGCGCAGGAAGGAACGGCTCGTGCCCGTCGGCAAGCCCGCCCTGCAGGCCCTGCGTGCCTACATGGAGCGCGGCCGGCCGGCCCTGCTGCGCAACAAGGACGAACTCGCCCTCCTGCTGAGCCGCACGGGCCGGCGCCTCGGCCGCGTTTCCCTCTGGCGCCGCGTCAGGAAGCACGCGGCCGCCGCCGGCATCGGCGCCAACGTCCACCCGCACATGCTGCGGCACAGCTTCGCCACCCACTTGCTGGCCGGCGGCGCCGACCTGCGCTCCGTCCAGGTCATGCTCGGCCACGCGGACATCGCCACCACCGAGATATACACGCACGTGGACAGGAGCCGACTGACGGATATCCACCGCCGGTTCCATCCCCGCGGCTGAAGGGAGAAGCGCGTCAGACATCGCCCCCGGAAACCGGGGGAGCCGGGGCAGTCGTCGCAGGGCCCGGACGGTTGGGGGCTTACATCCGCAGGAAGTTCGCCAGCAGTTTCGGGCCTTCGTCGGTGAGGAAGGATTCGGGGTGGAACTGGACGCCTTCCAGCGGGTACTCCCTGTGACGGACGCCCATGATCTCGTCGGGCTCCGCCCTGGCCGAGACCTCGAAGCAGTTTGGCAGCGTCTCTTCCACGATGGACAGGGAGTGATAGCGCGTCGCCTCGAACGGATTGCTCAAGCCCTCGAATATCGTCTTGCCGTCGTGGTGTATGAGGCTCGTCTTGCCGTGCATGAGCCGGCGGTGGCGGTCCACCGTCGCGCCGAACGTATAGCCGATGCACTGGTGCCCCAGACAGACGCCCAGGATAGGCACCTTGCCCGCGAAGTGCCTTATCACGTCGTTCGAGACACCGCCCTCGCGCGGCGTGCACGGGCCGGGGGAAACGATTATGCGGTCCGGGGCCAGCTCTTCGACCTCCGGCACCGTGATCTTGTCGTTCCGGTAAACCTGGATGTCCGTCGTGCCCGCCTCACCCAGGCGCTGCACGAGGTTGTAAGTGAAAGAATCGTAGTTGTCTATGACGAGTATCATGATGCCTCCTGCCGAACGGCTCGACATGACCATTATGCCCGCAACGCCGCGAAAATCAACTGGCAGCGCGGCGGGGCGCGTTCCTTTTGACGCCGCGCGGCCCTTCGCGCAGAATGTGTGGGCACAGGGATTGCCGTCGCAAAGATCAACACGACGTCAGGCCCCACGCGGAGGAGACCCATGCCTGTGCCCGACAAGCTGTACGTCACCACGGACGCCGTCACCTTCGCGCTCGATGCCTCGGGTGCCCTCTGTCTGCTTCTCGTGCAGCGAGCCAACGAGCCGTACAGGGGCAGGTGGGCCCTGCCCGGCGGGTTCGTGGACGAGGACGAGGACCTGCCCGACGCCTGCGCCCGCGAGTTGCGGGAGGAGACGGGCGTGCGCCCGGCCGCCCTGGCGCAGATAGGCGCCTGGGGCAAGCCCGGCCGCGACCCCCGCGGGCGCAACGTAACCGTGGCCTACCTCGCCGTGGCGCGGCCCGGCGGCGCGGACGCCGTCGCAGGGGACGACGCGGCATCCGCCGCGTGGCACCCCGTCGATAGCCTGCCGCCGATGGCGTTCGACCATGACGGGATCGCCCGGGCCGGGCTGGAAAGGCTTCGGCTCCTGGCCGGGCGGACGCATCTGCTCTTCGCCTTCCTGCCGGACCGCTTCGACCTGGCGCAGCTGCGCGCGGCCTCCCAGGCCGTGCTGGGGCGGGCGGTAAGTGACGACGAAACGGCTGCCCTCATCGCCCACGCGCTTCTCGAAGCGGCGCCCGGTCCGGAGGGTGAGGAACGGCTCTTCCGCCGCGCCGCGAGGGACTTCATGGAGCCGCTGGCCGGGTGAGTCAGAGGATGCCCTTCGTCGAGGGCACCTCTCCGGCGGCCCGCGGGTCAATGGCGACCGCGGTCCGCAGGGCGCGCGCCACCGCCTTGAAGATGGCCTCGGCGATGTGGTGGGAGTTGTGGCCGCGCACGACGTCCACGTGCATCGTGATGCCGCCGTTCAGACAGAACGCGTGCAGAAACTCCTCGACCAGCTCCACGTCGAACTCCCCGACCTTGTGCGTCGGGAACTCCGCCTGGTAGCTCAGGGAGCCGCGCCCGCTCAGGTCCAGCGCCACCGCCGCCAGGCTCTCCTCCATCGGCACGCGGGCGTCCCCGAAGCGCGTGATGCCCCGCTTGTCGCCCAGCGCGTCCCCGAGCGCCGTGCCCAGCACGATGCCGACGTCCTCGGTGCTGTGGTGGGCGTCCACTTCCAGGTCGCCCTCGGCCCGAACGGTCAGGTCAAACCCCGCGTGCCGCGTGAGCAGGTCCAGCATGTGGTCGAGGAAACCCACGCCGGTCGCGGCCTGGCACTGGCCGGTTCCATCCAGCGATAGCTCGACGCGAATGGACGTTTCGCGCGTCTTGCGCTCCGCCGACGCACTGCGTTCGTTCTCGGCCATTTTCAATCGTCTCCACTGGCTTGGGCTGTCGCGACTATCGTCTCAAGTGCGCCCAGGAGGACGTCGGTCTCCTCCTCCGAACCCACACTGATACGCAGACAGTCGTCCAGCCGGGGCGCGTCGAAGTAGCGCACCAGGACCTTGCGCTCGAACAGCTCATCGTGCAGTTCGCGGGCGCTCAGCGGCTGCGGCGCCCGGGCCAGGACGAAGTTCGTCTGCGAGGGCCAGCAGCGGAAGCCGAGCCCCTCCAGGCCCGCGCTCAGCCGGGCGCGGGTCGCCTTGATCCTCGCCACGTTGCGCCGGAGCCACTCCTGGTCCCCGAGGGCGGCCGTCGCGCCGGCGATGGCGACGGCGTCCACGTTGTACGAGTCCTTCACCTTCGCCATGCCCTCTATGAGCGGCTCCTGCGCCACGGCGTAGCCGAACCGCAGGCCGGCCAGGCTGTAAGACTTGGAGAAGCTTCGCGCCACCACGACGTTCGGGCATCGGTCCACCAGCCCCAGGCAGTTCGCATCGGCGAAGTCCACGTACGCCTCGTCCACGAGCAGGACGCCCTCGACCTGCGCGGCCAGTCCGGCCACCTGGTCCGGCGGGATGAGCGTGCCGCTCGGCGCGTTCGGGTTGCACAGCAGCGTCAGCCTTGCCCCCGTTCGCGCCAGGTCGGACGGCAGGCCGTAGTCCTCCGGGAAGTCCACCGCGACCGGCTCGGCCCCCTGAATCCTGACCAGCACGTCGTAGAGGCTGTAAGTCGGGGTGGCGAAGGCGATCCTTCCCCCCTCGCCGCAGAAGCTGCGTATCGCCATGTTCAGCAGCTCGTCGGAGCCGTTGGCGCAGAGGATGCGCCCGGGGACCGTCCCGAGCACCTCGGCAGCCTTCGCCCGGAAGGCGTCGGCCATCGGGTCCGGGTACTTGCGCAGTCCGTCGCCGATGGTCGCCCGCATCGCCTCTACGGCGCGGGGCGAGGGCGGATACGGGTTCTCGTTGGTATTCAGCTTGACGTACCCCGCCCCCTTCGGCTGAAAGCCGGGCGTGTAGCCGTCCATCGCGTCTATTTCGGGGCGGAAGTAGCTCATGGCGCGCCTGCGCGTGAAAAGGTGGCACGCGCATTATAGACCACGCCCTCTCCGGCCCGCAAGAGGAGCGCGCGCTGGCTCGTCCCCAGTTTTTCGGGGGTTGGTGGGGATTTTCTGGAAAAGGTAA